>JAGCVY010000081.1 GCA_017962105.1 Lachnospiraceae bacterium
ATTTGGGCAAAACCTCCTTCGTATTTTTTGTGCGGTTGGCGAACCAGCACTTATTATACCCCAGGAGGTTTTTTCCTTGAAGCTAAAGCTTACTGGGAACACCCCTGCATAGCAGGGGGTTTATTTGGTTCTTGAAACCAAAAATCGCGGTGTCTGCAGGAAATGCAGACACCGCAGTATTCTTGACAAATGTCACTCCACCGTCACGGACTTGGCAAGGTTTCTCGGCTTGTCGATATCGCAGCCTCTGTTGAGGGCTACATAGTATGCGAACAGCTGCAGCGGGATCACCGCAAGTACAGGCTGCAGCAGGGGATGCGTGCAGGGGATGGTCAGAAGTTCGTCCGCCTGATCCTTCACGGATGCTGCCGTCTCATCCGTGGCAACCACGATGACATCCGCTCCGCGGGCACGTACCTCCACAATGTTGGAGCGGGTCTTCTCAAGAAGCGGAGCGTAGGTAGCAAGGGAGATTACCAGCGTGCCCGGCTCGATCAGGGAGATGGTTCCGTGCTTCAGCTCGCCCGCTGCATAGGATTCCGAATGGATGTAGGAAATCTCCTTGAGTTTCAGGGAGCCCTCCAGTCCCAACGCGTAATCCAGGTTGCGGCCGATATAGAAGACGCTGTTCTGGTTGAAGTAACGCGACGCCGCCTTCTGGTAGGTCTCAATCTTGCGGAGCACTTCCTCAACCTTCTCCGGAAGTTCAAGGAAATCCGCAAGGATCTTCTCATAATCTGCGGTCTCGATGCGGCCGTTCTTCTCCGCCATGTACACGCCGAGAAGGATCAAAAGGGCCATCTGCGTCGTGTAAGCTTTCGTGGTTGCAACCGCGATCTCCGGTCCCGCCCAGGTGTAGAGCGTGATGTCGGACTCGCGGGCAATGGAGCTGCCCACAACATTGACGATTGAGAGAACCTTCGAGCCGCGCTTCTTCGCCTCGCGAAGTGCCGCCATGGAGTCGAGGGTCTCGCCGGACTGGCTGATGACGATCACAAGGGTATCATCCCCGAGAAGAGGTTCGCTGTAGCGGAACTCCGACGCGAGATACGCGTCCACGGGGATGCGCAGAAGACGCTCGAGGACGTATTTGCCGACCATACCCACATGGAATGCGGAACCGCACGCCACGATACAGATCTTGCGAAGTCCCGCAAGGTAATCCTCCATCCCTGCGAGCTCCTCGAACGCGATGCGGCCGTCCTTGATCCGCGGCGAGATCGTCTTGCGGACTGCCTCGCCCTGCTCCATGATCTCCTTGAGCATAAAGTGTGCATAGCCGCCCTTCTCGGCAGCGCTCACATCCCAGTCCACCGTGTGCTTTTCCTTCTCGATCGGGCTTCGCTCACGGTCGTAGATCTGCACATTTTCCGATGTGAGAACTGCAACCTCGCCGTCCTCCATGTAGGTCACGGTGCGGGTGTGTGCAAGAAGCGCCGTCACGTCGGACGCGATATAATTTCCGTCCTCCCCGTATCCGATCAGCAGAGGAGCATCCTTGCGGGCTGCAATCATCTGCCCCGGAAAATCCTTGCAGAGAATGCCCATCGCGTACGCGCCCTGGATTCGTCCGAGCACCGCATACACCGCATTCATCAGGTTGCCGAGTTTGCGGTAGTAATACTCTAAAAGCTGGGCGATAACCTCGGTATCCGTCTCCGAGCAGAAATGAATTCCCTTGCGCTCGAGAGACGCCTTGATCTCAAGGTAGTTCTCGATAATTCCGTTGTGAACGACGGCAATCTTTCCCTCCGCGCCGACATGAGGGTGCGCATTGGTATCGTTGGGCTCACCGTGGGTCGCCCATCTCGTGTGTCCGATACCGATGGTACCGCGAAGCGCATCCTGCGCCTCCAAATGTTCCCGCAAAACCGCGAGGCGGCCCTTGGTCTTTACGACCTGCAGTTCGTTGGAGGGCGAAACCACTGCTACGCCCGCCGAGTCATATCCGCGGTACTCCAGTCTCTCCAAGCCATCCAGCAAGATCGGTGTGGCCTCCTGTGTTCCTACATATCCGATAATTCCGCACATTGTCCAGTACGCTCCTTTTCTTCAAATCCCCAATACCGTTTCGTTTCGACATGCCCCGTATCAGCGGCCCTTGGCAATCTCCTCGTTGATCTCCGTCGCCACCGAGGCAAGCGTCATCTGCAGATACCGCTCCGGCTCCGCATAAGTGTTGCGGCGCAGCTTGAACTCATCCAACATCACGATGAGACGCTTGATCTGCTCCCGGAACCGGTTGAGGATCAGCATGGTTCCGATGGCTTCCTTCTGGTCGTAATGGATCATCACGCCGGCCGAGTAGCTCTCATAGTAGGTGATAATCCCGAGATTCCACAGTGCATACACAGCATTGACAACTCTCGTTCCCTCGTCCATATCATTGTTGACCGGCACGGTATCCTCTCCGTAATACAGCCGCTCGATGCTGACCGAAAGCGCTCTTGCGATCTTCGCAACTGTGGTCAGGTTCGGGATCTTCTTGGAATTTTCATACGCGCTGAGTGTCGTATTCGAAATACCGCTCAGGGTGGCGAGCTTCTCCTGGGAAAGCTTCTTCTGCTGTCTGACATCGCGGATGTGAAACCCGATTTTGTCTTCGTATGTACCCATGGGACTCCTTTCTGCGCTGCTTTTGAAAGAGACAGCCCTTGAACGTCTCAATCAGTGGTTTTTGTATTATTCTATCGTTTAAATTATTCAATTATCGTTTAAGTATATTGAATCCTCGTTGCACATATTATACTGTATTTTCGCGGAAAATGCAACTTTTTTTCTTCCGGACACGAAAAATCCCCCTCCGGATGCAATGTCCGAAGGGGGCCATCAAACACTTATTATTTTATGAGTCTCCTCTTTCTGCCATAGCAGAGAAGAACGACGATTGCTGTTACGCTCATAGTCAGGAAAAGGAATATCAAATTTACACTATCTCCTGTGGTAGGCGTCGGGTCTGTCTGCTTGCTATCTTCCGTTGGTTTGCTTTCTTCCGTTGGTTTGCTTTCTTCCACCGGTTTACTTTCTTCAACAGCCTTTGCATCGGCCTTATCGTAAATCGCATAAGGCGAAAAATGATGCAATTCTATTTTGACAAAGTCTTTCTTTCCATCCGGTGTATCAACGCCTGTCACGAAGGAAACCTTCTGTGGTTCGTCCTTGTTTTCTATGATGTATACCACAATGATGTCATTGTTGTCCCAATCTTTGCCAAGCTCAACATATAGATCGATATCGTATGGAAACTCCGTATATTCTTTACCATCGGAATCCGTCATCCCGACAAGGAAAAGCCATAGTTTATTGTCTTCCACAGCTTTTTTATGCTCTTCATCGAGCTGGGCATAATACTTGTCATACTCTGCCTTGTTCGCCTCTTTGTTCAACCAGCGTACCCAGAATCGCGATCCGCCCTTAAAGAAACCCTTTGTGTTATCGATTCCGAACCATACGCTATTACCGTCAACCTCCTCCTTAACCCAGATCATGCCTTTATTATCCGGTTCAGCAGGTTTTGACGACTCTTCCGGTTTCGTTGTTTCTTCTGGTTTCGTCGTCTCTTCCGTCTCGTCGGTCTTGTCCGTCTCGTCGGTCTTGTCCGTCTCGTCAGTCTTGTCCGTCTCGTCAGTCTTGTCCGTCTCGTCAGTCTTGTCCGTCTCGTCAGTCTTGTCCGTCTCGTCGGTCTTGTCCGTCTCGTCAGTCTTGTCCGTCTCGTCAGTTTTGTCTGTTTCGTTGGGTTGAGTGTTGTCTTCCTTTGTTACGGAAATTGTGCAAGTCGCGGTTTTCGCATTTCCATCTGCATCGAATCCTACGGAAGTTACTGTGATCGTTGCCTCTCCTGCATTTTCCGATGCTTTCACATAAATCGTTGTTCCGCTTGCTACTGCAACTGTCGAGCTTAATTCCTCCGTGCAGTCCTCGTCGACATATAGTTTAACGCCGGCTCCCTCACTAACACCCCAAACAACCTTAGTTTCGTCAGCTCCCACAGGGCTTACAGTCGCTTTAAGCGCCACCACTTCACCGCTCTTAAGTGATTCTGAAGTCACAGCGGTATCGCCCTTTTGGATTACAACACCGGACACGGGAACCACCGGCTTTTTCACTATGATTACACACGAAGCACTCACAGGCAATTCATCCGAGGTCACCCCGACAGTTGTAGCCGTAACAGTTGCCTCTCCTGCATCATCCAAAGCCTTCACATAAACCGGCTGCCCGCTTTCAATCTGATCATCCGGCGCCAGTTCTTCTGTGCAGTCTTCATCAGCATACAGCTTCACGCAATCCCCATCAGTCACACTCCAGACGACCTTGGTCTCGTCAGCATCTTCCGGGCTCACAACGGCATTCAATGTAATTGTTTCGCCGCATTCCAGTGATACCCCATCCTCAGAAACAGGTTCTTCGCCATCTGTGATTGCCACTCCGAGCACCGGAACAGAAGGTTTCACAACCGTGATGACACAAGTTGCATTTTCCTGTTCTCCATCCGGATTATTGCCAACCGTTGTCACGGTAATTGTGGCCTCACCGATCTTATCGAGAGCCTTTACATAAATTGATGTACCCTTTTCAATTTCCTCCTGGGAACTCAACTCCTGAGTACAATCCTCATCCTTGTACAGGACAATACAATCCCCTCCGGTTACGTTCCATGTCACCGAAGTTTCGTCCGCATTCTCGGGATCAACCTCCGCACTAAGCTCAATTACATCCCCGAACTCCATCGTTTCGGCTGTTGTTTCTTCCCCGTTGGCATCCACAATGACAACGCTCTCCACAAATACCGGAACAATAATCTCAAGGGTTACCACATTGGAGAAACAAGGGGCATACGTGACCCCGTCTATTTCTTCCCCGGAAAATGCCGCCCGTATATAGTATGTTCCGTTTTCTTCCGGAATGCCTGATGTCCATTCAAAACCATCAATTTTACAATACTGTACGGAAAATGACTCTGCCTTTGCTCCCAGTATATCATCGTCGCCGGCATCTATATTTGGTTTTAATTCAACTTTATTCGCTATATTGGAAAGATCATCAAATGTAATGTCTTTCAAAAGCAGCGATGGATTTTTAGCATATTCATTACTCTCATAGGGGTCTTCATCATTATTAAACGGATAGGCATACTGAGGTGCAGGTAACCCAACCAGATTGTTTTCCTTAACACCCGTATTATTGCTGTTTTGATAAAGCGTTAACCCATCTTCATCACGACCTGCAATCCACCACTCTATCGGCTTTGAGTCTTCACCGGTACCCAAATACAACTTCTGGTAGGTGGCATTGTCACCGGCATAAGGCCGGTCCTCATCGAACACCTCCTCGTCATGGTCAACAAATGTACAGTTTTCGAAACTGTCATATGTTCCCCAAGAACAGGCAAGGTCATTTTTCCAAGCAAAAACGCGAGGATTACTACTCTTAGTCTCATTGATTCGTTCAACCGTTCCATCGTCCCCGACCTGGAATGTCAGCGGGTTTGATGCCGACGCCAGACGGAATTCAGTCGCAGGTTCTTCCGTCCAAACCTTTATCACATAATTCTGAAACTCCTCAGGTAACCCGTCAAAACACATCGAATCGGTTGTATCGTCCTCAATCATCCCCCCGGCAATATACACAGTATCCCCTTTACTTGCGTTCTCCGTAGGAGGTTTTACGGGATCCCAACTTCTATAAGCTTGAATCATCAAATATTTGCCTTGTGGAAGCGCTGCATCCGAAGTAAAGGTCATCGTATTTGCATCACCATCATATTCTAATTCTCCGTTTATCTCATTTAACCCGATTTCCTTGATGTACATTCCCCATGATGGAAGAAAACCGCTATAATCCTTATAGTTCAGTTTGTCATACTTGTTAATAACAACAGAGCTGAAAGATGTTGAATCAATCGATGCTGCATCAGCTGTCGCCGTAAAGAGATTCGACGGCAATTTCACATATCCACATGCGTCAACCGCACACTTTGAAGATAAAATATTATACTCAATATTATAAGGATAATCGGCGCTAACGCCGGTTTCATCATCATCATAACAAGGAGAGCGTAACCAGGGGTAATTACGACTACTCATCCAAAATGGTATCGGTACTATGTTTTTCCAAAGATTGGCTTCTCCATTATTCACCTTTTGGATGTAAGTGTAGTAGTCGCTCAAATCATAACTTGGATCAGCACTGATTATTTGATCCTGGTAAGATATCACATGTTCATAATCAAGATTTCCGCTCGGCAGCCAAAACAAATCTTTTGTCTTAATTTCACTTGTTGTTCCTTCCAACTCAAGATCGTTAAACATTGTAGTGGTAACCCACTGTGGCTGAAACAGCGAAAGCTCCGCCGCAGTAAAACAATCGAGAAAATTCCTGTTTCCTCCCGCGCCCCTTGTTCCATTTGAACCGTCAATCGGCAAATTATTATCTGTCTTGGTCAATCCGTTCAGCCAGGCACGGATGTCGCTTCTTGCCCATTGGTTTGCATAGCCATCGGTTGTAAAGTAAGCGTTATCCGCGGCGTAAGCCCGGGTCAGTGACCGGTATCCGATACTGCCAAGGACAAGCGACATTACCAATGCAATCGCAAGTACTCTTTTCATCGCTTTCACATACTTCATACAACTATCCTCCTTATAGATTTATTTCTCAAGATTTCCACTCTGCATAAAAGAATCGTCCGCCGGTCTCCACAAGGATACCCGCTACCGCTCCTCTCGCCTCCTCGGGAAGGTAGGCAGAGAACCCATTGTCGCCGCACTGTGTAAGGCCCATCAGCTCCGTCTCGAAGGATGGGAACGCTTCGTAAAATGCATTCCCGCCTGATCCCGCAACCACTGCATAGACGCGGTACTGCTCCTCCAGCCATTTCTCATCGACGGTTCCGTATATGTGATAGAAGCCGCCCGCAGATTCCTCCTCGCTCTCAAACCGGTTGACTGCGCCGGCCATATCCACGGCGTCCAAAATGTCGAGATCGACCTTGGGCGCCTCCATCATGGGCGCTTTCTGCACAAGGTTTATCAGGTTGCGCTCAACAATCTCAAGGACAACCGTGTCCGCATTCAGTCTGCGCACGGAACTCATGCGGTAAGGAACCGCACGTTCAAACTCCGCCTTCGAAAAGCTCTCTGCAAAATACCGCCACGTCGTGTTTCCGAAGGAATCGCGGAACATCAGAAGGGAGCCTGTTCCCGCACCGCCGAGGGTCTCGATGACGAGGGACTCGTCGAAGATGGCGTCGCCCTTGGTTGTAAAGGAATAGGTGATGTCCGGGTAAGTCTGGGCATCGTCGTCCGGGGCGTTCGGATACAGCATGTTCGCAAGGTCCGCATCCCAGTCGTTCCGCTCGGTGAAAGTGATATTCTCAAAGAGATCATGCGGAGTTTTCATCGCCCCGACGATGGTCCGGTACGCAAGCATTCCGCCCTCATAGGTCCAGTGGGAATCCCTCGGCTGGTAGAGAACTTTCGACTCCGCAGAAAAGGCGGCTGTTAGATCCGCATAGGTCACGCCGTACCGCGGCAGCACCGCGGCAAGCGCCTCAAGGTTGCTGTCTCCGTCTGCCTTTTTGTAGCGGCCGGGCATATTTTCCGGGTACAATGTATTTTTGTTCGGCGCGACGGTGAAGATAAACTCCGCGCCGTTCGCCTCGCAGTAGTCGGACATCATAGCCAGCGTACGGGCTGCATTTTCCACGTTCCGGTTGGTCATCGTGCGCACGTGGCAATAGTCATCCGCCGTCTTCTCGTAGAACAGCCACCCGTCCTTTCCGAGGATCACGGAGCTCTCCGCGGACTCGCCGAACAGGTGCTCTTTCATCGCCGTCTGGGCATCGACGAGGAAAGCCCTCCCGCCCATATGGTCGGAGAACCATGCGTCGAACTGCGAAAAGAATGCCTTGTTCAGCTTACCGTTGTCCACCGCCTTCGGGAACTCGGCACTCTCGCGCTTCTCCGAAGCCGAGGTGTCCTTCGAAAGCCAGACGGTACAGAGCGGAGCCAGGCAGACCAGCAGATAAATCACGATGAAAGCCAGTTTTTTCTTCATAAGACCTCCATAGGTCCGAAAATCTTTATCAGAACCGGAAATAAATAAACGGATTGTAGCTCTCCGCGGCCAGCGCCATCAGCGAAAGGCCGAGAAGCACAAGGGAGAGTCCCATCAGCGCAAACTCGCCGACAGCCCGCCCCGCCGACGTCCTTCTCCACCGCTCCGCAAGGAGTTTCGGGAGCGGCGTACAGCCGATGATGGCGCATAGGAGCACGACAATCATGTAGGGCGACAACAGCGCCGCCGCCTGTACAAAGCCGTAGGAATTTTTCGATCCGAAACCAAACATCGCGGCGAGCATGGTCCCCGCCTGCCCCATGGTGTCCGCCCGGAAGATGACAAAGCCGACGGTCACCATCAGAAGCGTATAAATATGGTTGAAGACGCGCCACCCGCGGTGCACGGGGATCCAGTGTTTCTCCTCACACATCTGCAGGGTGCCGTGGAACAGACCCCAGATGAGGAAGGTCCAGTTGGCGCCGTGCCAGAAGCCGGTGCAGAAGAACACGATGTACTTGTTGATGATCGTGCGCGTGCGCCCCTTCCGGTTGCCGCCCAGCGGAATGTAAAGGTAGTCGCGGAACCAGGTGGACAGCGAGATGTGCCACCGTCTCCAGAACTCGCGGATACTGTCGGAGATATAGGGATAATTGAAGTTCTCCAGAAAATGGAACCCGAACATCCGGCCGAGGCCGATGGCCATATCGGAGTATCCGGAGAAGTCGAAATAGATCTGCAGGACGTAGGCAATCGCACCGACCCACGATGCCAGAAGCCCGACGTTGGAAGCCGGCATCGCGAAGATCGTATCCGCCGCATACGCCATCGTATTGGCGATCAGCACCTTCTTTCCGAGGCCGATGCTGAAGCGCGTCAGACCGCTGAAAATGTCGTCCACGGCAGCGTTGCGGGTGGCAATCTCCTTCTCGATATCATGGTACTTGACGATGGGTCCGGCGATCAGCTGCGGGAAGAACGAGACATACAAAAGAAGCCGGAAGAATTTGCGCTGCACCTCGGTCTGTCCGCGGTAGACGTCGATCACGTAGGACAGTGCCTGAAAGGTGTAAAACGAAATTCCGATGGGAAGCGAGAGCTTCGGCACCGGCAGTGCCGCGGATCCCGGGAGCAGGCTGTTCAAGGAGCTGACGAAAAATCCGGCGTACTTGAACACAAACAGAAGCCCGATGTTGACGATCACCGCGGCCGTGAGGACCGCCTTTTTCTTTCTTCCGGCAACACCCAGACCGAACAGATAGTTCAGGGCAACCGAAACCAGCAGAAGGATGACATAGACAGGCTCCCCGTAAGCGTAGAACAAAAGGCTTGCGAGGATAAGTGCCGCGTTGCGCATTTTCCCGTTCGGCAAAACTGCGTGCAGCAGAAACACGATCGGAAAGAAAATGCATAAAAATGTCACCGAACTGAAAACCATGAAACCTCCGGTTACGGCATCGTATAGCCGTAATAGTATTCTGCGGTATATCCGGATGTACCCTTCTTCGGGCCGTACCGGGAATCCGTATAGGTATACTTATATTCTTTCAACCTCTCGGTCGTCACCATGTAGACGTTGGCACGCATCGCGTCGATGTGCATCCACTGGCCGTCCTTCTTGACGATGGTCCACCAGTGCTCCGCATAGGAATGGCCGCCACCCTTGATGACGCGCGCGTCATATCCCGCAGCCTTGAGGATCAGCGTCATCAGCGACGCATAGTGCCAGCAGGCACCGCACCGCTTGTTGATGGCCTCAACCGCAAGGGTCTTGACGCTCTTGCTGCCGGACGAATAGTACGAATAATACCCGACCTTGCGTTTGACCCAGTTGTACAGGGCCTTGATATCTTTGCTCTTGATCTCGTTGTCAATCACATACTTCAGATACTCTTCCAGGTTATCCTCGGTGACGGTGCTGAACTTCTTCGTCGCAACACCGTTCGAGTCGATGGTGTACTTCTGGCCGCTGACGGTGATCTCCGTGCTGGTGGCAATGGTTCCGTCCGAGCGGACGTAGCGGTTCTTTCCGCTGACACGCTGGATGCCTTCCTTCGTGATCAGAGTGCCGGAATCGCTGAAGGCATATAATTTTCCGTCAATCTTGGTAACGCCGGTAGCGATGGTTCCGTCGGAATAGCAGTAGATCTTGCCGTTCGCGGTATGCCAGCCCTCGGACAGGAACCCGCCGTCCTTGACAAGGTAGTACATCTTTCCGCCGATTTCCGTCGCGCCCTGCTTCTGCACGCCGTCCGAGCCGAAGTAGTACTTCTTTCCGTCGAGCGTCTTCCATCCGCTGACAGCGCTTCCGTCGTCATTGTACAGCGCCATCTTTCCGTCAACCGTGTGCTTTCCGCCGCTGGCAACGCCGTTGCTGTCGAGGTAGTAATACTTGTCCCCGATCTTTGTCACGCCGGTCTGCAGATAACCGCGCTTGTAGTATTGCCTTCCGACCTCGCTCTCGACATACCCGTCAAGATACGCGCCGTCCTCGCGGAACCGGTATTTGGTCCCGTCGATTTCGGCATCGCCGACATACAGCACGCCCGACCCGGAGAAGCAATACCGCACGTCGCCGATGGTCTGCCATCCGGTGAGCATCACGCCGTCGCTGTCATAGTAATACCGCGCGCCGTCGCGGGTGATCCATCCCCGCGCCAGGTGGTAATCTTCCTCAAAATAATACCGCTTTCCGTCGATCTTCTGCGACCCCTTCACCAGGCCGTCATCGTCCACGTAAAATGTTCCGGTGGCATCCTCAACCCAGCCGTAGCGGAACACATTTTCCGCGAGATACCAATCCGTCCCGTCGATGTTCACCGCACCGTTAAGCCGCGCGCCGTCCTCCGAAAAATAATACTCCTTCCCGTCGACGGTGATCCGGCCGAAGCTGAGAGCACCATCCACAGCCGAAGCGTAGTACAGGCCGTCCCCGGTGCGCACGAAGCCCTTCTGGAGATATCCGTTCCAGTCGAAGAAGAACGTTCTTCCGTCGATGTCGGTCATCCCCGTGCTCATGGCGTTGTCTTCCGGCGAAAAATACCGGTCCCCGCTCTCGCAGGAAAGCCATCCCGTGATAACCCGGCCGTCCTCGTCGAGCTGGTAAACCCGGCCGTTGATCTCGCGGATCCCGCTCTCGGTAAATCCGTGGGTATTTCTGTAGTAGAGGACTCCGCCCTCGGTGTAAAAGCCGCGGCGCAAAATGCCGTCCTTCTCGCTGAAGTAGTAATCCTCGCCGTTGATCTTGACGATCCCCTTGCGGATCCCTTCTGTTGTGGAGTAATAGACGCTCCCGTTGATCGCGGCGGGGCCTTCCAGAACGTAACCGTCACCGTCGAAGAGATAGAGCGTGTCGCCGATATACCGCATGCCGGTTGCCCGGGCTTTATCCTTCAGATAATATCTTCCCTCTGCGGAATTGTGCCATCCGTCCCGGGTACTGAGAGAGAAGGCAAAATAAACGCTTCCCAAAAGCAGGATCCCGAGCACCAAAAGAACCGCGAGGTGCCGCTGCCGCCTGCGCAATTGTCTGCGCCTGCGAAGCCGCCGCTCGCGAAGCCACTGTCGGAAGTTGACCGCTTCACTCTGCACTTGTTGCTCGTTCTGCTCCATTCACCCTCTGTCCCGCTTGTTTATTCTACGTGTGTAGAACCATGTGTTTATATAAAAGCTGTTTAATTACAGCTCATAGCTTGCAAACACGTAACTGCTGATGCACGGGAACTCCTCAACGTTTTTGTTCAGCTCAAAATGCCACCATTCCTGCTTGCCCCGCAGCGGGATCAAGCCGGTTCCCTCGGTCATGATCTCGTAGAGAAGGTTCGCATTTTCCCCGTTATAGTCCATGTTTCCGCGGAAATCCAGCGTGTGCATCTTCGTCTGCATCGGCAGCTCTTCGCCCGGGGTTTCCGTGTCGACATACTGCTTAATGGTGAGATCCAGCGCGATTCCCTTGTTGTGATTGGAATACTCGGCGATAAAGTTTCCTTCGTTATAAGACTTGCCTGTGATAAAGCCGTTGGCAAGGGTCAGTTTCTTAACATCCGCCGCCTCAGGGTCGCCGGTTGTGATCTCCTCGCGGAAATACCCGTACTCCCGCATGGCCTTGTACACCGCTTTCGACGTCTGGTTCGGCCGGTAGGACTCGTAGATCAGAATGCCGCACCCTTTGGAGAGGGCGTTCCGCTGCGCCGTCAGAAGCTGGATTGCAACATCCAGCACCGCCGGCATCTGGTCTCTCGCACCGTACCCCGGCAGTTCCTGGCCGGTGACGCCTTCGATCACGTTATATCCCGTCGTCACAAGGGATGTGGGACCGTCCTCGACCCGGAGCGGATCGTACCGGGTTTCCTCCGGGGACTCCGCGTCAATCTTCATCGCATCGCCGCCGCAGGTAAAGAGCGACGCATACGAGTTGGTTCTGTCATATTGAAGGGAATAGATGTTGTCCTTCGGGAAGATCATGGCAAGGTCGACAAGGATTGCATTTCCCAACACCCAGCCTTCCTTCTTTGCGTCGTTTTCCTCATACGTTACATGAACGCCGTACCGGCACGCATCCAAAGCGCAGACATATCGTCCTTCCTTGTCCGCTGAGATCTTCATCGCCGTTCCGCCCGCGATCTCAGCAGCCTTCTCCGTGAGTTCGGCGTCCGTGTACAACCCTTCCGTGAACTCCATCCAGCAGTTCACGCCGAGGCATCCCTCCGGTGCCGTGTACGCCACGGATTTCTTCTCCCCGCCGGCCCGGAGAATGCCGTATGCATTTTTAAACGGGTCCCCGAATCCGTTGCCCTCCGGTGTGAACCGGATCGGCTCCGACAGGATATCCTCGCGTCCCTCAAGGACCACCGCCGCAACGGCTTCGTACTCCGTTCCCGCCACAAGGGCTCCGACGGATACCACATTTTCCGTACAGGGAATACTGTTCCAATCCTCCTCGCCGGAGGCTTTAAAGCGAAGCTCATACGCCATCCCCTCGGGGATTCCCGACACGGTAAGCGTAGCACTCAGACGGTTGGCGCCGGAAAGCACGACCGCCGGCTCAAGCTTCTGCGAAGCGATCTCCTTTTCCTCGGAAAATGCTCCGGGCTCCCGGTTCGGTCCGATGGCGCGGACATGCACGGTGTATGTCGCTCCGGGGCTGACCGGAAAGCTGCCGGTCCGTTCGGAATCCGCTAGGGTGACGGTGGTCCAGTCGCTGTCCGCGGTGCGGTATCCGATCTCGTATCCGCTTGCGCCCTCCACGCCTTCAAACTCCACCGAGACAACCGCTGCCTCCTCTGTCATCTGCAGGATCGCGGGAGTTTGATTGGTATCCCAGCCCTGCGGCGTCGGGGTGGTCTTGCCCACCTCCTGCGTCGGGCCGTCCGTCGGTGTTTTGTCCGGCTTATCCGTGGGCGTTGCCTCTGCGGTCACCACAGGCGTCGCTGTTGCGCCACCGGGCTTTTCCTCATTATTCCGGAGCTTCCCGATCCCCTTGACCGCCAGCACGATGATCACAGTCAGCAATGCAACCGCGATAACGCCGACTGAGGCGTACCGTACACGGCGAAGGATCTTCTTCCGGCGTTTCTGTTGCCGCTGATAATATCTCGTATTTTTGTTCCTTGTCATACTGCCTGCTGCTCCCCTGCACGCTTATTGAAAACTCGTATCGACGATGACGATCTCCGTAATGACGTCATC
Organism: Lachnospiraceae bacterium; assembly: GCA_017962105.1. Lineage (GTDB taxonomy): Bacteria > Bacillota > Clostridia > Lachnospirales > Lachnospiraceae > ISDg. The sequence goes on from JAGCVY010000081.1 coordinate 13,744, forward strand.
ATCAAGGTAAAACATAGCCTGTAACGTATCCGCTACGTAGGCGATGCTGATCCCGGAGTCGTCCGCCGGTTCCCCGTACGCGGAGATCAGATCCCCGGCCGTAGACCCGATCCCGATCCCGCGGGGCGTGGCCGCTCCGCCGCCCTGGAAGCACGCCATGTACACAAGCTGCTTCCCGTTCTGGGTAAGCGTATCGATATTGAATCCGTCGTAGTAATAGTTGATGTCATACCCGCTGTCCAAACAGGACTGTCCTTCCAGCTTCTCAACGACCTTGCCGACCGAGGTTTCCTTTCCCGAAAAATCCATTCCCGGCCGTATGGTCACGCCGTTCACAACAACGGCGCAGTCCGAAGCCGTAAAGGTCCCCTTCTGTCCGGGCGTGTCCGTGAGCTCCGGCGAAATGTCCGGCGTCCCCGTCACCGTTCCCGTGATGGATCCCGTAGGCGAAGGAAGCGGCGTCGGCGTCGGTGAAGGAGTCGGCGTCGGTGTCGGTGAATATACCGGCTCATCGGTGTCCACGTACTCCCGGCTGTCCCCGTCGCCCGCGCCGATCCCGAGAACAACGCGCACTGCACCGTCCTCTGACGGAGTGCCCTTGCTTTCGCTGCAGGCGGACAATGTCAGAAGCATCGCTAAGATCACAATGAGACACAACGCTTTTTTCATCGGGAGCACCTTTCTCGTTGATTTCTTCCCACACACTCACATTTTACGATTTGCTCGCAAAACGACATCTTATATTATACCCGAAAGCGGTCATATACACAAGAAAATGATTTGCCGGGAGGCCGTAATACACAGAAAATTCAAAAGCGTCCGGAAGGTTATCTCTCCGGACGCTCTGTGTTTTGCATATTCCGATATAATTATTCAAACTCAATGGTTCCCGGCGGCTTGCTCGTCAGGTCGAAGAACACGCGGTTGACCCCGCGGACCTCCTTGATGATGCGGTTCATAACCACATCAAGCACCTCGTAAGGAACGTGGGCGGAATCCGCCGTCATGAAGTCGGTGGTACGAACGGCGCGAAGCGCCACGGCGTAATCGTATGTGCGCTCGTCGCCCATGACGCCGACGGAGCGGACGTTCGTGAGCGCCGCGTAGTACTGATCGGGCTTCCACGGTGCAGTCTCGCCGGCCTCCTTCTTAAAGTCGGCCAGCGCCTTGTCGACTTCCTCGCGGAAAATGTAGTCCGCGTCCTGTACGATACGGATCTTATCCTCGGTCACATCGCCGATGATACGGATGCCGAGGCCCGGGCCCGGGAAGGGCTGGCGCATCACAAGTTTCTCCGGGATGCCGAGCTCCAGACCGGCCTTGCGGACCTCGTCCTTGAAGAGGTTCCGAAGGGGTTCGATGATCTCCTTAAACTTCACAAAATCCGGAAGACCGCCCACATTGTGGTGGGACTTGATCACCGCGGACTCGCCGCCCAGGCCGGATTCCACAACGTCAGGGTAGATGGTGCCCTGGGCGAGGAAATCCACCGCGCCGATCTTGTTGGCTTCCTCCTCGAAAACGCGTATGAACTCTGCGCCGATGATCTTACGCTTTCTCTCCGGCTCGGTCACGCCGGCCAGTTTCACGTAGAAGCGGTGCTGCGCGTTGACACGCACGAAATTGATGTCGAAGATTCCGCTCTTACCGAAGACAGCCTCAACCTCATCACCCTCGTTCTTACGGAGCAGGCCGTGGTCAACGAACACGCAGGTGAGCTGCTTGCCGATGGCTCTTGCAAGAAGTCCCGCCGCCACCGACGAATCCACGCCGCCCGACAAGCCGAGCAGCACTCTTCCGCTGCCGATCTTCTCCCGAAGTTCCTTAACGGTGCTCTCGACAAATGCATCCATTTTCCAGGAGCCGTCACACCCGCATACGCCGCGGACGAAATTGTAGATCATCTTCGTTCCCTCCGGAGTGTGCAGCACCTCGGGATGGAACTGAATGCCGAACAGATTTCTCGACAGATCCTCGCAGGCCGCCACAGGGCAGTCCTTCGAGTGCGCGATGGAGACGAAGCCCGGAGCCATTTTGCTGATGTAATCGAAATGGCTCATCCAGCATACGGTCTGTGCCGGAACTCCCGCAAACAGGGGAGACTGCGTCGACACGGCAATCTCCGTGCGGCCGTACTCCTGCACCTGCGCCCTCTCCACCTTGCCGCCGAGCACCTGCTGCATCAGCTGTGCGCCGTAGCACAGTCCGAGCACCGGAATGCCGAGCTCGAAGAGCTCCTTCCGATAGGTCGGCGCTCCGGGTTCATAGCAGCTGTTCGGTCCGCCGGTCAGGATGATGCCCTTAAGGTTCATCCCCTTGATAACCTCGATGTCCGTCCGGTACGATGCAATCTCGCAGTAGACGTTGCACTCGCGCACGCGTCTTGCGACTAATTGATTGTACTGTCCGCCGAAATCCAGAACAAGAATTTTGTCCATAGTTTTTGTCACCTTTATACGTTAATCTGAGCCGTCACACCAAGCTCTCCGGCATTGGCTTCAAGGATCGGCTTCACCACGTTCGCAAGGAACGCCTCCGTCTGCTCAACGGAACGGCCCACATAGTTCGCGGGAACCATGTACTCCTCAAGCTCCTCGAGGGTCACGTCAAATGCGTCCGACGCTGCGATCAGCTCAAGGAGATTGTTCTCAAGGCCCTTCTTTTTCACGGTTGCACCGGCCTCCATCGAAAGCTTGCGGATCTCCTCATGCAGCTCCTGACGGTTTCCGCCCTGCTTTACGGCGTCCATCATGATATTTTCCGTAGCCATGAACGGAAGCTCACTTCTTAAGCGCTTCTCGATGACCTTCTCGTTGACCACGAGACCGTCGGAAACATTCAGGCACAGGTCGAGGATGCCGTCGATGGCGAGGAATCCTTCCGAGATTGCCACACGCTTGTTGGCGGAATCGTCAAGGGTACGCTCAAACCACTGGGTCGCCGAAGTGATCGCCGGGTTGAGAGCGTCGATGATCACGTAGCGGGACAGGGAAGCGATACGCTCGGAGCGCATCGGGTTTCTCTTGTACGCCATTGCCGAGGAACCGATCTGGTTCTTCTCGAAGGGCTCCTCCACTTCCTTCAGATGCTGAAGAAGGCGGATGTCGTTGCTCATCTTGTGGGCCGAAGCGGCGATGCCTGCGATGACGTTCATCACTCTCGTGTCAACCTTGCGGGAGTAGGTCTGACCGGACACCGGATAGCATCCGTCGAAGCCCATCTTCGCCGCAATCTTCGGGTCAAGCTGGTCAAGCTTCTCCTGATCGTTGTTGAACAGTTCCTTGAAGGAAGCCTGCGTACCCGTGGTTCCCTTGCAGCCGAGAAGCTTCAGGGTCGAGATCACGTAGTCAACATCCGCAAGGTCCATGCAGAACTCCTGCAGCCACAGCGTCGCGCGCTTGCCGACTGTCGTGGGCTGAGCGGGCTGAAAATGAGTAAACGCCAGCGTCGGCAGACTCTTGTAGGTGTCCGCAAACTTCGCAAGCTTGTCGATCACGTTCACGAGCTTCCGGCGAACCAGCCTAAGCGCGTCGCGCATCACGATGATGTCGGTGTTGTCTCCCACGTAGCAGCTCGTAGCGCCGAGATGAATGATGCCTGCGGCCTTCGGGCACTGAAGCCCGTACGCGTAGACGTGGCTCATGACATCGTGGCGCACCAGTTTCTCGCGCTCCTTCGCCACAGCGTAGTCAATGTCATCGATATGAGCCTTCATCTCATCGATCATTTCCTGTGTGATGACGGGCTTTCCGTCCTGGGAAAGGCCGAGCTCCATCTCGGTCTCCGCAAGGGCAATCCAGAGTTTTCTCCAGGTGGAGAACTTCTTGTCCTGGCTGAAAATGTACTGCATCTCCGGGGAGGCGTATCTCTCCGAGAAGGGGCTTGTGTAACGGTTGGTGTCACTCATTTTCCGTATTCCGTCCTTTTCTGTGTTGTGATCGCCGGCGTCTCCCGCCGGACATTGTATTTCCTCGAAAAATGTAACCACGAGACCCCGGCAGTGCCGAGCCCTCATGGTTTGTTTTTTCATATTCAGCTGAGTTTCTCTCCGGTCAGCTTCTCAAAGCCCTCCAGGTAGATTGCGATGGTCTTGTCGACAACTTCCTGTGGAAGCGTCCAGTCATCGTGCGGGTTCGCCTTGAGCCAATCGCGTGCGAACTGCTTGTCGTACGAAGGCTCAGCGTGGCCTACCTCGTAGCTTGCGAGAGGCCAGAAGCGGGAGGAGTCGGGCGTCAGCATCTCGTCGCCGACAACGATCTCGCCGTTCTCGTCGAGACCGAACTCGAACTTCGTATCCGCAATGATGATTCCCTTGGTCAGCGCGTAGTCCGCACACTTCTTGTAGAGAGCGATCGTGTAGTCGCGAAGCTTCGTCGCATACTCGAGACCCTTGCCCGGGAACTGCTTCTCGAGATAGTCGATGGACTGCTCGAAGGAGATGTTCTCGTCGTGGTCACCGATCTCGGCCTTCGTGGAAGGGGTGTAGATCGGCTCAGGCAGCTTTTCAGATTCCTGCAGACCCTCCGGAAGCTTGATGCCGCATACCGTGCCGTTCTCGCAGTAGCTCTTCCAGCCGGAGCCGGTGATGTAACCGCGGACGATGCACTCCACCGGGAGCATCGTAAGCTTCTTCACAAGCATGCTGTTGCCGTCAAAGCGGGGCTGTTGGAAGTATTCCGGCATATCCTTGGTATCCACGGAAATCATGTGGTTCTTCACGATATCCTTCGTAAAATCGAACCAGAACTTCGACATCTGGGTGAGCACGGTACCCTTCTTCGTAACCGTGTTGTTCAGGATCACATCAAAGCAGCTGATGCGGTCCGTCGCTACCAGGATCATATTCTCGCCGATGTCATAGATCTCTCTGACCTTGCCTTCCTTTACAGGACTGTACTCTTTCACTTCACTTGCTCCTTTCGGCTCCCGCTCAATGTACGCATCTCTCTCCGGTCCCACCGAGACGTAGCGGATGTGGCATCCGATCTGCTCCTCGATGTACTCTACGTATTTCTGCGCATTGACCGGCAGATCTTCCCAACGGCGGATGCCGCTGATGTCACACTGCCAGCCGTCCATATACTCGATAACCGGTTTGCACGAATCAAGGGCTGCCGGGAACGGAAAATCATCGATGATCTCCCCGTTCAGCTCGTAGTGCGCACAGATCGGGATGCGGTCCATATAACTCATAACATCCATCTTCGTGAGTGCGATGTCCGTTGCGCCCTGACATTCCACACCGTAGCGGGTTGCCACGATATCGATCGGACCCACACGTCTCGGACGTCCGGTCTTCGCACCGTACTCACCGCCGGCCTCGCGGAGTTTCTCCGCCTCCTCGCCGAACCACTCGCAGACGAACGGACCCTCGCCGACGCAGGTCGAATATGCCTTCACAACGCCGACCACCTGATCGATCTTCGCGGACGGAAGTCCGGATCCCACCGGCGCATAAGCGGCAATCGCGTTCGAGGACGTCGTATACGGATGAATGCCGTAGTCAAGGTCACGCAGCGAACCGAGCTGTGCCTCGAAAAGAATGCTCTTGCCTTCCTTTGCAGCCTTCTTCAGGAGTTTGCCCGTGTCGCAGATAAACGGACGGAACTTGGCGCCGTACTCATCAAACCACGCCTTGAGATCTTCATAGCTGACCGGCTCAGCGCCGTACACGCCCGTGAGCGTCAGGTTCTTCCATGTCAGAAGATCCCTGATATGCTCGTCAAGCTTCTCCGGATAGAACAGCTCGCCTGCCAGGATCGTCTTCTTCTGGTATTTATCCGAATAGAAAGGCGCGATGCCCTGCTTCGTGGAGCCGAACTTTTTATCGGCGAGTCTCGCTTCCTCAAGTCCGTCAAGGAGACGATGCCAAGGCAGAACCAGCGAGGCACGCTCACTGATCTTCAGGTTCTCGGGAGTAATCGTGACACCCTGTCCGATGACGGTCTGCATCTCCTGGTCCAGGTTCTCGAGATCGAGAGCCACGCCGTTACCCAGGATATTAACGACACCCTTTCGGAAAATGCCTGAGGGAAGCAGATGGAGGGCGAATTTGCCGTACTCGTTGACTACCGTGTGACCGGCGTTGCCGCCGCCCTGATAGCGGATCACGTAGTCAAAACGCTCCGTCAAAAGGTCGACCATACGGCCCTTTCCTTCATCGCCCCAGTTGATACCAACAATCGCGCAATTACTCATAGTGACAACCTTTCTTCTTTTGAGATTTTGGTTGAGACAAATCACAAAGTATACTATACAAATAATCGGTTAAGATTACAATAAAAATCAAAAAAAAACCGTTCCCGGGGTGTAAAAATTCACTCCCTCGGAAACGGCATTTTCCGTCATTTTTTCCAAAGAGGTTTCGGGGACATTCCCCTGACCATTCGCAACACAGGGGAACGGACAGTGACTCTAGTAGTACATGTCGAACCCGCTCTCCAGGGTCTGGGCGTACGTTTTCCCCGCCTCCTTCAGATTCGGGAGAAGGTACTCCTTGTTGTAGCGCACCACGGAAATCCGGTCGTAGACGCGCATTCCCATATGGGTCAGGCCGCGCTCCAGCTGCGTCAGGCACTCCAACGTCCCTCTGCCGGTCCCGCCGGCACAGGCCATGATCACACACCGCTTCTCCGCCAGAAAATGATTCTTTGCGGCGTCGCATCTGCGGAGTCTGTCGAAAAATGCCTTGAAGCACTCCGTCATATCCGACCAGTACACCGCACTGATCCACACGATGCCGTCGGCATCCGCGAGGGCCTTATAGATGTCCGCAAAATCGTCCGCCAGAAGGCAGGCGCCCGTCTTGTTGCAGGTTCCCCATCCGTTTCCGCAGGCTCTGCAATGCTCTATTTTCTTCCGGTTCAGATGAATCTCCGTAACCTCCGCACCGGCTGCCACCAGCCCTTCCATAAACCGGTTCTTCGCGCTCGCCGTAAGTCCTTCGGCGTTGGGGCTGGACCAGATCACTGCTACTTTCTTCATATGTTTCCTCCGATTATCCGATATTTTTATACGGCCCTTACACTTACGGATTATATCATAACACCCACTTGAAATCACGGAAGAAACTCATGTTTTCCGTGAGTTCCCGCAACTTTACAAAATACTACAGAAGATTTGTTATATCTTGCCGAATATCGTTTTAAGCATTCCCGGCAGGCATTCCGGAAATTGTTGTGATTATCAAAAAATCGACAGCACATTTTGTTCGATTTACCACTCTATATTTGCCATTTTCGCACGATTTCGTTGATTTTAGAGCAGATTCGTATAGCCTGGAGGCGAAAGATAGGTGAGATTTATGATCATTACCGCAACGGAGTTTAAAATGAATCTTGGCAAATATCTTACTCTTGTTTCGCAGGAGCACATTATCATTACAAAAAACGGGCACGCCATCGCAAAGATGGTTAACCCGAATGTATCTTCAGTAAGTTCCATCCGAGGAATGCTTGAGAGCTGTTCCATCGATTTGGAAAAGGAACAGGAGGCACGCCGTGAAGAACGAACGAGCAATGATTGACACTAACATTTTCCTCGATGTCCTTCTAAATCGGGAAGGCCTGGCAGATGGTTCTTCCCATCTCTTAGAGTGCTGTGAAAACCACATGCTCACCGGTCTGTTTACGGCCTCCTGCATCACGGACATTTTCCACATCGTACGTAAACATACAAAAAGCACGGATGCTGCATACTATGCCGTAAGTAAGATAATGAACATCGTCTCGGTTTGTGATGTATCCTCCTCCGATGTTATCCTTGCCCTGGAAAAGCATGCCCGCGATTTCGAGGACGGACTTCTTGCCGTATGCGCCATGTCCCATGAGTGCTCCTGTATCATTACACGCAACAAGACAGACTTTAGGGATTTCAACATCAGTTGTCTGACCCCTGAGGAATGGTTGGACAAGCAAAAATGCGGAACCTGAGTCAACGATTCAGGTTCCGCATAATTCTTACTGATTTTACAGAAAAGCGGAGAAATCAGTCATGATTTTCAGGAATTCCTCCGGCATTCTTTTTTCGCACTCCCGTCGCATCTCCCACGGCACGCCGTAGCAGGCTTCCGCAAGGCTTCCGGTGATACAGGTGAGGGTGTCGCAGTCTCCGCCGAGGGAGACTGCCGTGCGGATCGCGTCCTCAAAATCCGTGCTCTCCAGAAACGCCGTGATCGCCTCCGGCACGGTCTCCTGACAGCTTTCAACGTGGTGATACCCCGGACGAATTTCGTCACAGGTCCTCGACAGATCATATCCGAATTCGTCCACGATATAGTTTCTCACTTCGTCCTTGCCGGCGCCGTTTCGCAACAGGAAAATGGCCGCTGCCACCGACTCTGCTCCCTTGATCCCCTCAGGATGATTGTGCGTCACCTCTGCAGACCAACGGGCTGCTTCTCTTGTACGATCAAGGGTTTTAAAGCACCATCCAACCGGCGAGACGCGCATTGCGGATCCGTTTCCGAAGCTGCCGTACGGCTGCGGGTTTGTCTGCCACAGCCAGCCGGCAAAACGACCGCCGTACTCACCGTCGGCATACCGTCTTCCGAAATTCTGCATCCAGCTGACGAACGCTGCTTTCATCTCATCCTCGCCGGCGTCCGTTCCCGCCTCCATGATCGCCTTTGCAATCGCTAATGTCATCGCGGTATCGTCCGTGTAGTGGACACATTTTCCGGGGCCGAACATATCAAAGTCCTTCGTCTTGTCACCCCGGTCAAACTCATACGGCGCCCCGATCATATCCCCGAGAATTGCACCGTACAGTGCGGTTTTCTCATTTTCCATCGACGTTCTCCTCTATAGTCAAAACAGTCTAATCTTCCTTGCGCTCCACCCAGTGGTAACGGCCGTTTGTGATGCACAGAAACCGTCTGCTGAGCAGCTGCTCAATCTGGTATCCGTCGTACCTCTGGTTGAACTCATCCGCCTCCTCCGGGCTCTCCACGGGGAAGAAATCCGTATAGTAGTCATCGTCGTCCGCAAAGGAATGGAACTCCGACCACTGGCACAGGATATACCCGCCGCACCGGATGCAGCGGCGCAGTTTGCGCTGTCCGTCATCCCAGGTGTGCAGGTTGTGACCGTACGCCGTGCTGCCGTACTCTTCCACATTTTCCCATCCGTCGCCCCAATGCTCCTGGGCGTCCTCAATGTCGTTCATCATAAAAGCGATGCATGCTGCCATGGGGTGACCTCCGTATCTCCGATGTCGATAGGATAATTATATCATAAATTGACGGGGATGAGAACCATCACTCAAATCTTCCGATGGGTGCTTCCAAATAAATGTGCTATTATCGCCTTCATATTTGATTATTTCTGCAATGTTTTGCATGCGTCACGTCCATACAATATAGTAATTTCCCGATGCAATCATTTTGACATGTACACGCAAAAAACATACTCAATATATCGACAATTGTCAACGAATCCAACCTGGGCTATCCTGTGCATGTAACCATTGGCATTGACTTTTCCAATTCATCTGACAAATATGATTACTTGTGCAAAATTATTCCAGACAATGAAGGAGAAACACATCTCTTCCTACCGCCTGATAAACTATTACCAGATCAGCAGGAGCATGCTTGACCGGCTGAAACATGACAAGCCGATCACAACCACAACACTCAATTCTCTTTGTGAGATTCTTGACTGCCGTGTGGAGGACATAATCACATACATTCCGGACAAAAAAGACGAACAATAAAGGCTCAGAGTTGAATGACTCCGAGCCTTTTGTCATTCTGTGAACTTTTCAGACGACTGCATGGAATTCCATCAATCTTCCGCCATCGGATACAGAGCAGCGGTGCTTTCGGGCAATCCGTCCTGATACGTAGCATGTTCCGGATCATAAGTCTCATACGTGCTGTCGTAAACCGTGAACCCCAGAATACGTATCTCTACGCCTTTTTTCATTCCGTGCGTATATCTGAGTGTAGTATTGTTTACCCGTTCCACCTTACTCAGCTCCCTGTTGTAATCCGTAACATCATACAGGATTGCATCATAACATACCGTACCGCCGTCCTTGTAAGTCTGAATCATCGGCACGCAAAGGATTACGATCACCACGCAGATTGCAATAATGATCCAACGTTTTTTTCTTCCTGCCGGTTTCTCCGGCTGTTTCTTCTCTTCCATCTTGCCCCCCGTAACAAAACACATCCTGCCGGATTCCCGTTGTCGAAATACTCAGACGGTTAACTGTCAGAATATTCTACCACGCCCGATACCGTCCGGCAAGCGCCAGCAATGCGAAAATGTACAGACAATTGTCGTAATAACGGCGTACGCCCTTGCGGAGCGGCTGGTTCCAGAACCATTCCACCCACGGGCGTGCGATCGCAAAATCGCTGTCCGGATCATCGCTGTACGGAACCGTCAGTGCGCTCTGGGCGATGGTTGCCACAAGGCCTACAGGATGCAGCACCGGCCTCTGGATCGGCGTTCCGTCAATCTCGTAGGAGCAGCGGACGGCCTCCAGATCAGTGCCGAAGAACTTCATCATCCGAAGCGGTGCGCCGTATTGACCGCAATCTTCCCCGAACCATACGGAGTCAAGGCCGATGTTGGCGGCGGTGCGGTATGCATCACTGAAAAATGTGCCCATGTTGCCCCACGGAAGCTGCTTCCGCATCGGTGTTCCGTCGAAGTTTGCGTACTCGGCGTTCAGGCCGGTCTCCGGGTGGCAGGCCTTGGCGAGATACTCGCGGCTCGCCTGCGCCGCACGCTTCCAGAACGGCCGGTCCTCCTCATACGCCCACAGGGCAAACAGATCGTAAAAATGCGGCAAATGGTACGACGGATCCGTGTGCGGACATCCGGGCACGAACAGGATCTGCGCGTTGTCGCGGTTCCACATGGCCGCTCCGGGACGGCCGTTCTCGCCCTTGTGAAGCGCTGCGCGAAGGATGTCCTTCGCCTCACGGCTGTACTCGAAAATTCCTTCGCCGTCGCCCCACCGGTGGGATGCGAAGAACAGCGCCATCGCATAGAACTCCTCACCGTCCGGCGCGGGGCCGTAGGCATTTTTCGTGCCATCGGTCTTGCAGGACCACGCAAAATATCCCTCGTTCTCGCCCTCGTCCATGTACATGTACGTCTTCGACCATTTCCAGATGCGGTCGAACTCTTCCTTCATGTCCATCTGTACGCACATCATCATTCCGTAGGACATGCCCTCGGTGCGGGCGTCGTTGTTGCCTGTGTCCTCAAGGTATCCGAGGTCGTCGCCCACCGCGTGGTAGATGCGCTCGGTCTCGTCGTAGAAAAATGTTTGAAACGTCTCCTGTATGCGGTTCTCGATCTCCGCATCGGTCTTGCCGATTTCCCGAAGAAGATTCCGATACTGTCCGGTTGTATATGCTCCCATCAACTTACGCCTCCGTCGCCAGTTCCTTAAGTTCGCTGTCCACCGTATCCCTCACGCGGCCGTCCTCATCCACCTTCTTGAACTGCGTGTTGTACAGTTCGGTATAGACGCCGCCGAGCTTCACAAGGTCGCGGTGCTGGCCGCGCTCGACGATCTCGCCGTCCTTGACAACCAGGATTTCGTCGGCCGCCAGGATCGTGGAAAGGCGATGCGCGATCAGAATGCTCGTGCGCTCCTCGATGATCGGATCGATGGCCTCCTGGATCTTGCTCTCCGAGATGGAGTCAAGCGCCGATGTCGCCTCGTCGAAGATCAGAAGCGCCGGGTTCTTCAGAAGAACACGCGCGATGGAAATGCGCTGCTTCTCGCCGCCGGACAGCTTCAGTCCGCGGTTGCCGACCATCGTGTCGAGACCGGTTTCCTGGGACTCGATAAAGTCATAAATATTCGCCTTCTTGCAGGCTTCGATCATCTCCTCCTCCGTCGCATCCTCCTTTGCGTACAGAAGGTTCTCACGGATGGTTCCGTTGAAGAGATAGGTCTCCTGAGACACCACGCCGATGCTCTTTCGAAGGAAGGTGAGGTCTATTTTCCGAACATCGATCCCGCCGAAGAGCACCTCGCCCTCCTGCACGTCGTAGAGTCGCGGGATCAGGTTGATGATCGTACTCTTGCCGGAGCCGGACGGCCCGACAATGGCGATGCTGCGGCCGGCCTCCAGACGGAACGAAACGTTCTTGAGGATTTGTCTCTCGGGATCATACGAGAAATTCACTCCCTTGAACTCCACCTCGCCCGTCGTGCTCTCAGGGGTGATGGCGTCGGGTGCATTCTGGATCTCAACAGGCATATCGAAATACTCGAAGATTCGCGTAAACAGCGCCATCGAGCGCATCCAGTCGACCTGAATGTTCAGGAGGTTGTTGACCGGCATATAGGTGCGGCCGAGAAGCGCTACCAGCACGGTGATATCACCGGGGGTCAGCGAGCTGTCATACTTCATGATGAGGATACCGCCCACCAGATAGAGAAGCATGGGGCCGATGTTGGTGACCGTGTTCAACACCACGAAGAACCAGCGGCCTGCCATGCGCTCGCGAATGTTGAGTTTGATCATCCGGCCGTTGGCATCCTTGTAGCGCCCGTACTCCTGCTCCTCCTTACCAAAGAGCTTCACCAATAACTGACCGCTCACGGACATGGTCTCGTTGAGGATTCCGTTGATCTCGTCGTTGCACGCCTGTGCCTCGCCGGTAAGTTTCCATCTCGTCTTGCCGGCTTTTCTCGTAGGAATGACAAAAAGCGGGATCACGCAGATACCGAGAATCGCGAGGATCCAGTTTTTCTGGAACATCATCACCAGCGCCACAACCAGCGTGATGGTGTTGGACAAAATGTTGCGGAACGTGTTCGTGATCACGGATTCCACGCCGGAGATATCGCTTGTCATTCTCGTGATGATATCGCCCTGATTGTTCGACGTGAAGAATCTCTGCGACATCCGCTGCAAATGGGAAAACATCTGATTGCGCATATCATAGGTGATATGCTGCGCGATCCAGGTGTTAATATATCCTTCGACGACGCCGATCAGGTTGGACATCAGGGTCAGTCCGAAGGACGCCACGATGAAGATGATCAACAGACGCAGGTTCCGACCGATGATACCTTCATCGAGGATCTTACCGGTCAGTACCGACGGATACAGCGACAGCGTCGAGGACACCGCGATACAGACAAGAACCAGCGTCAGCTGCTTCCAATAGGGCTTCAGGTAGGAAAATACCCGTTTCAGCAGTTCCTTGGTAATCTTGGGCTGATTCGCCTTCTCCTCCTCAGTCATAAAGCCTCGTTGAAACGGGCCTCCCATTCTTCCTCCGGGCGGCATAGGCACCTCCTTCTCCGCTTGTGTTCTACTCTCGTAGAATCATGTGTTGTATGGTTTTCTCACTCAAAACTTCTCTTCGTTATTCCCCAATTAAGTTTCCGAACTCATTCCGTGTCTTTCCGTAGTTTCACTTCCATTACCACGGGATTGTGATCCGTCGCGTGGAACGCCAGATCGATCGTCTTCACGGACAACACTTCCACGTTGGATGATACGACAAATCCGTCCAGCACATAGAACTGGAAGGTCTCCCTGTCTGCCCCTGCCAAAGGCTGATCGAGGCTTCGGCAGGTCGGAGCGCTCGTGTCCGTGTGGAAAGTAAGTCCCTCGCCGTACTCGGTGACGTCGATCTTACCGGCAACCCATTTTCCGTCCTGCTGCGGATATGCGCTCACATCGGCGTCGGAAAATGTCTGGTTGAAGTCGCCGCCGGCAATCACGTAGTTACCCTTCGCAGCCTCTTCCTCAAGGATGCCCTTGAGTATCTTGGTCTGCTCAATCTTCCCTTCCCCGGAATCGTACGCCTCCAGATGAAGGTTGATCAACACCAGCTCGTGCCCGCTGCCGTCTACCGGGATTCGCTGTACCGCGAGGCACCGCTTCAGGTTTGCGATCCGGATGGGCCATTTGAAAGGAGTGGGAAGTTTCACCCTCTCCGCGGAAGTGTTGCGGTATTTCGAAAGTGTCTGGATCCCGCTGTTGACACGTCCCACCGGCGGGATCGGGTACGGCACATATTTTGCTTTGAAATTGTAGGCAAACGTTGACTGATATGCCCCGTTGCCGATTCCGTTCAGGAACTCATGAAGCTGTTCGATTTCGTTGATCCCGTACGACCGCGAGCTGTCCTCATCAATCTCCTGAACAAGCAGTATGTCCGGTTTTACCTCGCCGATCTTCGCATACATCTCCGTGAGGTTATCCCTGACCCGCTTCTCGTCGGCGGTATATACCCCGGATCCCCCGTCCATAAAGAAATCCGCGTTATCGCCAAGCGCCCCGTAACCGATGTTCCAGGTCATCAGTGTGATCAAAGTTTCCGTCGGTGCAGCAGGAAGAGTCGTTTTATCCGCACTCTCCTGTGCTCCGTCTTTCGCCCCGACCGGCAGCGTCACCGTGAGCGTCTCCCGGTCCGCCGGGCGGTATTCGGTAAGCGTCAGGTATGTTAATCCTGCGACGGCAAAAAGGACAACCGCTCCTATCACGATCCCGAGCCAAAGAAGAATACGCTTCCACAAACTGCGCTTCTTCGGCTTTTTGAACTTCTTTTCTTCTGTTGTCTCCTGCGTTACCGATACTACCTCGGTATCCGGCTCCCTACCCATTTAGCAGCCTCCTGAAAAACTAGATTAAATCGCAGTCACCTCAGAGCAACTTCCGCGATTTCCTCTGCAGTCTTCACAATATATGTCGCCCCGGACTCGCGAAGCTCCTGCTCGGTTCCGTATCCGTAAAGTACGCCGACAGAATCAATGCCGACCTCCACGGCGGCCTTGATGTCGTAGAAGCGGTCGCCTACCATCAGGATCTCACTCCGGTTCTCCGCCGGGATCCCGAGGGTTTCCATCGCCTCGCGGATCAGCACGGCCTTGTTCGGGTCACGCCCCTCGAACGCAGGGCCTGCAATCCCTTCGAAGAGATTCCGAATTCCATCATGCTCCGCGACAACCTCAGCCATCGGCTTCGGTTTGGCAGTGACGATCATCAGCTTGCAGCCGTTGTCGCGAAGCTTCCGGAGCATATCGGGAATACCCGCGAAAAGAGGAGCCTGATATACTCCTTCACTCTCATAATATTCCCGGTAAACGCGGATTGCCTCGAAGCTGTCCTCATCCGAAAGCCCGTAAAACTCATGGAACGAAACGTACAGCGGGGGGCCGATAAACTGCTTCAGCAAATCCCTGTCGGGAGTCTCAATCCCGAAATGTGCCAGCGCCCTGCCTGCCGCTTCGACAATGCCGAACTCCGACTGTGTCAATGTTCCGTCCAGATCAAAGAAGACATATTTGTACATAGAAAAACCTTTCCAACCCCGTCTCTTTTCTCCTCAGTTTTTCACCCCGTTATGCCTGCAAATGCTTGCTGAAATTCTTTTGTTTCTTCCCGAACACATAGCCCCGCGATTCGTAGAAAGCGTGAGCTCCCGTGCGGGACTCTCCCGAGATCACGCGCATCAGCGTTATGCCGTGCGACCTCGCCCAATCCTCTGCAGCGGCCAGAAGCGCCGTGCCGACGCCGCCCGCCTGGTAATTCTTTCGCACTGCTATTCCAAGTATATTCGCCATCGTCTCAAAATACAATGTATCATATCTCTCAACATGGATGTATCCTATGCATTTGTCGTCTGCGAGCGCAACAAAAACAGCCTCTCTGGCTGCGTCAAGTCCCGCAATCTTACTCTTCACAAGGTCGAGTTCACACGGATACCCGAGATCCTCGCTGCAGATTTCACGGATCGCAGCGGCATCCTCCGCAACAAGCGGCCGAACGTTCCAATCCATAACAATCCCCCCCTTTCGGAATGCACTCTCATTATATCGAATCCACCGCTCGATGTCACGAAAAAACTGTTCTCTGAAAATGCGGTGGTTTCCGCTGATTTTCGCGAAAGCCACCGCAATTTTTTCATTTCATTGTTTTTCCGGCTCTGATCCACACCTGACCTTGCGGTGGTTTCTTCCGGTTCTTCCGTTTCCCACCGTAAAAAGTCAAGATCCTGTTTCACCGGCCGCCGGAACCTCACCATCCTCAGATGTAGTACACGTAGTTCTCTTTTCTCGGCGCAGGGGCATTGAGCGGTGCAGCGGCGTAGCCGAGTGCACAGTGTCCGATGCCTTCGTAATCGCCCTCGATACCCAGTTTTGCAAGAAGCTTCTTGCCGAAATCGGACTCGAACTCTTCCTGCGCACGATGAATCCAAATACTGTCAACGCCGAGGCTCTTCGCGGCGTTCATCAGGTTGCCCATAACCAAAGCGCCGTCGTAAACATGTGTCACAACAGACTTGTCCGCAAGGACGATCAGAATGACCGGCGCTCCGTAGAACGGATCGTTCATTCCGGGCCAGTTAGCAACTCTGCTGTTCTCCGCAGACAGAGCGTCACGGGTCTCCTTGTCGGTCACTGCAATGATGATCGGGCTCTGCTTGCCCATTCCGGTCGGCGCGTAAGTGCCCGCGCGCAGGATCTCATCCAGGACTTCCTTCGGGACCATCTTGTCCGGAATAAAATTCCGGCAGCTGCGTCTCTCTTCCAACACCTTCAAAGTTTCGTTCATACGTTCCTCCTGTAAACCTCTCAATATACTTACAGACTGCGTCAGCGCAGCCGGTAACACAAGCTTAGCATTTCCATCCAGAGCCATTCAATAGAAAATCATATACATCGATTGTCAAATCGTTTACGTAGTCCGCGTTGTCCCGCATCCCCGCTCCGGCTCACTCCGCTCTTCCTACTTGTTGTTCAACCGGTGATATCGTCCCTCGACAATATGTCTTCCGTCGTTCGCCAGCTCGATGCACGGAAGCGTGCCGAGCCCTTCCTTCCGGTCCATTCGTAAAATGGTGATTCCCGTGAATTCCAGATGGTACGCCGCGATCATAAACGGAAACGGAAGATTCAGGATGTGCCCCATGGCCGCACAGGACGATCCGCCATGGCTGAACAGTGCTATGGTGTGATGCTCCGTCTCCTCACAGGCATGCCTGTAGTATGCGCCCTCCCGAAGATAGCCGTGGTCCGCAAGCCAGTCATCGATTCCCCGCTCCACGGTATCAACACAGGAAAGCACCTTGTTCGTCCGGAAGAACGGATGCTCCCGCCAATCGGGGCTGTTCAGGTTATAGCCCTGGCGGGCCAGCTCGTCCACCATCTCCCACGGATGTCCGCCTGCATAAAGAGGCTCTCCGTCCGTGCTTCCCCAATGCACTTCCCGCATGGAGTCCAGCGTCTGGATCGGCAGGCCGAGCACCCTCGATGACGCCTCCGCAGTCTCAATGGCGCGGCCCTGTGTCGACGCCCAGATTTCCTCAATTCCCTCGCCGCGGAGCCGTTCCGCAACCAGTTCCGCCTGGCGCCGTCCGATTTCCGTCAGGCAGTCATTTTTATAATCCGGATCTCCGTGACGAACAAAAACTATTCTCATGCAGCCTCCCTAATCCAATTTCAAAAAATGTCGCAGCGAAAAGCCGCAAAACATGGTTCCTCACCGCTCCCGAAACGCTGCTCCGCATTGTCCAACGACCTTTCGGATATACGCTTTACCGAAGGAATGCTTTCAAAAGGATCCATGCCGCCGGCAGCAGAAGCAAAACGCCGAAAATAATCCCGCCGATTTTCAGACCGTACCGGCCGGTTGCGATGTCGCGGTGATATTTTGACATGCTCTCCTTCGGATTCTCCGGATTGAAAAACACCACAATCTGTTCGCAGCTCCCGAAGGGCCCGATTTCCTCATAATACCCTTTGTAGGTAACTCCGTTGTACACAAAATGATAATCCGCATAGGTTTTCACATTCATCGAGCGATCCGATGAGTCAAACTCGGTCTCCGACTCCGTCTTGTCAATCTCCGCGATTGTCTGCGCGCTCATGAGGCGCGCTTTTTTCAGATCCCTGCGGTGCGTAAGCCGCAGGCAGACCGCGCAGAAAAGGCTCATCCCCGCCCATGCGGCAACAAGCACTCCGGCGGCGAAAAGCGCCGCGCTTCTCAGTTCAGCATTAGTCGGCCCCTCTGAAAGCAAAATAACGAATTGCATCATATCCGACGGTCACCTCCGTTTCGCGACATTTTCCGAAAAGGGATTCCTTACTTCTTCTTCAAAGTTACGTCAATCCCCGAGTCGCTGTATGTCATGGTTTCCTTTCCGGAATTGTAGGTCAGTTTGTCGGGATAGTTGTTGTAGTAAAAATACAGCTCGTTGCCGGACCAGTTGTATTTGCTGGTGAAATCCTCTCCGACATTCGTCTTGCACATGGCTTCCAGTTCAACCACAATCAGTTTTCCGAAGGTCATGACATCGGTCTTCTTCTGTTTCAGCACGGCGTTTAACGTGCTCTCGCTGATATTGCCCGCAACGCAGATAAACTTCGTCATGCTCTCCTTGGTGCTGGCGGCTTTATGCAATGCATCGAGAAATCCCGTCCAGTCGATGCCCGATTGGAAGTGGAGTTCTTTTTCGTTCAGAAAAGTACAGCTCGCCGAGGCCTGTATTTTCCCGGAAAATCCGTAGTTCTTCAGGAAGCGGATCAGGTTGCGGTAATAATCCCGGCCAAGCTCATCGTTGTCGTCAATGTACTGTTCGACGAGCGACAGAATGTCCATCTGCACCTCGCCGTACCACTCTCCGTTGACTTTCCCGTACATCTCCATGCGAGTGAGAAAAGCCGGATCCTTCTCCACACCGAGTCGGCTGAGCGCTGCGAAAAGCCCGTCGTCAAGGTTGTCGGCCATCCATTGGATTTTTCCGGTATCATCCAAAACACCGGTGACAGTTCCGTACCTGCTGTTCTCTCGGTACGACTCGGACTGCAGCGGATACGTCGACTTGGAAAGGCCCGCCCCGCGGATCCAGGATTCCCATATCCTTCGTTTGTAGCCTTCGTTTTTTGTTTCCAACTCTAACGTTATATTTTCCCCATCAAAATTGAGGAGGAAGCGCGTGCCCTCCCCGAGGGAATTGGCAGGGTCTGAGGCGGTTTCCGCGGCAGCCTGAAAGATCAGCTCAATCGCATCCAGATCCAGCTGTTCCGGAGTTTTGGGGGCTTCCGTCGGACTCGGCGTCGGCGCATCGGTAGGAGTAACCGATTTCTTTGTGTCGCCGGACCCTTTGTTTTTATCTCCCGTGGATCCGCCGCAGGAGGTCAGTACCACAGCGGAAAATACGATCACAAGCATCAGCGCAAGCAGTCTTCTGGCGTTCATGGCTTCTCCTTTCACTGCGGCATCAGGACAGATTCGCGGACGAATCGCCGTCAGCATCCTTCTTCTCTTTCAGCGGGTTGTAGAAGTCGCTGTAATCCTCGTCCGAATTCTTCTTGTACAGCTGCCCGTCCTCCATGTAGAAATACGGATTGGCGGGATCCAGTTCCACCTGCACGCGGACTCTGTAGTAGATTCGGTCCTCATCCGAGGTATCCTTCCCGTAATACCACATATTCTCGTAGGCACCCCTGTAAAAAATGTCCGAGATATCCGGCCCGATGACAAGGGTAAAGATCAGATCCTGTCTCTTCGCTTCTGCAGGAGCGGTCTCCTGCGTAAACATATCCTCAATCTCAACCCAAAACGAACACGGAACGCCTCTTCCGTAATATCCGCCGAGTCTCACAACCTTACATCCGTCAATTTTCGAAGGCGGCTCAATGCGAAGTCCTTCTTCGGTACCGTCCCAGGTATATTGATAAATAAATGCCTTCCCGTCCTCTCTGCTCACCATCGCTTTCCACGGTCTGTCAACTACTTCTTCCGAGTATGAGGTACACCCGGTCGCCGCGAACACGATCACAGCAAGCGCCGCTGCCAAAACACAATACAACCTTCTCTTTCTGTTCATTCTCTTCCCCTCCCACAATCACAATAAGGTCTTCACTGCCTCCTTCCATCCGCGGATGTGAGCAGCCCTCGTCTCGTCGCTCATCTGCGGACGGAAAATGGTTTCCCCGGCACCGCTGCCGAGTTCCGACGGATCCGCCCAAAAGCCGGTGGCAAGGCCGGCAAGATAGGCAGCCCCCAGAGCTGTTGATTCCACACAGGCCGGCCGGATGACAGCCGCGTTGCTGATGTCCGCCTGTGTCTGCATTAAGAAATTGTTCACGCTTGCGCCGCCGTCGACGCGAAGAGATCCCACCGGGCTTCCGGCGTCCTGCTCCATGGCGCGCACGATGTCGTTGACCTGGAACACGATCGCATCCAAAGCTGCACGGATGATGTGATACCGGCCGACGCCCCGGGTAAGGCCGGTGATGATGCCCTTGGCCTCCGGCTTCCAGTACGGCGCCCCCAGCCCGGTAAATGCGGGCACGATATAGCATCCGTTGGTGTCCGGAACCTTCTGCGCTAATTCCTCCGTCTCCGCGGCCGTCCCGATCAGCCCGATCTCGTCGCGGAGCCACTGCACGATGGCGCCGCCCATGAAGACCGACCCTTCCAGCGCGTAGGTGACTTGGCCGTTCCGGCCCCAGGCGATGGTGGTGACGAGACCATTTTCCGAAGAAATCGGCGTCTCGCCCGTGTTCATCAGAAGGAAGCACCCGGTGCCGTAGGTGTTCTTGATGTCGCCTACTGTGAACGCCCGCTGCCCGAACAGTGCGGCCTGCTGGTCACCCGCAGCGCCCGCGATGCGGATGGGACCGCCCAGAAATTCCGCTGCCGACTCCCCGTATATTTCGCTGTTTCCCACGGGGGTCGGGAGCATGCTCATGGGGATTCCCAACAGACGGCAAATGTCCTCATCCCACTGAAGGGTGTGGATGTTGAACAGCATCGTGCGGGAAGCGTTGCTTAAGTCCGTCACGTGCTTTGCGCCCTTGGTGAGTTTCCAGATAAGCCACGTCTCCACGGTGCCGAACAGAAGCTTCCCCTGCTCTGCCCGCTCTCTTGCGCCCTCGACATGATCGAGGATCCAGGCAAGCTTCGTGGCCGAAAAATAAGGATCCAGCACCAGTCCCGTCTTCTCCCGGATCTGCTGTGCGTAGGGCTGCAGCCGTTCGCAGTAATCCGCGGTCCGGCGGCACTGCCAGACGATGGCGCGGTACACCGGACGCCCCGTCTCGCGGTCCCACACGATGGTGGTTTCCCGCTGGTTCGTGATGCCGATGGCTTCGATCTCCGCCGCGGTGATGCCCGCCTTGCTCATGGCCTCCACCGCCACGCCGAGCTGTGCCGACCACAGTTCCATCGGGTCGTGCTCCACCCAGCCCGCCTGCGGATAGTACTGCGTGATCTCCTTCTGCGCCACGCTGACAATCTCGCTGTTATGGTTGAAAATAATGGCTCTCTCCGATGTGGTCCCCGCATCGAAGGACAAGATATACCGCTCCATAAAACCCCTTCTCCGAACTCTTCTAATCGTTGTCTTCGTCCGGGCTCTTTCCCTCCGTATCGGAGGAAACACCAGCCGCCCCGTCCTCCAGGAAATTCAGGATATCGGCCCAGACCTTCTCCTTCTCCCGCTCACGCAGAATCTCGTGGCGCATGCCGGGATATATCTTCCCCTTGCTGTTCATATATCCCTGCTTTCGCAGCAGCTTGATGGCCTCGCCGAGCTTCTCTCGGGAAATGGCGCAGGGATCGTCGCCGCCGGAATAGAACCTGATCGGAAGTTCGGGATTGCGCATTCCGTAACCGCCGTCTCTGTAGGTGAGCATCGCCAGCTTGATCAGGTTCTCGTAGCCGTTCAGCGTAAACGTGTAACCGCACAGCGGATCCTCGTTGAAGATGCGGACCTCCTCCGGGTCCGAGTTGGTCCACGCATGGGGCGTGTGCTCCTTGGCAAATGCCTTCTCATACCCGTTCCCGACGATGAAATCCACGATCTTCGAGCGCTCGTGGCCACCCTTTTGATTGATCAGAGCCTGCACCAGCTTAAGCCCCGGCTTCATTCCGGAAAGCTTCGACGGACAGCCGAGAAGCACCAGTTTGTCCAGCTCGTCATCGTGATCCCGCAGGTAGCAGCGTGCACACAGCGTACCCATGCTGTGGGCGATCATGTAGAACGGCAGCTTCCTTCCTCCGGTGCTGGCCTCCGCGTACCGCTTTGTCTCCTTCACGATCTCGTGCATGTCGAGAATCATGGCGATATAACCGCCCTCATAGAGAAATCCCAGGTCCTGCGGCGAGCGCACGCTCTCCCCGTGTCCGCGGTGGTCGAAGGAAACCGCGATATATCCCTGCTCCGCAAGGAACCGCTGGAACGCGTCGTAGCGCCCCTTGTGCTCGCACATGCCGTGGACGATCACCACCGCGCCGCGCACCGCAGCCGCATTGTCCGGCTCCATGCGAAGCACCGCGATCTCCAGTTCATCGGTTCCCGATATATGTTTGTATTCCGTAGTTAAAATTCCCATGGTCAAAGCCTCCTCTTTGAAAGGATATTATACCACAAATGCCCCTTCAAAGGCAACCGCAGAGGCTGTACTTCCAAGGGGCATGATCGATGCGCGGTATTCAATTCAGATCCGTCAGCTTCGTGCGGCGGATTTTCCGGTACAGCATCGCAGTAACCGCGACGATAACCGCAGCGGCCAACGCACACGACAGGTTTGTAAACCTCTTCGGGGCCACACAGACCAGAAGTCCGGGGATGGCTGCCGCGAACAATCCCAGCATGCTGACTCCCGCCGCGGCGCTCTGCTTCACGACCTCAGTGGCATTTTCCCACGAAAACTTCGGGAATTTCAGGTTGCACCACAGTCCGAACACGACGGAAAATGTGCAGTACACCAGAGGTATCAGCAGAAGCCACAGCCGAGCCGCCGCGTCAGCGCGGACCGTGAACAGCAGAATGATTTCCGTGATGACGTAAAACGGCGCAAGCACCAGCAGGTTAAAGAGAAGCTTTGCGTCCCATATGGTCTCGGATGCAACCGGAAGGCTCCAGGGGATCCACCGGTTCTTTCCCTCGATGGAGACGGACGACGCCGTGATGCTCATCACGCACACGACCATCGCGATCAGAAACGGAAACGCCGCTTCCGGATAGACCTTGATCGGAATCTGTTTCGTCTTCTCCGCGAGTTTCGCGGAACTGATAAAGCCGAGGCAGATCGCCATGCCGACCATCAGGACCGGTCCCACGATGGTGTTGGCGATGTATATGCCGATGGAGGTGTACCGCTTCGCCTCCATCGAGACGAGGGAGGCCATCACCGACCTCTGCCGGATGTCCGAAGGCCGGTACTCCCGGTGCACCGAGGACGGCGCGAGTCTTCCCGAGATGGCGAAAAGATTCCGTCCGATCACCATCGCGGTGAGCAGCAGAACAACGAGGGAGGCAAGCCCGATCCCCAAAGTGGCGTGCACATTTTTCGACGCGATCTTCACACCGGTCTTCACGACCGGCATCGAGGATTCCATCTTATCCATCACCCTGCCGGCCTCCGCAGAAAGCTTAGCCATCACCTCCGCATCCCTCTCGGCTTTGGTCTTGCCGGAGGATTCCGAAAGGGTTGAAAGATTCACGGAGAACGCGTTCCCGCCGGTGAAAACCGCCGGAAGCAGAAGGCCACCGATCACGACGATCACAACGAGGACAACCTCCGCCAGCACCTTGTGGCGCATCCGCGAGATTACGGCTGCAAACAGGATCCCGATCCACGCGGCGACCGCCGTGGGAAGGATCGGCACCAGCAGGATGGTAAGCACCGCACAGACGTAAAATGAAGCCCCTGGCTTCATCCACACCGCGTAGACCGTCAGCGTCGGGACCAAAACGACGACCGCCACCGCCAGACCCTCGATATACATGCGGACCAGCCTTGCCGACGCCACGGAAAGGCTTCGGATCGGAAGCGACGACAGAAGCTCCCGGTCCCTCTCCCGGTAGAGACATGTCCGTGCCTTAAGGATCCCGAGAAAAAGGATGATCGCCGCCGCGGCAATCGTATAGAAAAACGGGATGAACCGGCCGATCCCGATCTTCGCGCACATGTATGCTCCTGCGGTCAGATAACCGACAGCCATGACGATCAGAAGCACGATCGTGCCAAGAAGCAAGGTCCTGCGCTTCTTATCCGCGGGGTTCTTCGTATGCCGATAGACATTGATCCCGAACAGGTTCCGAAGTTCCAATTTTATGAAAGGCAGAAATGCGCTCATTTCTCACACAACTCCTTCATTCCGAAAAGCTACAGGGTAACAGCCGGCAGACTTTTGGTCCGTCTGCCATAGTCTCACTGATTGTCCGCCGCGGTCTCCATAAAGAGCGACTCCAACGACTCGCGGTCCTTCACGACCTCGCTCATCAGGCCGTCCGCGATCAGCCGGCCCTGCTTGATGATCGCGACCTTGTTGCAAAGCTTCTCCGCCACATCCAGCACGTGGGTGGAGAAGAAGATCGCGCAGCCCTGCTCCGTCATTTTCCGCATATACTCCTTCAGAAGGAAGGCCGCCTTGGGGTCCAGACCGACGAAGGGCTCGTCCATGATCAAAAGTTTCGGCTCATGGATCAGCGCGGAGATCAGCACCAGCTTCTGCTTCATTCCGTGGGAGTAACCGGAAACCAGGTCCCCGAGGGCATCCGTGATCTCAAAGGCCTTCGCGTACTCCGCGATGCGGCTCTCCCGGTCCGCCGTCGAGACACCGTAGATATCGGAGATAAAATTCAGGTACTGAATGCCCGTGAGGAACTCATAGATATCCGGGTTGTCCGGCACATAGGCGATGCGCTGTTTGACCGCAACCGGCTCCTTCGCAAGGTCCAGCCCGTCGATCGTCACGGATCCCTCGTCGTATGCGTGGATACCCGTGACAGCCCGCAGAAGCGTGGTCTTGCCGGCCCCGTTGTGTCCGATGAAGGCGTAGATATCTCCCGGCTGAATGTGCAGGGAAATGTCCGTGATCCCCTTGGTGGTTCCCTTGTAGATTTTTGTCAGATTCTTTATGACTAACATCTCTGAATCTCCTTTTTCATTCTGCTGCGGATTCCGCCGGCTCCGATGCCTCAGGCACCGGTTCGGAAAATGCCGCCTGCTCCGTCAGGGGCAGCCGGATCTCCACAGCGAACACGTTGTCCCGAAGCGTCGCTCCGATGGTTCCTCCCATGCGCTCCGTAAGCTCCTTCGCGATCGCGAGGCCGAGGCCGCTGGAGGCGTTTCGGTGATACCGGTCCGCCGTGTAGAACTGCTCGAACACACGGCCGATCTCAATCTCCTCCGGATGCTCCACGGGATTAGCGATAGTCACCAGCGCGGTGCGCGCACCCTCGCGGCAAAGCCGTACGGACAGGGCTTTCTTCCCGTGCAGCACCGCATTTTTCGTAATATTCTGAAGGATGCGCTTGACCGCCGTCACGTTGCCCTCCATCACAAGGGCTTCCTCCGCGATATCGATCTCCGGCTCAATGCCGGCTTCCTTCCACACATCGTAGTAGGAAAGGACCGTATCCGCCACGACGCTTCGCAGGGATACCGGCTCCAGCTCCAACTCGTACGCATCATTTTTCAACTTGGTGAAGGTGAAGAGGTCCTCTAAAAGCTCCTTCATGGTTCCGATCCGCTCGCCGATGATGGCGGTGTACCGCTCGCGATCCTCCTCCGACGCTGCGTCGCGAAGGAGCTGCACATAACCGTCCAGAGAAGTGAGCGGGGTGCGGATGTCATGGGAGAGGTTTGCGTAGGCGTCGGCGATCAGCTTCTCGCGCTCGCTCATGGCATGCTTGCGGTCGCGGACATCGTCAAGGGTTTTGTTGATCTCCGTGGCGATTGCCAGCTCTCCCAGCATTTCCGCGTTGACGGATACCCGCATCGCGGAGTCCTTCTCGCGGATAAACGCAAGCTGCCGGCAGATTGCCATGTTCTGCCTCCACAAAAGGATGAGCCACACGGTCTCGCCTGCCGCGATCACGCTGAGTATGACGATTGCAACCTCCATAACAAATCTCCCTTCTATACCACTTCACCGGAGACGGGGTACATCCCCGCCTCCGGCAGTTTTCCAAAACCGGGACGATCTTTTCAACCAGCCGGTTTATACCAGATCTTTTTTTGTCATCCAGAGGCTTCCGACAAGTGCCGAAACCACTGCGAAGGCTAATGCTACTACAAGAGTAGAACCTAGAATATTTCTGCTGTCAATACCATACTTCATAATGCGTCCGCTGACGGTGTAATCCGAGATTGCCGCATTTTTCCAGCCGAGTTTCTCAAGCCCCTTGTCAGCCAGGCTGTACAGTGCCGCGAACACATGCATGGAGATGCAGCACGATACGATCATGCTGATCAGGTTGTTGCGAAGGATCAGGCACAGCGCCATAATGACCCACGCAAAGACCACATGCAGAACACCCTGAACCGCCAGAACCTCGAAAATCTTTCCGGCCGGGTCCATGACAATCTTGTGTCCGCCGATATATACGCCGAGGCAGGAGCTAATGATAAACAATACGAAGAAGATCACAGTGTACGCCAGCACGGCAACGGCCTTGGCAAATACCAGATTGTACCGATGCTTCACCGCACCTCCGTAGTTTTTGATATATCCGGAATTAAAGTCCGCCGTCGCAAAAATGACAGTGAAGATTCCGATGAACAGCGCGCACAGCATTCCCTTCGCCGCGGAGGTGATGATCTCGAGGAAGCCGTAGCTGCCGTCGTCGTTGCGCTTCATGGAAATGCTCATGCCGATGTTCGCCACCGGATCGTCCTTCTCGGACTCCGCTGCCTCAATGGCCTGCTGAAGTTCCGGGCTGTCCGTTATTACATCATTGAGGGCAACCGTGACCACGTTCATAACGGCCACGATGATCAGAATTACCCAAAAGCTCTTCATCCGTACCATCCGGTACAGTTCCATACGAATCATATTTAACATAGTTCTCACCATTTTCCTTTCAATCCGCCGTCGTGTTCAGGAAGAACGACTCAAGGCTCTCATTGTTCACCGCAATCTTGCTGACCAGAAGGCCGGCCTTGTTCAGCTCGCGGTTGATGTACGCGACATCCTCCAAACGCTCCATGATGTTCAGGGTTTCCTTGTCAACCACCTTGTAGTTGGTGATACCGAGGTTGTCCAGCACCGTGCTTGCAAGCTCCGGCCGGTCCACAACCGCCTCGATCCTCAGGCTGCAGCGCTCCGAGAGCTCCTCGGCGGTCAGCTGCTCCACAAGGCGTCCCTTGCTCATGATCCCGTAGTGGGTTGCCACCTTGGAAAGTTCCTCCAGAATGTGGCTGGAGATCAGAATGGTGATTCCCTTTTCCTTGCTGATCTGGGTGAGCATATCGCGGATCTCCACGATACCCTCCGGGTCAAGTCCGTTGATCGGCTCATCCAGAACCAAAAGATCCGGCTCGCCGACCATCGCGAGGGCAATTCCCAGGCGCTGGCGCATACCAAGCGAAAAATGCTTCGCTTTCTTCTTGCCGACATCGGCCAGCCCCACCAGCTCAAGAAGCTTTTTGATGTAGTCATCGCCCTTGATGCCGTAGCAGAGGCATTTGGCTTTCAGGTTCTCATACGCGGTCAGGTTGCCGAACAACCCGGGATCCTCGATCAGGCAGCTCACGCGCCCTCTCACCTCCGCGAGCTCCGCGCCGCTCTTGCCGAACAGCGAGAAGCTTCCGCTTGTGGGGGCCGAAAGCCCGCCGATCATCTTCAGCGTCGTAGTCTTGCCTGCGCCGTTCTTACCGATCAGGCCGTAGATTGCTCCGCGCTCAACCTTAAGGTCGATACCGTCTACTGCAGCCTGTGTGCCGTAAACCTTCCGCAGTGCATGTGTCTGCAGAATCAATTCGCTCATTTTCTTTTTCCTCCTTCAGTGGAACGATTTCGCTCGTTTCGGTTTATGGCTTTATCATAATCGGCATTACTTCAGACATCGCTAACGAAAAGTAAAGAAATGGTAAAGTTGTCTGTAAAGTTCTTTAAAACCGTTTCAGGCGTTTTCTCTCCTGTCAAGCCACGTAAGGAACGCCGTCAGGCCCGTCTGCAGGTCCCGGTACGTCGCATCAAAGTCATCGGTATACCACGGGTCCGCCACGTCGCGGGACAGGCCTGCGAAGGTGAGAAGTTTATACAGCTTCCGCTGCGGGTCCCCGCCTGCGATCCGCTCCATGTTGCGCATGTTGGCCGTGTCCATACCGATAATATAATCATAATGCTCGTAATCCTGCGGCGTCATACGCCTCGCCCGATGCGGGATCACCGGGATTCCGACGCTCCGCAGCTTCGCAACCGTCCCGTAATGGGGTGAGTTGCCGATCTCCTCGTAGCTGGTCGCCGCCGAATCGATCTCAAACTGACTGTCGCGGTGCAGCTTCCGCACCATATCGGCAAGCATGCTCTGAGCCATTGTCGAGCGGCATATGTTGCCGTGGCAGATGAAAAGTACCTTTATCATTTTTCGTATCCTTTACACTTCAGATTTTTTTCAATCGTAGTTTTGCTCATATATTTCATATCTCATCAATATTCGTAGGATTGATTTACTTTCCTAAGTGCAGCCACATAATCGCAACCTTTTTCTTTCACGTCTTCCGGATTTATCGGATAATGGACATTGTAAAGAACCCCTTTATCTCCAAACATATCCTCCATATAATCCTTCTCTATATGCCCGCCTACGACTTCAAGGCAGATCATAACATGATCATCACCCGGTACAATTTCTTTCTCCCACAAATACCTACACTCAAGGTTCATGAAACATTCAGCGACCATCGGCGCTTCTACCCATGAAGCTTTCTCCGCAGTAAGCCCTGACGAAGTTATCTCATCCGCCTCGAACTGATTGTTCTGTATTGTCTTCATGCAGGCTTCGTATAAATCAGATGACATGAAATTTAGCACTGCTACCTTCTTTTCATTTAAGCTTTGGTAAAGATGTCCTCTCTTATTCACGCTGCATAGAATCACGTAATACCCGCCTCCATGATTCGCACTCGTAAACCCTGCCCATGACTGCATCGTAGCATTTGGCTGTCCATTAGATTTATAGGTTGTGACAAGAAACATCGGTGTCGGTATTCCCATTATAAATTCTTTCCAATCAAATCCGAAGTTTGTTGCAAATTCTCCGTATGTCCCACTCATAGATTCAGGCATTTCTTTGTATTGGTATTTCATCTTTTTCCTTCCCTCCTTGTCGATCAGCAATCTCAGTACGGCTTTTTCCGTTTTATTCAAACCGACATTCAAACCGACAATTTCCTTACATATCGTAACGCTATTTATTCTTGATCTCAATCCGGTCCAAAATCCCCTGAACGCCGATGTTCTGATGCGTCAGATACATGCGCATCACATCCTCGATGAAGCCCTCGTCGGCGTCGGTCTTCCTGCGGATCTTCGCGATATCCCAGCCCTTATCAATGCCCTTTACGATGCCGGCGACAAGGGCGAAGCGGTCGTTCACAGAGGAAGGCTCCGGCTCCGCGGCATTCAGGCGCGCGGTCTTCGCATGCCCGTAGTACACGGTTTTGGGATTTCCCGCAAGGAGCCGTTTCCAGCTCTCCGCGATCATCGTCCCCTTGTGCAGTTCCAGTTCGTACAGGGGATTCAGGTCTCCCACGAACAGGCTGCCGTCATCGAGGACAAGCGTGATGCTGTCATCGCTGTGTCCGGGCGTCGGGATGATCTCGCCGCCGATTCCCAGTTCCTCCAGAAATCCGCGGCTTTCCTCCGGACGGATCACCCGAAGTTTCGCATCATCGATGGGCCGGAACCGCACCTTATTTTCCTTTGCAAAAACAGCGTCGGCCGTATGGATATACGGCCGCTGTAAATCCATCGCAACGATCACCGCGCCCCGGTCTGCAATCTCCTGTGCAATACCCATATGGTCCGGATGATAGTGCGATATCAAAATGTAATCGATGAACTGCACGGGAATCCGCAGTTCGCCCATTGCCCCGCAGAACGCATCGTACGTCCCTGCCCAGCCGGTATCGAAAAGAAGCCGGCCGCATTCGCCCTCAATCAGGTATGTGTTCGTGGCGGTGTACCGCAGTTCATGAATCCTCATCTCAGTTCCCCTGTTCGGAAAATGCCGTTCCGCAGCCAATCCGTCCTGCTGCCGGCGTTTACTGCTTCAGTATACCACACAGGGGTCTGTTTTGGAAAGTTCTTTCCCTTACCGTATCGTGGTAAGCACGCCCTTGTCCATCTCGTGAACGGTGTCACAGAGGACATCGATGTCCTCCGCGGAGTGGGAGGCGATGAGTATCGTCTTGCCGGCGGCCTTCAGGTCCAGCAGATACCGGCGCATCTCCGCCACCCCGTCCTTGTCGAGGCCGTTCATGGGCTCGTCGAGGATCAGAATGTCCGGATCCTCCATGATGGCCTGCGCGAGGCCGAGACGCTGGCGCATGCCCAAGGAATATTTGCCGACATGCTTTTTGCTGTCGGGGTCAAGCCCGACCTTTTGGATCGCTTCCCGGATCTCCTGCTTCCCGATCTTTCCCTGAATGTCCGCAAGGAACTTCAGGTTCCGGTACGCGTTGTAGGAGGGCAGGAAGCCGGGTGCCTCGATGATGACTCCGATATTTTTCGGAAAATCCATGTCCTTCTTCAGCCGCAGTCCATCGATGGTGATCGTTCCTCTCGTTACGGGTACAAACCCGCAGATGCACTTCATCAGCATCGTCTTGCCGCTGCCGTTCCGGCCGATCAGGCCGTGGACCTTGCCCTTCTCAAACGCGACGGTGATGTCCGAAAGGACCGTGGTCTCCCCGAAGGTCTTGGTGACATTTTCCACATTGATTGCTATGCTCATAGTCTAAACCTCACTCATTCTTTATTTCCCGGTCGAAATTGTAGCTCCGCACGGTCCAGAGCAGCAGCGTCAGAAGAACCACCGCCAGCCCCGTGTAGACCGCGACCACGTAGCTGTAGGCCGGCAGCCCGTCCTTCGGCTTCAGGTGGATGTAATTGAGCGTGCTCCAGGAGACCGGCGAGAACTTCACCAGATTGTCCCACTTCGCAGCCTGCGCGCTCAGCACAAGCAGCAGGGATGCAAGGAGGGTGCCGCCGCCTCTTACCTTCATGTTGAAGAGGAATATGACGAACCCTAAGATCACGCCGCAGATCACGGAGTGCACGAACGTAAACCACATGGCGCTTGCAGGCGTAAAATACGTGAGCACCGTCAGCTCCGGCTGGAAGCCAAGTCCATAGCGCTGTGCCATGTTCGTCTTGGCGAGGGTCGTGAACAGTTTTCCCCACTCTTTCATAAACTCGATGTTACGAAGGTTCAACACGACCGAGAACAGCATGATGAAAGCGAAGTACAGTACCGATGTGCCGATGATGTACAGCGCCTGCCCGACGCACCATTTTCTCCTGCCCGAGCGGTACAGCACGTAAAACTGGTTGGTGTCCACGAAGGGCGCGTTGCTGAAGATCAGGATCAACGGAAAGAAGAACAACAGCTTGTTGTAGTAGGGCATGTACAGAAAAGGGAAAATCCAGGGGGAGGATTTTACGCCGGTGTGCGCTACGATGTCCCCCAGCTGTTTGGTCGTGGAGTGGATCAGGATCAGTACCAAAAGGAACGCGACCCATACGCGGCAGTCGGATTTCCACTTGCGAAAATCCAGGCCGGCGATGGTGCAGACCGTTTTAAGCCATCTCATTTCTGCTCCTCCTTTTCACAAACACGGAAAATACGCACCCCGCCGCTGCTGCCAGCAGCACAAAAACTCCGATTGTGTATAGGCTGTTTCCAAACGCATTGCCAAACACCTCGTAGCTGTGGCTTAGGCTGTACAGGTTCAGATACGGCGGCAGGCCCGATGTGAGCTCCTCCAGAAGATATCCGAAGATCACCGGCGAGCCCAGCGCCACGTACTTGTCCGACAGCAGCGACGACAGCGCCAGTCCGACAACCGTCCACATGGCGGCGTATGCGGCAAAAACAGCGACGATCATGATGACAAACACGATCGGATGATTTTGTGCGAGGCTGTCGTACACTCCGCCCGCCTCGTAGGCTGCGGGCGGCATCCAGATCGACACGATCCCGAAGAACGCGAGCATGCCGACGAAAACCGCGGCGAACCCGGACAGCGCGCACATCACCACATTTGTCCAAATATATTTTCTCTCGCTGCTCCGTACGATCAGGGATTTTACGTAGCCCGAATTGCTGTCCTGGCAGTACACCGTGGCATACGGGATCGCCGCGCAAAATACGATGATCTTCTTAAACAGCCCCAGATGGATCATGATATCGATGATGTACACGGAATTGTTGCTTCCCTGAAGGAACGAGCGGGAACTGATGTAGCACATCGCGACCGTGACGGCCACCGCGGCCGCGAACAGTTTTGAAGCAAAAGCCCTCCTCAGGCTCGTTGCGAAAATACCCTTCATATTCCTCACCTTGCTACCGACGTAACCGGAATTGTCTCACCGGTCACAGCACTGACCATCACTGTAAACATACGACCGCTGGTACCCTTTTTGGCTTTTTCATCCGTGGGATCTTCCTGGAATTTTCCTTGGGTGAACCATACCGGCTCGACCTTCCACTTCGTCAAGGAGTCATTTTCATAAGTTACGACATACGTGAGACTGAGGTTTGAGAACCAGAGAACCGAATCCAGAATGACATCGCTGAAATACTCCTTGATACCCGCGACAACATCCGTCGGAGGATACAAAAATCCTTCCTGAACCGTTTCCTTCAGGTCATAGATATTATCCGCCTCAAACTCTAATAGTCCGCTGCGCCCGTAGATCACACGGAACGCCGTAGAGTAAAATCCGCCGGTCTCAAGACTGCCTGTCAGTCCCATTGCGGAAAGGGTCTGATGCTGCATCGGGTAGACGATATAGTACGCCTCCTGCTCCGCGCCCCATTCAGGTACCGCATCGCCGTACTTGTCTTCCATCTGAAACTCCTGCCGGATGTAATTGGCATTCTCAGCACTCAGCGCATAAACCTGGGGCGCCCCCACAATGTCTCCGATCCCGAGCAGGGCGATCAGTTCGTTCGCTTTGTCGATCGCGTCGCCCCTGCTGATTCCGTCAATATCCGTATTGCCGAAGAACTTCTGCAGCGAATCCTTGTTGTTTTCGAACGTGTCGAAATAGAAGTCATATTCGTATTCATCCGCTGCCTCGGTGTAGTACCCCGCGCACCCATTGGAAAATCTAAAATACGAATTGTCATTCAGCTCATAGCTGTAAAACTTATCATCGGGTCCGCTGTTCTCGCCCGAACTCTCCTCCGTCACCGCGCGCCCGTTTGCTACAGCCGACACGATCTGCGATCTGTCCCAGCTCTTCGGCTCCGCGCTGACGGTTGTCAGCACGCGGTTGAGATCGTAGTGATCCGGCATATGCACGTTGACCTTGATGATCAGATTCGGAATATCCCTGTCCTCGATTGAGAGCGGATACTTCGACACATCGTTCGGGTTCGTCTGACCCTGCAGGCTGCCTATGTTCGTGGAATTTCCGGTCCCCGCGGAATTTCCCTTTCCCGCGGAATCGGTATTATTCTCCGCGCTCGGGAAGCACCCCGTCAGCGCGGACGCCGCCAGTGCAAGCACCAGCACGGCGCAGATTATTCTTTTCATGAATCGTTTCATAAACAAAACCTCCTGTACGATTTGTTACCCAAATCATACGGGAGGCTTGTATCATAACTTGCATCATTCTGTATCGGAATTGTATCTTTTTGAAAAATATTTCAGTTTTTGTCCGAGCCCTTTTCATCCGTGTGCAGTATTCCGCAGCGAATGACCGCTTTCACCCTATCCCCGGTTCCGTCTCCTTCCACGGTTTCCGAGAGTTCAACGGAACAATAGTACTCATTCTTCCCGAGGCTCAGGTTTTCTTCAAAAAACGCCCTGAGTTGCTTTTCTACTTCTGTAGAATTCTGTTCCTTTTCCCCACTGCCTTGAAACCGGATCGTCGTCGGTTCCACGGCAAATCCGAGCAGGGTTTTCGTCTTCTCCTCATAAATGATCTCAAAAACAAAATCATTGTCCTTAATACAGCAATTGACAAAGTTCAGCGCCGTGGGATGATTATCAACAAGGATCAGGCAGCTGCTCCGGTAACAGCTCAGGGTACTTTCCCCAATTCTGGTGTTGAGAGGCTCGTTCAGATCGGTTCCCTTGCCGAACAGCAGATCCGTCAGGTTCAGGATTTCCTGTCGGATTATTTCTTCGTCATCGCTATTGCTTTCAACCATCCGTAAATTGCTGTTGGTCTCTATCTGACGGTTATAATACAGACGTGCTACCTGTTCACCGGTAAGCACCGCTCTCTCACTGGCGTTGTAGTCGCGATAAGTGATCTCTTTAGTGCGTTTTGCTTCCCGGTCCTCACTGATCCGCTGAGGAACAAACACAACGGCGAAGGTGAGCACGATCAGAAGTAAAATGATGCCGATTGTCTTTTTGTTTCTCACTGTTCGGCACCTCCCTTCGGAAGGCGGAAGGAAACCCTTGTCCCCTTGCCCTTCTCGCTTTCAAAAGCGAGCTCGGTGCCGTGAATCCTCGCAATCTCCCTGCACAGCGTCAGTCCCAATCCTGCACCGCCCAGCTTCCTCGACCTTGCCTTGTCCTCCCGGAAGAACGGCTCCGTCAACAGCTTGATGTTCTCCTCGGCGATGCCTCGGCCTTCATCCTCAACGGTAATCCGCACGGTATCCGCCTCCGATGCGCTGTATATCCTGATGGCTGTCCCCGGCTCCGACGCCTTGAAGGCGTTGTCGGCCAGATTATACAGAAGAGACAAAAGCAACACCTGGTTTGCGGACGCATTTTCCGATCCGAGGTCGATGCTGTAGGCCACATCGTATTTTTCGGAAAGGAACCGGATTGTGGTATCCAGCTGCTCTCCGATATCGGTCAGGGAAAGAGTCTCCATCTCGACGCTCTCGTTCTGATACACATAGAGTTCCAAAAGCTGCAGCGACAGTTTCTCCAGCCGCTTCGCCTCGCCGTAGATCGCCTCCGCCGCCTGATCCTTCTCCGCCTCTTCAAGTTGATACGACCGAAGCATCTGTGCGTATCCCATGATGGCCGTCATGGGCGTCTTCATCTCATGCGTAAAATCGGCGACAAACATGTTGCGCTTCTCCAGCTCGTTGCGGATTTCCCGTATCTTTGCCTCAATCGCCTCGGACATGGAATTGACGCTCACCGCCAGCGCGGAGATCTCATCCTCCGAGCCGGGAACCTCCGCCTTCTTCCCGTAGTTTCCGAGGGCGATCTCATCCGCCACATCCGCCAGCCGGTTCAGCGGGCCGGTAATCCTTTTCGTCAATGCAAACAGAAGCAGTCCGCTTACGACAGACACACATATTACAACAATCCCGTATCGGCGCCAGAACAGGTCGCACTGTCTCTGAATGTCCGTAAAATCCGAATACAAGAACAGACAGTACTCCGCCTCGTCGACGTTCAATTTACACACGGATTCCATCAGAATGCTGTTGTCCCGCTCTGTAAAGGTGGAGGCACATACATTTTCCGACATTTTTGCGTATTGATTGTTGACCGCCTTCACGGGAAGGATCTCGACGCTGCTTACGGAGCTGTCCAGCGTGTTTTTGATCTGCCGAACGGCGTCAGCCAGCTGCTCCCCGGACAGTTCATTGCTGTAGGAAGCATCGGCGAAGGCCGTAAAGCTGTCCGCCGCGTAGTTGACCGCCGCGTTCACCCGCTCGACCTGTGTATCCCACAGAGAAGCGTTGATGTTGCTGACCATCAGGGACCCGCCGATCCCGGTTGCCAGCAGCACCACAATGTACGCTATGCAAAAAAAGCGAAAGGACAACTTCATTTCATCTTCTCCGTGTTGAACTTGTATCCGACCTTATAGATCGTCTCAATGGCGTCGCCCAGACCCAGTTTCTTCTTCAACCGCTGTATGTGGAGATCGATGGTCCGGGTATTGCCGGAATACGGTTCCTGCCACACCTGCTCGTAGATTGCTTCGCGGTACAGGGCGATGTTTTTATTCCTTACCAGATACAGTAAAAGGTCGTACTCCTTGGCCGGCAGCGGCACCGAATTGCCATCCATCAGGACCGCGTGCTGCACGGTGTCGATCCGCATTCTGCCGATCTCCAGAACATTTTCCGTCTTGTGATAACGGCGCAGAACCGTAGCGACGCGGGCAAGCAGCTCGTCCAGATCAAAGGGCTTGGTAATGTAGTCCTCCGCTCCGAGCTTAAGCCCCTTCACCCGATCGGGCACCGCGGTTTTCGCCGTCACAAAGATGACCGGCGTGCCGAACTCCTTGATATACTCAAGGATCTCATATCCGTCGTACTCCGGCAGCATGATGTCTAAAAGCGCCAGATCATACCGCTTCTCATCGATCTTCCGGATTGCCTCCGCTCCGTCATACGCCACGTCGCAGAAATAGCCGTTCTTACTGAGGCACAGTTTCATCATGTCGGCAATCGCCAGTTCGTCTTCCGCAATCAGGATCTTGTTCAAGTGACACCTCCGTCGGAACTACTATAAACGCGGTCTGTATCGTTTTTGTATCTAATTTCCCGGGTTTTGGCCGAGCCGGACAGCGTCTCTCCATCTCTGCTCGAAATCCATGTTATTCAGGGATGCGAGCGGACTTCGAACTTTCATCCAGTACTGTTCCTTCCGATAGGTGACTTTCCCCTCTCCGCAAGCCAGACACCGGACGAAACCTCATTGTTCTCCTCCTTACCGGAGTCCTTCTTCTCCTGACAGGAAGCTGTAAGCATAAGGAAAATAACAATCAATCCTACCAGCAATACTTTCTTTACCATAACTAATCCGGTATTCCTCCCCGTGTTGTCATCTCACTGTCTGCAAGAACAATCTTGATAAACTCAACCAGATTGTTCGCGGCAAATGTAATCTCATTTCCCAATTCATTATCTACAATGACGATCCTCGGTTCCCCGTTACTGTCAACCACGCGATAATCCATATAGTACATATCGTGTCCGCCGCTGTTGGTTTCTCCGAACGGAATTCCGATGTCGGGATATTCCAGATCGTTCCTGCAGTCGTCAAACTTCCCCTCCAGACTGTATGACGAATCCGGTTTCGGACCGATTCCGTAGATTGCCGTCAGCCAGCGCTTGTCGGAATCATCACGGATCTCACCGCCGTTTTGATACTCCAACAGTTCTCTGTATGCAGGGGAAATCTTATATCCGGTTGCCTTCTCCGTCCGTTCGATCCACTCGTTCGTAATCTTAGGGAACTCATACCTGCTGCGGCGCGGTCTGTCGTTGTCAAACAGCAGGGATAAGTCCACTCCGGCGAACAACCCTGCAGGCTTCTGAATCCTGTCGGCATACATAGCAGCCTGCTCCGGGGTCTCCGGCTTCTCCGGTTCGGGCGCCCTGTACCAGTTGTATGCTTCATCATTGACATCTGCGGCGGAAATATCCACATTGGTCTCCAGAACATTCACTAAAACGAACCAATTATCATGGCTTTTGCTCCTTCTGACGCGAAGGCGGTAAGACTCATTTCGCAGAAAATGCGGTGTATACGGATATCCGAACAGTTTTTTCCTGCTGAACCAGTATACGATTCCGATAGGCCCTAACAGATTCCCCGGATTCTCTATATCCTTCGGGGACAAACATTGAATCTCCGCCTTCTCTTCCTTGCCATACGAAGGGAACTTTGAGCATCTCTTCTCCCATGCCCAACGGACCTTTACAACAATTTCCTCCGTCTCTTCCGCATATCCCTGAAGGAAATCCTGTTTTTGCTTTTCGATTGCCTCTTCTGATAGTTTTTTCATGATTTTCCCTCCCGGATGCCTCAGGCATCATCATTTCTACATTCCGCTCTTAATGTCATAATCGTACCAAACGGCCTCCATTCCGGTCATACGGACACTGATGCTATCGCGCAAGGATGCATCTTTGATGAGGCTGTACGCTTTTTTCTTCAATTCATAATTATACGCATCCCCGCCAGCGCGCGCGATAGTCGCCAGTTCCTTGTCCGCACCGAGTTCGGCCAGGCGCTCCAAGGTACAGAAGTCCGCCAATGAGATGATGTCGATTATGCACGCCGGATCATATATCTGTCTTATGAGACCATGGGCTTTCCGGGTGAGTTCCTGTCTTTCCTTGTCACGGCGTGAACGCCGTGCCTCCTCAAGCATCTCCTCTGCGGCTTTCGCGTAACTCTCGTCTTGGCTGATTCCGCAAATGGAACAAACGAATCTCCCATCGGTTTCTGAAACGAAATCGTGAGCCTCATTTCGACGTTTGCCGCAACCCGCACAAACGCAGCCTTTCCATTTGTGGTCCTCGTCATTCCAACTGATTTCGCCGCA
Source organism: Lachnospiraceae bacterium (assembly GCA_017962105.1). Taxonomy (GTDB): domain Bacteria; phylum Bacillota; class Clostridia; order Lachnospirales; family Lachnospiraceae; genus ISDg. Next base: position 51,977 of record JAGCVY010000081.1, read on the forward strand.
ACGGACACAGATACATCCCCCGTTGAACGAATGAATCTTTCTCTTCCCGTCAATCTTGCCGCATATGGAGCATCTGCAATCACATGTTCCCGGAATGTTTTCCCATTCATGAGAAAAAGAATCATCATTAATAAACCCGCAAATCTTGCAAGTACAACCATTCCAGTCGTGCCATCCGTCATAATTTCTTGTTTTACATCGTATACAGGTGCAGCCTTTTTTTCCGTTCTGCAATACGGGCCACTTGTGTCCGACCAGTTTGCATATCACTCCCATCTCAGGACCTCCCCTACGTCATCTTGTTGTTGCATAATGCTTTTATGTTCTATCAATTTATACAAGTCTACCTTGCATGCTCATATAATCTTCTCTAAGCAGACCGTAGATATTATAGTCACAATAAACCGACACCATTTTCCCTTGACGAATTGTTCCTTCTTTTATGAAACCGCATTTTTCCATAACTCTGTTTGAAGCAACATTTCTTACATCCACACGTCCATTCAATCGTTCTATTTCCGTGTTCTCAAATACAAACCGCAGCACTTCCTTCAAAGCTTCTGTAGTAATTCCCATACTCCAGTACTCAGGATTAACTCTGTATCCTATATCGCCCATTCTGGCATTTTGGATATCAAATACTGCGATCATACCTATCACCTTATTGGTTTCTTTCAATACAATTCCCCAATCAAGATCAAGAGAAGGTTTTCTAATTACCCAAGGACGAGCGTCAATAAACAAGAGTTCAGGATTTTTCTCGCCCTTGCTTGCTTTTCTTCCCCAATATGTATAGATTTCATCTCTCCCCAACCACTCTTTTAAATCGGCCACATCGTTTTCGTTAAGCACACGAATAATCAATCTGTCCGTTTCAAGAATCGGCTTGTTTATTTCATAATCTTTTAACATCTGTCTCAACTCCATTTATTATTTTCTGATCTTACTTTGATTTATTCAACCGTTCCGCAATCCCTTTTCCGCAGATACTCCTCAGCCTCCGTCAGTTCTCTTCTGGATTCCTCATATTGCATGCAATTCATGGCTTCGTCATAGTCCAACAATACGATTTCCGAAACCTCCGATTTCTGCATGACGAACTCCTGATCATGGTATTCTGCTAAAAAATAAACATTCGTCTTCCTGTCATTCGGACGGCCTTCCCGTGCCAGCGGGTGTTCATCAACGGTTCGGAAATCATCAAATAAGATAACGTCCAGTCCCGTTTCTTCCTTCACTTCCCGAACAGCTGTCTCCTGCTCGGTTTCGCCCGCTTCCATGTGTCCCTTGGGAAAACCACAGCAGCCCTGATAGTTTCCGACTCCGCGAATGATCACGTATTTTCGGGTATTGTTCTCATTCGTGAAAATAATCACTCCGCATGCTTTCTCATCCGCCATGTCATTTCTCCTTTTTCGAACAACGTTGTCAGCAATACAATAGAACGCCTCACTCTATCATTTCCTTGCCTTAAGGACAAATCCCTTAAGTTCCAGTTTTTTCCCGGAATCAGTAGTAATCTTCTCAATGCCCTGATCTATGATTTCATAATCATTTTCAAACTTGCGAAGAAGCTTCATGCTGCCTATGTTGCGTACATCGGCCTCATAAAAGAACTCTGTTTTCCCATATTTTTCACAAGCCAAGTCAAGTGCCGCCTTTAATGCTTCGTATGCGTAGCCTTTATTCCACTCTGACGCTTTAATCCATACTCCGATCTCTGGGCATTCTTCAGATAAACCATGTACTTCAGAACTTCCAATAAACTCTCCTTTTTCAGATAACGCAGAAAGCAGGATTGTTTCTCCATGCTCTGCTTCATCAAGAAAACTCTCTAACAGCTCTTTCGCTTCCGTTAGGTTTTCAAACGGATCCGGCCATTGATACTTTGTGATTTCTTCAGTAAACGCATTGTAATAATCTTCTGAATAATCCATTTGAAACGGTTCTATCGTGATTTTCCCCACTCGTTTTCCTCCATCCTTAACCTGAAATAAAACCATTGTGGAAATTTATATCCATTTTTCTCCGTTACACCGTAACGATCTTGATCAGATTGGTGTTCCCGGACAAACCGTTTATCATTCCACCGGTAACAACGATATTGTCACCCTTTTGCAATTTCATGATATCCGTTGTTGTCTTCTGCGCGAAATAAAACAGCACATCCGTCGAATCGAACGTCTCGCAAAGCACCGGGGTAACGCCCCACGAAAGGGAAAGTCTTCGATAGCTCTTCGCATTGGTCGTAATGCCGATGATATCGACCGGACAGCGGAACCTTGAAACCATTCGAACGGTTATTCCGGAAAGAGAACACACGGCAATCGCTTTCGCGTGAACGTCAATTGCCATTCCGCAAACCGCATGCGAGATGCAGTCCACAGTGTTCTTCATTTCAAAGGAGTAATTGTGGAACCGTTTTTCATAATGGATCGAAGCCTCGGTTGCCTCCGCAATTGAAGCCATCATTTTGACGGTCTGCTCCGGATACTTTCCGGCAGCAGTTTCGCCGGAGAGCATCACAGCCGAAGTACCGTCATATACCGCATTGGCCACATCCGAAACCTCCGCACGGGTCGGCCTCGGCGAGTTGATCATGGATTCGAGCATTTCCGTTGCCGTGATGACTCGCTTACCGAGAAGCCTGCACTTGGTGATAAGGCTCTTCTGTACCGCGGGAAGCTTCTCCGGAGCGATTTCAACTCCCATGTCACCGCGGCCGATCATGATTCCCGAGCAAAGCTCGCAGATCTCTTCAATGTTGTCGATGCCGGGCTGATTCTCGATTTTCGCGATCAGCTCGATATCCGGCGAACCATGCTCGGAAAGGAACTCGCGAACCGCGCGCAGATCATCCGCTTTCGAGACAAATGAGCAGGCGATAAAATCCACCTCATTCTCGATCCCGAACAAAATGTCCGCCTTATCCTGTTCACTCAGGTACTCGGTGCTCATAACCTTTCCCGGAAAATTCATACTCTTCCGGTCGGACAAAACACCATCCGTGAGCGTCTCGCAGACAACATCGTCGCCCGAAATCTCACGCACGACAAAATCCATAAGACCGTTACAAACAAGAATGTGATCTCCGGGCTTAACATCCCCCGAGAGCCCCTCAAAATTCACGTAAACGCATTCCTGGTTACCCACGCCGTTACCGGAGCGGAACGTAAAGCGGTCACCGGCCTTCAGACTTATTTTACCGTTTTCGAAAGTCCGGATACGAAATTCCGGTCCCTTGGTATCCAGCAAAACAGCGATCGGCAGATTCAGCCTGCTGCTGACCTCACGGATCGTATCGATCCGTTTCTTGTGTTCTTCATGCGACCCGTGGGAGAAGTTAAGTCTTGCCACGTTCATTCCGGCGAGACACAGTTTTTCTATCATTTCCGAACTCTCGCTGGCCGGTCCGATCGTACATACAATCTTGGTTTTTCTCATTTTTGACTTCCTTTCTCTGCTTTATTACAGCTCGCATAACATTTTTACTTTTATCGGTCTTTTCGTCAAAAACTCAGCATTTTCATCCATAACAGTTTCCGGATGCTGATATACGTCAACGCCAACCGTAATAGGTTCATCTATTGCATATAGGTATCCCTTTTCCGTTCCGTTATGATAGATTTTCCCATTGTCGTCATAACTCAACCGGCTCGGTTGATGAGAAAAGGCCTCTGCAAGTTCTTTCCACTGAGTGATAGTACTGCCTTCTCTCAACTCTGAAAAAACCATGTTCGAGCCATGATACCATATTCCATTAGGATCAATCTTCAGTTCCATATTCTTAAGTCTCCTTTTTTCCGTGTACTCGGAGTTCTTCTGTACAAATGAAGTTTTCCATTTCACGTACAATCATATCAATCTCATCCGCATCAACTTCCGTAGTTATCACTTTGTCGCCCAGGATATCAGTTTGCGTTTCAATATCCACTGTATACTCTACTGCCATAAAGACGGTTTTGTTATCTCTCTTTACCGTAAAAATATAAAAACTCTCATCCGCCAGATCATCCGAAAGCTCATCATATAAAGAGTACAACGAATTCCAATCTTTGCTTATTTCTTCGTCAGGATATACACGATGGTATATCGTCTCATACGCCTCCCTTATCCAGTCATTCATAAGTACTTCTTTTCTCGGCTCATTTTTCAATGCTTTCAATGCATTTTTCAAAGCAATGATATAGGGCGTGTTAATTATGGATTTGGGAAAAACTTCCCCCCTGATACAAAAGGCGAAATGGCCATTATCCTCTGATTCCGAATCATTCCACTCTGCAACTCGTTCTATCAAAATCGCGAACATAAACGGATTGCCAAAGACCATCGTTTTCCCTCCATTCATTTATAGTTAATGGAGCTCACTCCCCATCCAGATAATTCACTTCCGAATCCAGTTTGAAAGACTTCTGCATTCCTCCGGTCAGGAACCGCACATTGCCCGAATCAGGGTGTAGAAATTCACGGTGAGCTGACCCCCTCCGCTTCTGTACGGGGAGAATACTTCATTTTTCGAAAACTCGTATTCCCGCTTATGTTCCCCGTCCGGATCGTAATACCGATTCAGGTTTTTCTTTTCAAATCCCGGATCCTTCACGTTTTTTATGATTATATCCCTCATGCATCGCCTCCCGTTAACTCGTCCCCTCATCTCTTATCGCATCCTGATTAATCGCTAACTGTCGTTTTATGCATATGGCAGAATTCCTCTTTTACGAAATACCTGTACTGGTTTACGATGTCAAAGCCCATCTTCCTGTAAAGCTCATTTCCCCTCGCTTCTTCAGAAGGGTCCCTCCTTTGGTTAAATGGCAAATAAATCATCAGCACATTTCGCAGCCATCACCCTGTCATATTTTTCTTTCACCAGATGTTTCAGATTATCGCTCAATTCTTCATAATCCCCGGTCATTTTATCCTGCACAAAACGCACCGAGTCCTCCTCGCCCAATCCCATAACTTTACTCGGCAGAGAATACAGCGTTTTAACAACATCAAAATGAGATAATCCGTCGGCATCGACAAGGATCTGCTCTTCCTCCGTACTCCGGTATTGCTGTCTCCTTTTACTGTGGTTCAAAATGCATCTTTTGACAAGCTGCGTTTTGTCTTCCGGATAATCATTTTCCCTCAACAACTGTTCGGCGATCTCTGCGCCATATTCATTGTGCCGGCTTCGGTCCAGTGCCATATCGGTCATGGAGATGTCATGCAAAAGGGCAGCTAATTCCAGCACTTCCCGGTCAACATTTTTGTCCTTCGAGAGCATTACAACATACTTATGAACATACTGAATATGCTCCCGGTATATGTTGTACTCATCCTTCGTACCTTTTGTCTGTTCTTCAAACCGGGCACTTCGGTCTATTATTTCCTGACGCATTTTCTCAATGATCTGACTCATTTGCCGACTCCTCTAACTACATGCTTCTGATAACCGCCACTGTAAAATCTTTTGCTATCCGGGACGCTTCTTTACAGTTCATCTCGAAAAACCCGGATCCACTGTGATCTGCGGTATCGGTAATACTCCGAATTGCCAGAAACGGTACCGAATTCGCATAGCAGACATGTGCGATGCTTCCGGTCTCCATATCAACTGATAAAGGATCGAACGCGTCAATAATCTCCTGCCGACCGTCATCCGAAATGAAAGCCTCTCCGGTTACCATTCGACCAAAGTATACCTTTTCCTTGGTTTGAATACGTTCTGCAACATCCCGTGTTGTTTTCAAAAGTTTTTCGTCGGCAGCGAAAAATGCGGATTTCATCCAGGGATGATACTCTGTCAATATACCCGTATCAACATCGTGATATGCCACTTCAGTTGAAATGACAGTATCAAATATTCTGAGTCTGCTATCCATCCCGCCTGCCACACCGGCATTGATGATTGCATCAACCTTAAACTCATCTATTATAATCTGTGTAGCGATTGCCGCATTTACCTTACATACTCCGCAATAGAGCAACATAACATCATTTGCGTCTATTTTGCCGATGTGAATCTTAAGCATGGCTTTCTCTACGACAGAGCGCTCCTGAAAGTCATCAAGAAAAGGGGCCATCTCGTTTTCACTTGCACAGATAATACCGATCTTCATGACTTCAGCCAATCCTCCTCAACCATCAATTCTATATTTCGTTTAACTTTCTTTTTGTGTAGCGAGGCTTGTTCCACTACACTCTTCTCCATATTGCATAAACATCGCAGTAAACGTGCTCTTCCTCCGGATACTCTACACGGAGCTTCCTGCTGATCCTCATCGCGGATTGATAATCGGGAATCAGCCCGTATTCGTTTAGCTCCCGATAATCGAATGCCTTTGAGTAGTAATCCCCGTCCGTAAAGCTGCCGCAGTTGAGTATGGCGCTCACCCAGGAATCCGCCAGATCAAATCCACAGAACTCAAAACCTTCGACTGTTTGTGCCGCGATATCGGGAATATCCGGGTTTTCCTTATCGCCCGGGACACAAAGCACCCGTAACACCTGATCCCCGTTTTCAATTTCAATCGTCATCGCCTGCTCTTCGGTAAGTAAAGTCTGCTCCTCCCTGGGAAACAAAGAGCCATCAACGGAAATGACCTCCCGGATCAATTCGCCGAACCAATTCCGCTCAACCGGCAGTTCAGGGAAGAATCTTTTACACACGTAATGCCACGGATTCGCTTGATCGATTGAGTATTCGCAAAATGTTTTCATAAGCGATTTTACCTGCCTCTTCTTCCGTAAAATCCATCTGATTTAAAACACTGCAATAGGTTTCATAAACCTCTTCCGGCTCAACATATCTCACATCCGGATAATCTGTTGCAAAGATCAGCCTGTCAACGCCAAATCCCCGCAGGATTCGATTGGTCTGCTCTATTCCGTATAGTTTTACAAATTCAGGAAGCACAGAAGAAATATCCACATACCCGCAGCCGGAGATAGCGTCCTGCCATTTCATTCCGCCCATATGTGCGGTAATTATGGTCAGGTCGGGAAATACCTGAATCATTTTATTGATTTTATCCGGCGCACAGTTATCATTAAAGCCCACCCTGCAAGGATTGGAATGAATAGCTACAGGAACATTCAGTTCGGCTGCTTTGCGCAGCACAGGCACCATCTCAAGGCTATCCGCATCAAGCTGCAGATTTGACGGGTGCAATTTAAGTCCTTTCAATCCGTAATCCTCAACTGCATCCTGCAAGTCATAGGGCGAATCCTCCATGAAGTAGCTGCCCTCTTTTCTCACGTCCGCAAATGCCAGGAACTTATCCGGGTGTCTTTTCTGCAATTCACCAAGCCATTTATTGGTGTCATCTGCCTTCGGATAGTACATTCTTCCGTCGTTATTCGGAACAACAATAGCCTTTTCGACATTGTACTGTTCCATAATGCGGAGATATTCATCAGCATCCGCATGCGCCCAGGGACTTTCCGGCTCGTTTTCTCTGTATAATTTTAGTATTTCCGGCGGAATAATGTGTACATGTGCGTCAATCTTTCTTATCTTTTTCCAGTCCATATAAGCCCTCTCCGTTGTCTCATCAACACGAGTATCTATTTACCAAACATTCGAATCCATCCGTTTTCGCATTGTTGTCCTTCAGATACCGGATGTATTCTCCGGCTTTCCGATACAGCTCATCCCGAAACTCTTCGTAAGGGATAGTCTGATCCTTCCGGTCGAACGCAATCTCAATCTATAAACTTACATCCGAGTTTGATAAAGAAATCCGTTATGCTGTTTTTTTCGTCGTAGCTCAGACCTTCTCCCCAAACGCCCCCGTGCACAGCGCGTAGCGTATCTTTATGCCGGGCAGATCAAGCTTTTCATTGGTTTTAACGATACTCTTTCTTGAGTACTCAACCGGTTCCCAGTTGTTTCCTGTCGTTTTTCACATCATCCCAGTTTTTCATCTCATTTCTCCTCAATGGTGTTCTTCGAGCTGTTCTTTTTCAGATACTCCGCATACGCCTGATCGATATACACTTTAAATGCATCATAGTCTTCCCAGCGGAACGGGAACCCGTGTATTTCGGCCTGAAGTACCTCTTTTGCAAATGCTCTCAGCCCGTCCATATACGATCCGTTGAAATACTCGATGACGAAGGAGCGAGCCTTCTTCTTAATCTCGTCTTTCAGAAAGACTCCGTCATTATCGGACAGAAACACGGCAGGGGTTTCTTCGCGGCGCTTGATCTTCGCAGCCAAAGTTTTGGCTTCTTTCGCATCTTCTTCCTCCAGCTCCTCACTGGGCTGATAGAATCCGTTCTCGATGATCCACATAAGCAGATACGTAAAATCATCGTAGGCGTACTGCCACACGATATTCTTCTCTTCCTTCGTCAGATCTTTCTCCGTTTTTCCATGCTGTCTGCAGTACTGTTCACAGGCCCCGATGTAATTCAGGCCGTGATCGTCGTACAGATTCTCCGCAAACACCTTCGGTGCGGCCGCTTGAAGATCTGCCCCGCTCTGATCGGATTTCTGCTTTCGGATCTTACGAACAAAATGAATAAACAGGCACTCCCAGAGAAGACCGATCACAAGCAGTATGATAAAAGCAGGTAAGGAATCGTTCATGATCCCTACGATAGCCAGAAAGAAGTGACCTAACGCCAGAAGCTGAATAAGCACAACAGCCAATATCATGATCCGTACACCTCCGATGTTTTATCGTGTAATAATCCCTGCTGCCCCCCATATGCAAAATGCAGCTGACAAGCAGCCCCCTAATTGTTTTCGCTGTCCTTATAAACCCTCGACCCGGTTGCGCCTTTCTGCCCCTGATATTTCCCGTTATAAGGATTGAGCGCATCTTCGTCCATCTCGGCAAATACAAGCTGACCGACTCGGCGTCCCGCCTTCAGTTCGATTGCGCACTTGTTCGCGTTGTATAATTCCAATGTTATCTCGCCCTTGAAACCCGGATCAACCCATCCTGCGTTTTGAATGAACAATCCCATCCTTCCGAGCGAACTTCTTCCTTCAACAAACGCCGTCAGATTGTTTGGAAGTTCGAAATACTCCATTGTCGTCGCCAGGACAAACTGTCCGGGCATAATAAGGAATGTGTCCGTTGTGATCGTCTTATACTTTATCTCATTTTCCAATGTTATTACGCCCGAAGGAGTATCATCAACAATGCTGAAGGTGCGTCCCAACCGAATGTCAACGCTTGCGGGCTGAATCTGCTCCTCCGTCAACGGCTCAATCTTCAGCGTTTTCTCCCCGATCATTTTGATTATTGTTTTATCAGACAGTATCATAGTTTCTATCCACCTATTCCCGGTTTTATTATCTTTCTTTTCAGTCACATGGATATGGCAACAGCTCCAATACATTGACCTTCGTGTCCTCACTCACGATAACATTTATGCTTTTATCGTAACTGTACATCATCTGTCTGCAGTTTCCGCAAGGCGGCAGTATTTTTTCATTCTCACCGCCCAAAACCGCAACAACAGTATCAAACTCACGCTCCCCTGCAGTGATCGCGCTTCCGATCGCGATAACCTCTGCACAGGATCCGTGGCTCACGCTGTCACAATTCACACCCACATAGATCTTTCCGCTTTTCGTTCTGACTGCCGCTCCTACGGTATGCCACCAACGGATACTGTCATAATTATCCCTGATGGCCTTCTTTGCAGCCTCAATCAACTCGTAATCCAAACCGTTTAAGTTCATTATTGTTTTTTCCCCCTGATTCAATCTACTTTCCCGAAAATATCCGGCTTAACTCTGATCAGAGCTAAACAGCTCAAGTTTGGCGATAAAATCCTCCAGAATATACCGGCTGTCCACATCCGTATAGATTCTTATATTTCCAGCGTCTGCTGCGGTTGCGGATGATGTGTCCGAAGCGATTTCCGGAGCAGGAACTGTCTTGTAGTGCCCGCAACCGGGATTGAGCGCAATCGCAATGGCGGGAGAATCGCCGAGAGACCAGCTCTCCCCCTGCGTCCAGCCGGCTTCCCCGGAATTATTATATGTCATAAGGTTTTCATACAGATGCTGCCCGATCTTTCCACACACGCTGATCCGCCGTTTGATTTCCGCAATCCCTATTGTTACCGTTCCGTAAACCTGCGACGGAACAAGCCACAGGTTCACCTTGCTTCGGAGCACGAAATTGGCTGCAGCAATATCATTTCCCGCATTAAACTCCCGAAAAGGCGCCTTATACGGTGCTTCTCCGTGGGTTCCGATCCAGATTACCGTCATCCGGCCGGCAATTTCCGGACAGGTTTGCAAAGCCACGGCAACGTTGGTGATGGCCCCCTGACACAACACAAACAACGGCCGTTCGCTGTCCTCCATCGCCTCATCAATGATGAACCGAACGCCCTCTGAGATATCTCCGTCCGACTCCAAAGGTCCCCTCTGGCCCCGAAACGTCGGAACAGTCACACCCATTGCCTTCGTGATCGCGACAATCTCTTCGTAGCTTTTTTCCATCGAATCAGGTCTCGCAAAATGTTCCGCGACAATTCCCCTTACGATCAATTTGGGTGAAAGGATCGCATGAACGATCGCAAACGGGTCATCCGCCTCACAGGCAGCATCCGTATCGATGATCACACGGATTTTCTTATGATCCGGAATATCAAATCCGCACAGTATTCGTTGCGTCATAACTCCTCCTTCTCCGTTGCCGGGAAGACCGAATAATCTTCTGTCAAAGCGAGATAATCATCAAACAGCAGAATTCTCACGTCATAATATGCCGCTGTTCACTTTGTTACCTCACAGACATTTTCCGTCATTCAAATATCCTTTGACCACGTGAATCTTTACACATGGAACCGCCTCCGAAACTCTTCTGCCACGGCTCTTCCGCGGAAGATAACAGCGCCCGCGAAGAGAACGACGCTGACCATCAGGCAGACCGCCCACGCAAGAGGCATTTCGGCCCTTACAAAGTAAAAGATGACGCTCGGCACAACCCCTATAAACAGTCCCGAGAGAAGGTAGGCCATTGTATTGCCGTTTTTATCTATCAGTGCAAGAACGAAATTCGCCGTGATCATGGCCGCCAGCGCGCTCGGGATTACCAGATCGACAGTAATCTTCATAAAGCCGAAAAAGTATGCGGTGACACACCAGCCCGCAATCGCGAGCAGCACCAGCATGGTCACCTTGCCTGCAGACCCGGTTCCCGGCTTAAACTGCCGCATGATCCCGAACTCGAACACCATAAGCCACATGGCCAAAAGCAGGCTCCAGTGCAGCTTCGGATAGCCCGGCAGCCGGAGTCCGACCATGAAATCGAGACCGATCCCGACAATCAGAAGCCCCCATGCGAGGAACAACTGTGCCTTGTAAAAGAACGACCGCTTCTTCTGCGCCTCAAATTTCGGATAACAGGGATCCTCGCCGGAGCCTGTCAGCTTGCTCTGGCATAGCGGGCATTTTACGAGATCCCCTGCAATCCCGACCTTGCAATAAGGACATTGTCTCATCTGATCACCTCCGTCGCACATACGGTGATGTCCACTCCGGACGCGGAGAGGAACCTCACAAACTTCTTCACGACACCGGTGTTCATGTACGCTGAGGAAACCCCGAGGGTCAGCCGGTCCTCATAGCCAAACATGGTGGAGAACAGGGTGTTGGTACTGCAGAACCCGCTGTAATTCTCAATATGCTCCCCCATGGACTTCGGAGGCTTCTGAACGCCCATGTTGGAGAAGGTCATGGACACCTTCCGGTTGGCTTTCTTCGTAAAATGCCTTACCACCCACTGCTTGATAAACAGCGGCACCACCCGGACCGGAGCCACGTACTCCATGGTCTCAAACGTGTCCATCTGCTTTTTCACATTTTCCTCGGTCAGCTGACTCTTGAGGGACGCGTCAAATTCCGCGGCCAGCTCTTCCAGCGTGATCTCGCTGTCAAAGACATGCGACACATTTACACTGTTGAAGAAGTTTCGCGTAGTCTTCGACGGAAAATAATTCCGAAGGTTCACCGGCAGGGAGATCGTCACCGGAAGATGGCTCTTCCGGGAAGGCATCTCACCGCGAAGCGCAAGCATCCAAAGGGCCCCACGATAGCTTGTCAGGGAAACATTCAACTCCTTTGCCCTCGGAAGAATCTGTGCGGTGGGCATATGAATCTCAAAGAACTGCAACTGATGATAGGGAAGCTTCAATCCGCCCGGGTGATACGCCTTCGTGCGCGCTGACACGTGCGGAAGATTTTTGCCTCCGAAGAACTGTCGGTAACTGTCCTGTCTCAGGTCTCCCTCGGAAGCCCCGGAATGGACGGTCACATCTGCGAATTCCCCGGGGTATTTTCTTCTGAGATACTCCAGAACAATGATGTTCAGAAATTCCATCGCACCGGTTCCGTCTGCCAGAACGTGCGAGATGTCAAGATTGATCCGCTTTCCGAAGTAGGTCACCTGATAGTGCAACATGGTCTTCGACGGAACATAAAGAAGCGGACAGATCCGGTCGTCCTCCTCTTTAACCACCGGCATAAGATCGGTGTCCTCCATGTAATGCCAGAAGAACCCTCTCCGGATTCTCACCTGCACCTGCGGACGGTCCTCGATTGCCGAGTTCACCGCCTGCTGCAGAAGTTCCGGATCAACGTCCTCCGTCAGCGTGCAGCTGAGGCGAAAGGACCGGGTATCCCGCTTTCCGACCGTGGCCAGGAAAACCTTCGCCACGTTGTCAATCTTGTACCAATTAGCGCTTCCCATAGATTGTATGCGTCACATGCGCTGCCAGCCGCTTCATCGCTTCCCGTGCCATGGAGCCGGGCATCTGCTGATACACGTGCCATCCTTTCTCTTCAATGTCAAGCTCCGCCGTCCCACCGGCTTCATCAATCTTCTCCTTGAGTCTGACACTGTCATCTAATAATATTCCGTTTCTCCCCGCCATAATATAGACCGGCGGAAAATTCTCAAAACTCCCGAACAACGGGCTGAACGCCGCATCTTCCGGATCCCCGTCTCCCATGTATGCTCTGGCGGAATTCAACACGAACTCTTTTGAAAGAATCGGGTCGATGTCCCGGTTGATTTCGTAGGACTCCGCCGTTCCGGTCATGTCAGTCCACGGGCTGAACAAAAGAAGTTCCCGCGGCACCGGTTTCCCTTCCGCAAGCAGCCTCTGTGTAAGGCACAGCGCCATATTTCCCCCCGCCGAATCCCCGGCTAGAAGCACGTGGGCTGCGTCAGCGACATTTTCCGTGAGATGCTCCCACACGGCATTCACATCCTCTTCTGCCGCCGGATACGGATGCTCCGGCGCCAGCCGGTACGCGAACGAATACACCGTGAAGCCGGTCGCCATGGCAAGCTTTACCGAAAGATTTCCCGCGTAGTCAAGCCCGCCGCTGACATACCCGCCGCCGTGACAGTAAAGGATCACATAATCGGGATTGTGTGCAAAGAAAGGTCTGACCTCCTCGCAGCGGATCTTACCGAGGCGGAACCTCCGCCTGGTCACATCACCTTTGGGCGTCGCAAGGCGGCCTGCCCAATCGGCAAGTTTTCGATGTCGCTTGATCTCCGCTTCCGAACTTGCCTTTCCGGCCATGAAATGCGCGGCCTTCAAAGTCTTGACCAATGGATTCTTCATCGATGTCTCATTTCCCCCGTTTCAAAGTTGTTTCCACTGATATTTCTGCAGATCCACTCTTCCGTTTACAACCTTCACGCCTTCCTTCCGAAGCAGCTTCTCCTGTGCGCCCGATCCGCCGAACGCGAAGCTTCCGGAGCATTCTCCTGCCGCGTTCACAACGCGGTGGCACGGTATGACTCCCGGCTCGGGATTTCTGTGAAGCGCGTTTCCGACGGCCCTCGCCATCTTTCTGTCCCCGGCAAGTTCCGCGACCTGTGCATAGGTTGCCACTTTTCCGCGGGGGATTTTCTTAACCGCTTCGTAAATCCTTTTCGCCGGACTGTCGCTGATCAGGTCATAGCTTTCAGCGATCATCATCCGGATGTCCTCCTCCGGAATACTTCCGTCAAGGATCACCGTGTTCCAGTGTTCCTTGTTCTGATGATATCCCGGCAGGACGGACGAATGTATCTTACGCCAGAACATTGCCCTCATCGGTTCCGCTTTCAGGTTGAGATTGACGTATCCGTCTCTCTCATAGGTCCAAAGAAACGCTTTCTTATTGCCTTTATATCGCACAAGCTGCCAGTTTTCGTCGTGGAACGGAGCCTCCTGATACGTGTCTGGGAAGGACAGCCCGAATTGCAGTGCTTCCTCTCTGGTCTTCATCTTTTAACAATCTCTTTCTCCGGTTTTACTCCGCTACCGGTACGATCAGTTTCAGTACTTCCAGCGGCTCTTCTGCCACAGGATAAGCCCCTATCGTCTCCCGTTTCTGAGGAAGCCGGTTTGTGTACCATTTTGCCTGTATCGCCTTCATGCCGGCATTTTCCGCTCCCTGAAGCTCATTGCTTCCGCCATCTCCCACAAAGATGCAATCTGCGAGGTCTACACCTAACCGTCTTGCCGCCTCCTCGTAAATGCCGCGGTCCGGCTTTTTCTTATGAACTTCGTAGGACAATACCACTTCATCGAAGTATCGGAACAGTTCCGACTCCCGGATCACCTTCACCTCTTCCGAGGAGCAATTACTCACGATTGCCGTCCGGAATCCTCTGCTCCGCAGCTCTTCAAGCAAACGGAACACCTCAGGATCAATATGTTCAAAGCATGCGGCCTTTGCAGACATTCTCCGGTTAAGGACATACGCCAGGGTCTCGGCACTGATTTCCCTGCCAAGCTTACTTCCCGCGTATAGGATCGAGCCTTCAAAATCGATTTCTCCGAGATAACGCTCTTCTTCCTTCTCCTCCCAGAGAACATCAAACTCTTCTTTGTCAACGCCGAGGTCGGCACACATTTTTCGCTTGGTGTATTTTTCGTGCCCCCATTCCGTGATCAGGGTTTCAAACAGGTCAAAAAGCAGCGCCTTTATCCTGTTTCCGCCGGTTTGCTGATCCCGGCCACGCTTTCTGCGGTAAATGGTTCTTGTGTAGCGGATTTCTTCCCCCAGCGTCTCCCCGGTTGTTTTCTCAAAGTCCTCTTCGTTGAAATCGGGGAAGAACACATCCCCGTTTTCAACCGTCAGATCGACCTCGGTGATATACATGATGTCGACCAAGGGAATCGCTTCCTTGTACAGGCCATAGCCTCCGGCGATAAATACATCCCTGTCCCCCGCCATTTCGATTGCTTCCCTGACGGAGCCCGCGGTCTGAACGCCGTCTCCTTCAAACTGTTTTGTTCTCGAAACAACAATCGTGGTCCTGCTCGGAAGCGGGTGCCCGATCTCCTCATAGGAGCGGCGGCCCATCACGACGATATTTCCGGTGGTGAGCTCTTTAAACTGCTTTTGCTCCCCCTTAATCCTCCACGGTATTTCTCCGCCTTTCCCGATGACGTTATTGTTCGAACGGGCTACGATCAATCCTATCATTCTTCTTCCCCTATGTGTTTTTATGATCCCCGGGTTACAGGTCCTTCCGTAGAACGATTTTCTCTTCCGTCCTGTATTCTTCGTAAAATCCCTGTTTCAGGAACAGTTTGATCGCTGTGTTGTCAATGGCGATGTCATCATAAAGAACCTTGATCCCGTTTTCCTTCGCCGCAAGGCAAAGGAGCTCCAGCCCCTTGGAGCCATACCCTTTTCCTCTGTACTTAGAGAAGATGATAACATCGGCGACATATCCGTTGTACTCGGGATCGTAGTGATACGCAACCTCTCCGACAAAACCGTTCTCATCTTTCAGGTACCTGTAAAATCTTCTGTTCTCATGATTTACAACCCAATAGTCATACCAATCCTGCCAATCCTCCTCCGGAAACGGAATGGTTCCGCCCCAGGCGTGGTTGTATGACATTGTCTCCTCGTCCGCCATAAGGCTTTCCCGAAACCACAAATCCCCCAATTCGGGTGTTATCAATTCAATCATCGATTCCCTCCGTCACGGCTTCTTCACCCCGTATTTCCAAGCCTTGCCGTTTCAGGAATTATACCATAAAAAAGCCTCTTCTGACAAGAAAAAAGGGCTTGCCGCAGGTGCGACAGCCCTTTCTTCCCATAAGGGGATACCATCTTTTGAAAATTCCGGTCTAACGGAGCTTCTCCCAGACATACGGGAGGACCTTCTTTTTGTCAGTTATGATCTTCGCCTGGCAGAAAAGACCGTTCTTGAGGGGAATACTCTTTCCCTTCCCGTCGGTCAATTCGGTCATGTCGATCTCAACCCAGGCATAGCAATAGGATATCCCGCTCTCCGAGCCGTATTGGATCGTCTCGGAAATTTTACGCACGAACCCCGTTATGACACCGTATTCACTCGCAGGAAAAGCCGTCGTCTCCAACAGGACCTGCTGCCCTTCCGTTACCTTTCCGATGTCATTGCTGAGAATGAAAATCTGAGCCTGAAATGTCTTTTGCGGAGTCGGGAAGAGATACCCGACACAGCTTTCGGCCTCCAGGGTCATGCCTGTCCCTCCATCCAGGGAGGTGTAGAAGTACCCGCTCTCTTCCGCCCAGATGACCGGCGCTTCCTCCGTCTGATCCTCTTTCTTCGAGTCCTTGTCGCTTCCCACAAGCCTCAACTCGTACAGAACGGTTCCCTCCGTGACATACTCCCCGTCTGTGACGTTGCATTTGGTGATCTTGGCATTATAGTCGCATGTCACCTCGGTGACGCCGTCGCCGTACAGGAAAACGCCGTTGCATTCCGTCACGATGTCAATTTCGGAAAATGCCATCCACAAAACAGCTATCACAATGATCCCAAGCAGGATATAGAGAAAGGCAACGACCGCCGGATTGGGCTTTTTCTCATAAATCTCCGTGCTTTCCGACAGGTCCTTCATATCGATGATAATCGGTTTCATACCGTTGTCACCTCCGTTCCGCATTCGCCTAAGGACTGCTGTCTCACCAGCTCGGCGTATCGGCCGTTTTTGGCGATCAGCTCCTTGTGCGTGCCCTCCTCGACAATTCTTCCCTTATGCATTACGAAGATCTTGTCACAATTCTTGATGGTGCTTAAACGGTGCGCGATGAAGATGGTTGTGATATCCTTCGCGTACTCGCGGATCGTCGCATCCAGTGCCCGCTCCGTGATCGAATCCAGGTTGCTGGTGGCCTCGTCGAGGATGAGGATATCCGGCTTTTTGAGTATCGCCCGTGCGATTGCGAGGCGCTGTCTCTGGCCGCCCGAAAGGTTCGCTCCGTTCTCCTCCAGAAACGTCCCATAACGAAGCGGAAGATCGATGATGAAATCATGGGCCTGCGCCAGTTTGGCCGCCGTCACAACGTCATCGGTCGTCACATCGTCCATCCCGAGAGTCAGGTTACTGTAGATGTTGCCGCTGAACAGGAACGTCTCCTGAGGAATATATGCAATTCTGTCGCGCAGGGATTCAATCTGAATGTCCTCGATACTTCGGTCGCCGATCAGTATCTCCCCTTTTTCGGGTGTGTACATGTGAAGCAGCAGTTTGGAGAGCGTCGTCTTTCCGGAGCCGCTCTCTCCGACAAAGGCCACTTTGCTGCCCTGTGGGATCTGTATCGTTATGTCTTCCAGAACAAGCTGTCTGGTACCGTACCGGAAATCCAGATTTCGGATGGAGATATCCCCCTTCAGATCCTTCGCCTCTACCTTGTGCAGCTCCTGCTCCGTCTTCTCGGCCTCCAGATCCAGAATTTCCCCAAGACGGTCCGCCGCAACCACGGCCGTCTGCATCTGCGGCTGAAGGTCGATCAGATTCTTGATGGGAGTGAGGAAGTAAACAAGCAGCGCATTGAAGGTGATCAGACCGCCGGCCGTCATCTCTCCGCGGATGACACTGAGCGCGCCGATCCACAGGATGACCACGCCGCCCACCAGCTCCACCGTAGCCTTCAGGCCTTCCTGCAGGTTGCTTACCCAGGAGAGTCGGAAAATGCTCTTCAACAGCCTTACGAACTTCGTCTCCGTCTCATGTTTCGTCCTGCGCTCCGCGTTGTAGGCCTTCACCGTCTGGATACCGTTTAAGGATTCCACCATGTAGGAGGTCAGCAGCGCGTTATCCTCCATCACGTTCTCGTTCAGCTTTTGATACCGCTCCCGGAAGGTCAGAACGATGATGGCGTAGAGAACCACCATGACCACCGTGACAAGGAAGAGCACCGGATTCTGCGTGCACAGGATCACCGCGCCGGCAGCCGCCATCAACGTGTCGATCATGATTGTTAAGGTCGCCCCCGAGATGGCGTCGCGAACCTTTCCGGCGTCGGTAAACCGGGAGATGATCTCGCCGACCCTGCGGGTTCCGAAGAAATTCATCGGAAGGTCCATGACGTGCCGGTAATATCCCAAAAGCAGCGAGATGTCGAGCTTCTGGCTTAAGTACAGCATCATGTGCGACCGGATCATGCCGAGCGCAACCTGAAACAGGCTCAGAAGGATCATGCCGATGGAAAGGGTCGTCAGCATCTTTGTCAGACTGCAGGGCATTACCTTGTCGATCAACGCCTGAAAGTAAAAAGCGGCGAGGATGCCGAAGAGCGTATAGATCAGGGACGCCAGAAAGATGTGCAAAACCAGGCTTTTCTGCGGCAGCAGCAGGCAGAAGAAACGGCGGAACAGCCCCTTGGTTTCCACACCCTTCCGGAAGGTCTCATTTTTCGTCAACAGGATCAGGACACCGGTCCATTTGTATGCGGGGGTCTCATTCTCGTCAGCCGTCTCACCGAAAAACTCTTCCGGTTTCAGCTTCACGATCCCCTTGGCGGGGTCGGCGATCACGATCTGCTTCTTCGTGATTTTCTGCACAACGACGTAGTGCAGAAGGTTTCCGTCCACGATGATATGCGCAATGCAGGGGAGCGGAAAATCCGAAAAGATATCCTCTTTCTCACCCCTCACGGTCTTCGCAGTAAACCCCAGTTGTTCCGCAGCCTTGACCATACCGACCGCGTTGGTGCCCTGCATGTCCGTGCATGCGGCCTCGCGGATTTTCGTGATACCGATCTTGTAGCCGTTTTGCTTACAGATGGTCGCCAGACACGCTGCACCGCAGTCCGTAATGTCATGCTGCTTTACACAATAATACTTCATCTTCCACCCCATAGCCAAAAACGGGCCGAATCATACCGAAGCATGCTCAGCCCGCTTTTTTTTCTTACTTATTCACTTTCCATCGCAGTGCTCAAAGAGAAATTACAGCTCCCAAGGATACTTCTTGCTCTTTTGGAATTTGCCATTAGGAGTGAATTTGATATAGCACTTGTAGCCGCCGTTGCCCCAGCTGTTGGAAACCTGCTCAAGGCCCAAGAAAGTGCCATCCTTATAGTACTTCGGTACATAGTAGAAACCACCGTTAACATCCATCATTTCTTTAACGTTCAAAGTGTTAAACATTGTTTTTGCCTCCTCAAGGTAAATGTTGTAATGGTTGTCCAATCGCCTGCGCATAGCAATTGAAGACAAAAAATGGTTACTTGTTAACAAACCCCACCTTCTGCAGGAAAAGGATTTCTTTTCTCTGCAAGCCCATTATAACGACCCGTTTTGAGGAAAATCAACCGTGTCTGGATGAACGACGGTTTTTCTTGATGAACGACAGGAATGTCAAAAACGGTTTAACGGATCCGGTCAATTGTCACGTTCCGAAGGAACGAGTGATACGCCTCCTTCACGGACGCGAGATACTTTCTTCCCACCGGAACAACCGTGCCGTTGGTCATTAAAAGCCCGTCCCCGTTCACCTTTTTGACGTACTGAAGATTTGCCAGATACGACTTGTGGGTCCGTATCATGGTCGTCCCCTCGGTCTGCCCTTCGATGGTCTTGATGCTGTCATATCCCGGGATCTCTTCCTGCTCAAAGCAGATGTTCACATAGTTGCCTCTGGCCTGGACGGAGATGATCCGATCCAGCCGGACATGGCCGATCCCCTGAAGCGTCTTGTAGGAAATGTCGATGTTCTCCCGGTTTTCCCGGATCACGGTTTTGATACAGGATTCCACGCCGACCCGGTCGAGGGGCTTCTCCAAAAAGGCCAGCGTCTTCAGATCGATGGTTTCCCACCGAAGCTCCTTGTGGCTTGTCACGAACACGATCCGCCAGAACCGATCGTTCCGTCGAACCTTGGTGAGAACCTCAAGCCCGTCCGTTCCCGGCATCTCAATGTCGAGGAACAGCAGATGGATCTTGTCTCCCCGATAGGCAAGCACTTCCTCCCCCGAGGAAAACTCGACGAACCGGAATTCCTGTTTCTGCGCATCAAAAAAATCCTTGCAGATTGTTCTGATCTGCATGCGGTAAGCCTCTTCGTCATCGCAAATGCCAACGAAAATCATCGTTTCCTCCGAGTTCCCCGAATACAACCCAAAGGGCCACAGACATTTTCTGTCTTATGACCCCAGGTGCTAAGCGTACTGTTCTGCTGTTATAATCTACCCATCACAAAAAAATCTATCAAAAGTCAAGGGCGGTCAATTGCTGGGAATTCCCAGGATGAAGCAAAGCCACTCCCAAAAATCGCACTCCCTGAAAAAGCTGCCGCTCTGTTTTACCTGTCTCATCTTCTGTTACACCCCCTTTTTGTTTTTCATTATGAAAAACATCATCGGAAAATGCAATCACTTCTGGATGAACGACATTTTTTTTGGATGAACGACATATTTTCGGGATAAATGACAACGCCTGCGACAGGAATTCCAAGCCCACAGGCCCTACAGCACGATCTCAGCGCGGAACAGTCCCGGCTCTTCCTGAATGGAAAATTCACCGTTTACCTTCGCAACCGTATTCCGGATGTTCATCAGGCCGAATCCGTGATTCCGGTAATCGCTCTTCGTGGTTCCGTGACGCTTCTCCGTCTCAGCGGTATCCCTGCAGGTGTTGGAGACGCGGATACAGATCCGATCCATGAAAGAACCGCAGGAGACGCTTATTTTCCGCTCCTTTCCCTCCTCCACCTGCTCTGCCGCTTCCACCGCATTGCTCAAGAGATTGGAGAAGATGACACAGAGATCGAAGGGCTCCATCTCCGTCTGTCCCAGCAGACCGCCGTCCCATTCCCATTGGATTTCCTGCGCTTTCGCCTTCTGATACCATTCGCTGATGATGGCATCCACCACTCCGATCCCGGTAAACTTTTGGACTTCCAGCTTCTGCGTCTCGGTGCGCATCCGTTCCACGTAGGATTTCAGCTGCTGCATGTCGTTTGTCTGAACGCACTGCTCCAACGCTGTCAGGTGCGCATTCACGTCATGTCGGAACCGGCGGATTTTCTGGTCGTTTTCCACGATTTCCCGGATATGGGTCTCCTGCCTCTTCAGGCAGAGCTGGTAGTACTCATTTTCCATCTTGTACCGCAGAGCCCTCTTTTCCACGCTGGACTGCCACAGCACAAGGGCGACAAAAACGATCGCCACGATCACCAGCGCTATGGAAAGCGGGCGGATCCATTCCACGAACACCGCCTTTCCCTTCATCATCCCCTGGGAAATGCTGATGATGATAAAAAGGCACACGGAACCCAGAAGGGTTGTCATATACTGCGACGGGCTGAACACCAGCGTATCCCTCTCCTCGCGCAGTCTGCGGCAGGTGAAAAACAGGACAAAGAAAACAATCGGGAATACGCTCTCCGACGCGACCTGCCACCACATGGATGCCATGAACTCAGGGTACGGGATCCCGGTCACAAACGAAAGAAGGTAGGTGACCAGTATCGAGATGACGCCGGATGCGAAGAATGCGATCGGAAAGGCCAGCGTTACCATGATGTGTCGTTCTTCCACAAGCAGAAGAAGCCCCAAAAGAGCGGCAAACGCTATGACAACCCCGTTATACCCGATCACCTTGGTCCGGAACAACCCGATGACCACCGGGCACAGCGCAACCGGCACGCCGATGTGCAGAAAAATATTCTTTCGAAACGGCACACAGAGAATCCATCGATAGACGATATAGTAACTCAGAAAATTGATCAGATAATCCACCACCCACAAAGCCATAGTCAGCCTCTTTCAGAAGTACGTAACCCGCAATCCACAGCGGACAGAGCATTTTTGTAGCGCTGCGTAAAAAATTATTTAATCAATTATTTCATATTTTTCATAATACGTCAATACGAACATGACAGAAAAACGGTCATTCCATCACCATTTGGTCGATCAGTTTCGCAATGGCTTCCGGCGACTCCCGGACCTCCTTGTTGAGCCAGACACAGACCACGCGGTATACGCCGTAAGTAATGTAGTTATAAAAGTACCATCGACTACGGCATCGTGTTCTGTAATTTCTACCGGGAGAGCAGAAAAACCGCCGATGTAAAGCAATCCCTGAAGGCAGCCTGCGAGGGCTCCATTCACACGATCATGACCTCGGGAGCGATCCTCGTGTTCTGCCTTGCCTCCCTCGGGATCTTCGCCTCCGCGGTGATGGTCTCCGAGGTGTGCATCACGCTGTTCATCGGAGTCGTCATCGCCCTTCTGCTGATCCTTTTGGTCCTTCCGGGGCTGACCGCCTGCTTTGACCGGCTGATCATCCGGCATCACCCGGAAAATGGGAACCTGACGCCGTGATGGTTTCTGCTGAAGCAGAAGCCTCGGACTTTATTCCACGGTTCTCTCGTACATCACAAGGGTCATTTTGTCGTTGACGACCTCTTCCTCGCCGGTGAGGACAAACCCGCATTTTTCGTAGAGATGGCAGTTGCGGGGCTCCTCCTTGATGGTTTCCAGTCTCCAGGTCTTCACCTCGGGATGCATCTCAAAAGCCTTCCGGATCGCGGCATACCCGAAGCCCCGGTTCTGGTAGCGCGGCAGGATGAAGATCGGACTGATGAACGACACTTCATGCTCCTCCGGGTCGTTGTGGCCGACGTTGATGACCCCGACCCGGGCTCCGGACACGCAGATGAAATAGTATTTCCGGTTCGGCCGCGCTGCCCTTGCACGGATGCGGTCGGTTGACTCCAGCGCCGGAGAACCCGCATCGTGATACTTCTCATAGAGAGGCATGAACGCCTCCTCCTGCATCTGCTGAAGCTGTTCGATCTCGTCGTCCCGCACGGGGTCGAAATAGATCTGTTGGACCATCCGCTCCGGCTTTATATCCGGAAGCGAAAAATGTTCCTTGATCATCCGCGCGACCGCATCGGGCTCGAGGTTTGTGTTGTCAATCTTAATGTAGTTTGGGAACGGGATCTCACCGTCGCGGCTCTCGATCCGGTACTTGGTCTCCTCACGGATGATCCGGTCGTCGGAGATCGTGATGTCGCGCTTGGAAGCCTTGTGGAGCAGCCGGTTTTCCGTCTTGTTGCGGGCAAGCCGCACATCGCGGTCAGCAACCAGCTCGACATAGTACACGGTTCCACCGGTGGCCTCGAACCGGTCGGCGACGCCCTTGATGTAGTCCCAGTCGGACTGCAGGTCGAAAGCCCACATGTACGTGAAGATCATTCCCTGATAGTCGGTCTTGAGGAACGCCTCAAAGCAGTCCTCGCGGATTTTCTCCACAAGGGCATGGTCAAACCGCCCCATCAATTCGATGACGGGCTCGATCGCCATATGGTTGTGAAACAACCGAAAATCGGTAATCTTTCGTAGCTCCTGTCCTACGGTCATCTTCCCGACCGCACCGCAGCCGAATATTATGATCAGATCCATATCTTTGCCTCTCTAATTCTTTTTCTTTGCATCATTTTCCGTTCAACACGATCAACGGTATCAGCATCTCGTCCTCCGTCAGGCTCCCGTGCAGGGAAACCCAGAACTCGTCGTGAACCATGATCGACAGGTTTCCGGTGGCGATCGCCAGATAGTTTCCGAGCATTCCCCGGAAGCATTCGTGATGTGCTCCGGTCCCGAAGAGGTTCTGCCCGATCGCCTCTTCCATGGACATCAGAAGGAACCGGTCGCCGAAGAGACGCGTAAACTCAGCGACAAACGTCTCCTCCTTCCCCTTCTTCACAAAGAGGTTCAACACCCTCGGCTCCAGCGAAGGCATTCGCTCAAGGCAGTCCGTGAGCACGGGATAATCCTTGATCCACACAAGCTCCGTGTCAATGTGGCCGTGATCCGCGGTTACAAGGAACAGCGTATCCGGAAAATCCTCCGCCAGCTTCGCGACCCTGGCCTCGATCTTCCGAAGGACCTTCCTCACGATATTCGCCCCGCACCCGTTTCGATGGATCACGCCGTCCGGCTGGTTCCAATAGGCGTAGATGTATTTGCCGCCGGGCTCTTCACAGTACTTCCGGATTCCGTCGCACACGCCCGCGAAGTCCTGAATGGATCTGTCTAAAAACGGCGCGACGATACGGGCCTGCCCGCCGCTTTGGTTGATGCGGTCAACCACGTTCTCAAAGGGGGTAAAGGTTCCGGCGACATTGTACTCCGCCGCCTGCTCGGAGGTGCACTGGACCGTGTTCAGAAACACCGTGACGTTTTTGTCAATCTGGGGATAGTAGCAGTCCCACCCGAGCCAGCTGTGTTCGCAGGGCTGCAGACCGGACATCATGGAAGTTGTCGCCGCTACCGTTGTGGAAAGAAACGTCGAGCTGTAAATTCCTGCAAGATTCGATCGGAACAATCCGTCCTCCTGTAGATGTCTCTCCAGGATCGTCTTTCCCATACCGTCCAGAAGGATCACAACGACATTTGCGTAATCTTTTTGCAGATACGGCTCCGCCAACGGCAACGGCTCTCCCACGGTTTTTGCACCGAACTTCTTGAGAATAGAGTTCGGCAGGTTGGCAATACAGTTGCTGTAATCCGGATAAATCAGTTTATTCATGCTGTTCTCCCGTCTTTTTTGCAAATGTACAGAAGATGGTTTGTCATTCCGAGAAGTTCCCGCTTCTCACAAATGGCAAGATACCATCGCTTGAATGCCTCAAAATCCTCATCGCCGATCGAAAAATCCTCCCGCGCCTCGACAGTCTCCAGCATCCCGTCGACACCCGCCGTGGTAATCCGCAAAACGGGTTTCTCCTCAAAAAACTGCTCAAACTCCGACACGTCATAGCCGGTAAAAAGCTGCTCCTTAAAATGTCGGATCGCATAGTCCGCAGTGAAGTTTTCCTCCTCGCCCGCAGCCCAGTTTCCCTGCAGGTAGTTTGCATACATGATACCATAAACCGAGATAAAGGCGAAGAGAAGAACGCCCTTCGGTTTGGTCACACGGATCGCCTCATCGATCGCCTTGTGGATCTCATCCTTCTCATAGAGATGGTACATCGGTCCGAACACAAGAGTCACATCGAAGGTGTCGTCCGCAAAGCGCGAAAGGTCGGTGGCATCACCCTGTTCGGCACGGAGTCCGGCAACGCCCCGGCCGTTTTCCAAAAGTACCGCGAGGTTGCTCTCCACGAGTTCCACCGCGGTCACGTCCATGCCCTCCTTCGCCAGCGCGATGGAGTACCTGCCGGTGCCGGCGCCGAGCTCGAGAACCTTCGAGCCCTTCCCCGCAAACTTATGGATATACTCCATGGTCACGGCGTACTCCAGCTGCCCGTGACGGCTCTTGACAAGTCTTCGGTCCTCACAGACCTCGCTGTAGAAGCTTCCCACAATCTCCTGTCTTGTGCTCATATCATTTTCCCCCTTTTATTTCGTCAGATCCTTGTACATCAATATCTCGTCATGGTACGTTCCGTCGTCAAAGCGGACCCCGTTGTGCCTGCGGCCGCTCTCGATGAAGCCGCATTTTTTGTAGAGCGCCTGTGCGCGCTCATTTTCCGCGACAACCTCGAGATCCATCTGCTCCCAGCCGATACCGCGGGCCAGTTCGCTCAGGTAATCGATCATAGCGGTACCGATTCCCAGGCCCCAGAACTCCTTGTAAAGGGCGATCGCAAGGGAACAGCGGTGGCGGATCTTCCGCTTCTCACCGATCCCGCTGACGCTGCCGTTTCCGGCGGGTCTGCCGTCCACCAGGGCGATCATCATAGCATGATACGGATCCTCGAGGAGATTACCGAGAATCTCCGCCTCGCGCTCCAGGGTAAAATTGACCTCATCCGGATTGCGTAAGAGGAAGTCGGTCTCCGCGCAGGTCTTCTTCAGATACTCGATCATCTCGGCCGCGTACTCCGGGGAGTTCGGCTTCAGAATGCATGTCCTGCCGTCCTTCAAGGTTATGGTTCTCTCTGCAAATTTCATGGCTGTTCTCCCTTTCGTTTTTCTCAGATATTATAACAACGGTCTCGTGATAACCGTAACGTCGTTCTGTCCCTTCACTGCGATCTGGAAATCGTCCTCATAGACCACTTCACCCGGAAGCTCCAGACATTCCGAAACATAAAACTGTATGCCGTATTTGTCGCCCATATCCCTGTAAAATGTCATCTGCTGCCAGATGTCATTGCCTTCGGGGGTATCCTTGAACCACGTCACGGCACCTTCGGGATTGCCCGCCTCGTAGTACGGCGGAAGCGGCAGCACCTCCTCGAAGTACTCGCGGTTCTTCCAATACTCCGCGATCTCCTCCTTGGTGGGAATCTCCGCATCGATCAGCTTTCCGATGGTTGTGAAGATGCCCCGGGGCT
The DNA here is from genome assembly GCA_017962105.1 of Lachnospiraceae bacterium. Lineage (GTDB taxonomy): Bacteria > Bacillota > Clostridia > Lachnospirales > Lachnospiraceae > ISDg. The sequence continues at coordinate 78,521 of JAGCVY010000081.1, forward strand.
GCTTCGTGATCCAGGCCATATCAGCGGTGTGCACGCGGTAGTATTTCATCTTCGGAAGCTCTCTTTCGAGATACCCGCAGGTAAACGGGAAGAAGTCGAACTTCTGTGTTCCGGAGTGGATAAAGCCGAAGCTTTCGTACCATTTGCGAAGTCTCTTGTTCTCCTCCACAATGCCCATTTTCAATACTGTCTTCCCGAGGCTTTTCGCCTGACTCATGGCATCGGTCAGAAGCTTCGCGCCGATTCCTCTGTGGCGGTACTCCGGAAGCACCGAGAGGTTATTGAGTTCGACGGATCCGTCCTCCTGAAGAGCTAACGAATAATACCCTGCAATCTTCTTTCCGACGAGGTAAACATACATCGGCCGCTTCTCCACACAGAACTGATATAGCAGGCGGTTTTCGTCCGTGGCAAATGCCGTGAACCGGGGTGCATTTTCCTCGGTAAATCCGAACTCATCGGCCACGGTTTGGAACGACTTTCGGATGACCTCCACGCACTCCGGAACCTCATCGATGGACATGCGGCGAAGGAATTCCGACTTACTCTCGGCTGCCTCTTCGTCCGTCTCCGGCAGGGTAATCCAGTACCGCTGCTGCACAACGCCCTCGACCTCCGGCTCGTTCTCCAGCACGCCGCCGTTTTTCTGAATGCTTCGGGCACTGCCGGTATTGTCCTTGTCGCACACCATTAAAACTCTGAAAATGCCCAGCTGCCGGCATTTCTCAAGTGCCAGCCGGATCATCTACGTGGCATATCCTTTGCGGCGCTCGGAGGGGCGGATCCCGTCGCCGATGTGGC
>JAGCVY010000082.1 GCA_017962105.1 Lachnospiraceae bacterium
CGCCGCTCCGACGATGCTGTAACAATGTAGCTCGCCGATCTCCAGGGGCTTTTGAGACAAGGAAAGCTGATACGCCTGATCGAGGGCTTTCGACATCTTCACGATATGAGGATGTTCCGCTTCCGTTCCCCGGACATATTTTACCTCCCCGCCGACGATGAACCCCCGTTGATAAATCCGGCCTCTCTTGAAGTCAAACTCGTATCCGTCACCGTCATAAAGCCCGTTTACCGAGTTCTGGGATCCGGTCCGTTCAAGATCAAAATTTCCCCTCCAGGAAATCTTGTTAAAGGTTCCCTCCGGAACCGTGTCCATCACCATAGCGCGATCCCTGTCCATGCCTCTCGCATCGCTTTCATCCTTCCTCTCATACCTCATGAGGTCCATACGGCCGTCATGAATATATAAGACGTAATGTTGCCCGCTATCGAGCTCGCATGTCCATATCCCGTTCAGGTCGTCAATGGTGTACTCCCGGGTATTCATGTAAATCTCATACCCGGCCACCGCCCCAACCGTCAAAAGCAGTACCAGTGCAAAAACAATTAACCCCTTCTTCATCCGTGTCCCCCTTTCTCCTACTTTCGGCAGACAAACACCAACATCCCGTTGCCATAGGGATCGTCCTCCACTCCGAATTCTTCCCTCACGAAAGTGTATCCCCCCTTCTCGAGCACCCTGGCGGATGCTCCGTTCCCGTGGACAACACGCCCGTAGCTTACGGTCGCGTTGAACCTGTCAAAGGCAAATTCCGTCATCGCCCTGAGCGCTTCGGTGGCCAGACCCCTGCCGCTGTACCGGTCGCAGATCTGGTACCCGATTTCCACGGCATCCGGCTCGCCCTCCACCTCACTCACGCCCGTGTCGCCGATCAGCTCACCGGTCTCCTTGAGCTGGATTGCAAGGACAAACGGCAGATGTTCGCCGTCAACACAGTCGCGGAAAAACTGTATTGCATCTTTTGCTTCATTCAGATCCGCATAGCATTCATTCGGAAACCACTGCTTCACCTTTTCTTCCGCATGGTTTGCATATAACTGTTCCGCATCCTCCGGCTCCAGTTTCCGGACCAGAAGATGTTCTGTCTCAAAAAATACGTTCATTCGAAACCTCCGTTTTTTGTTCGACTTTTCTCCCTGTAATGGTTCCGTATACGGTGACGTTTTCATGTCATAATCCATCCTATCATACTTCCGGGGTAAATGTCATTCTCATTTTTCAGTCAAAAAACAAATGAGAGAGATGCCGTGACATCCCTCCCATTGTAATCAGCTTTTCATTTGACTTAAGATCCGGTAATTGCTTTTCTCGGAGAGGAAGAACCGCTCGTAAAGCTCCGAAACGCTGCCCCCCTTAACAAACGACCGGTAAATCTCCCGGTTTCTGTTCCGGATTTCCACCCGGTAGGGATTCATCCGCGGTTTCTTCCGCTTTACCTGCGGAATATACAGGCTTGTCCCGTTTACGTACCGCTGGATCTCCCGGATCAAAGCATCCGGCAACACAAAGCCGGCATTAGCGTAACCCATGATATCTCTGCTCCTTTTCTGTTTTCTTTGCTTCTCACAGTCCCCGTGATCCGGGCTGTGCACAATATTCAGAGCAGAAATACTAGACGGTTATGCGATTGCTGCTGTCTTTGGAAACCATCGCCCTGTTAAAGGCGAACACCTCTTTTCAATACCATTGTTGATTATCCTCCTTTCGAGTGATCACACACAATATACCACTGTCGGGATGCGGAGTCAATTTTCCGTATTGTATTTTTCGGAAAATGCTTCGATATACTTCATTGTGAACGGTTTCATCTCACAGTCGGAATCCACCATGGATGCCTGATGGCACTTCCAAACATGTGCGGATACCTCTGTTTCTCTTACTTCTTTCCGCGCTTCTTGTAGTCCTCCCGGATTTCCTCCAGTGCATCCTCGCAGTCGAATGCGGCGCTCATTGCCATGGCGCTCTCAGACTTTCTCGCGCGGCTTACCATCTTCGACATCGCACTGAAGTTCAGCGCGGTTCCGACGCTGTCGCACTCATACCGCACCGCGCGGTTGGCACCGACGCCAAACCGGCCGGCAACCTCGACTGCGTCAATGTTTGCGCCGAGGAAGATGAACTCCCATCCGGCTTCCTTCTGCTGCTCCACCATCTTCTTGACCTTCGCGTAATCGTACTCTTTGCTGGCATTCTCCATGCCGTCGGTGGTGATGATGAACAGCGTCTTCTCCGGTACATCCTCCTCGCGGATATACTTGTGGACATTGCGGATGTGGTGGATGGCTCCGCCTACGGCATCCAGGAGAGCCGTGCAGCCCCGCACGAAGTACTCCTTGTCCGTGATCGGCGCGATCTCCGCGATCGGCTTGCGGTCGTGCAGCACATCAATGCGGTCATCGAAGAGAACCGTGGAGAAGAGCGCCTCGCCCTCTTCCTTCTTCTGCTTCTCGAGCATCGCATTGTAACCGCCGATGGTGTCGGCCTCAAGACCGCCCATGGAACCGCTTCTGTCCAAAATGTAGATAATTTCCGTCAAACCCTTCTTCATAGTGTTGCCTCTCTTTCCGCCGCTGTCTGCGGCTTTCTTTTTCTTTCTGAGGCAACTATATCATTCTTCCGCGAAGCTGTGGTCGCTTCGCAGGCGACATTTCAGTCAGGAAACCAGAAGGGCCTCCCCGTGCTCATACAGAGCTTCATTGATGATATCGATGTTGTAAACTTCGTTCTCGATGAAGTACTCCACGATCAGGTCGAAACGGCTGCTGGGAGACAATGCGTACCCGGCCTTGGCCAGGATATCCTTCGTCTCGTCCAGCGTGAGCCGCAGCGCCAGGGCAAATGCCACCGCCGTATTTTTCTTCGGCCGGTAGTCCTCATTACTCCGTATTTTGGAAAACAACTTTCTGTCAACCCCGGCGCGTTTGTATACCTCGGCGTCGCTGTAACCGCGCTCGTCGATCTGCCGGAGTAAGCTCTGCTGCCACGTCTCCGCAAGCTGTGCAACCGCTTCACTCAGCGAGCGTTTGCGCTTCTCCGCCGAGGCCGTTCCCATCACGGCATTGTCCGTACACAAGGGTTCTATCGAATCGCATACCGATTGTTCCGCCCGGTATTTTCCTGCCTTTTTGGCCTTCCGGAGCGGCCGATACGACTCTCGCGCCTTCTCTTCCAAAAGCACAGGCGCCGCGGCAACGGAATCCTCAATGAACTCCGGGGCTTCAGCATCCTCGAGAAACTCCGGCTCAGCCGCATCCTCGAGGAACTCCGGCTCAAGGGACGCCTCTTCCTCCACGGGCTCCGGCTCAAGCGCTTCCTCCGCATCAAAAGCCTGAGCCTCCTCTCTGGCTGACACGCTCATATAGGAGGCCATGGGCATCGCCCCATCCGCCTTCCCACAGAAAGGCACGGCGTTGTTCGCGGCTGCCCCTGCCATCGAGGCAGCGGAAAATGCCTGCGGCGCCGGTACATACCGGTCCGACAGGTACTTTGTAAGACCTTCCAGGAGGCGCTTCCGCTCATCCCCGCTGAGTTCCTCCGCCTCAGGGACGTCCTCATCGCCCGGGAGATCCGCCTCCTTCAAGGCCTCGCACAGCTTCTCGAAGGCACACTGCTTTTCGTACGAGGCGAAACTGTACTCCTGAATCTTCCCGCGGTCATTTTTCCAATAGAGAAACAGCCACGGACCGGAACCACCGGCCTCGAGATGCTCCTCCCTTGCCCGGACGACGCCGCCCTTCAGAAGATCGAAAAAAGCATCCCACTGTTCCCCGGTCAGCTCCGTCGTACCGGTGACGGTTGCATCCTCCTCCCGCAGCGGCCAATGGTCCCCCTCCCGCTTCTCATGGTAGAAAAAGACCCTGCCGTCCTTTTTGAACAGCCGATACCGCTGAAACTCCGGCGGATACGTCGAAGCGTCATACGTAAAATAAAACTCGCTGATATCTTCCCCGGCGATGTCGTCCCCGACAACCGCCGATCTCCTTCCGAACAAACCGGTCAATAAAGCGCTCATACAATTCCCCCTGTTACACGCCTGTGTCTGTTCCGGCGGGTTCCGCCGGGATTTTCCGATCAATAACCCAGTTCATCGTTGACCAGGATCACATGGATGCGGCCCTCATGGCGGGACAGCCGTGTGATCAGGATCTGGCAGCAGATGGAATCCGGGGATTTGCAGTTCATGCAGGACCCGGTGCGGGTGCAGGGCGTCGCCAACCCGAACCGCTGCGCGTTGATGGGCGCTGCAACGTTGCGGGCACGCTTCATGGCGCTGTCCACATCCGGCGCGATCTTGTTCATCCCGACGATGAACACAACATACTTCGGTCCCTGCGCAATGGCCGAGACACGGTTTGCGTTTCCGTCGATGTTGATGAGGACGCCGTCCTCCGTCATGGCGTTGACGCTGGAGATAAAGTAGTCCGCATCATAGGTGGCGATCATTGCCTCCCGCTTGTTCGTCGTCCGGTCGCGGTCGATGAAATCGTAATCCCCGCTCCGAAGCGCATCCGTAAGCCCGATCTCCTGTGCGCTCATGCAGCCGCCCATGCCGACGCTGGCCCCCTCCGGAATCAGCTCCAAGGCCATCTGCAGCGCCTCCTCCCGGGTCTCCGCATAGTAGCCCGTCATGTTGCGGGACGCAAGTCCCTTGATCACCGTCTCCGCCAGCAGGCGGTTCCGCTTCTTCGTCATCTCGTTCATGCTCACACCTCCGTATTTTTTCTTTCTTCGTAAAATACCTTTCTCACCTTTCCTGCGTCCCGTTGAAGCGGAACGAGTACGGGCCCTCCATCTCCGCAAGGAGCGGTGCCGCCGTCTTCAGGTAACCCCGCAGCTTCGCAAGAACATACACCGGCCCGTCAAATGTATGCTGATCATACAGCAAAATGATACCGGAACTCTCCGGATCATACACGATATTTCCCGCCGCACCGCCTTCGCTTCCTGCCACGGGCGACCCTGCGGACAGGTCAGGCGTCTCTCCGGTGCAGAGGATGATGCCGCATTCACCGAACCGGCTCACCTCATGCTCTTCTCCGAGAATCCCGGTCAGGCGGTTGTCAAACGCCGCCTCGACCTCAAAACACTCCGTGTAACCGCTCTTTAAGTGAATTCTCGCCTCCTGGGGTTCCAGCGTCGTAACGCCGTCCCCCGTGAGCAGGGAATCGAGGAACCCCTCGATCTCCGAGCAGCCCTTCCGCATGGTGCGGTTCAAGCGCTGCAGCTCATGGATGGAAAAATCCCCGTTCACATAATCAAAACTGACGGTCGTCGTTTCGCCGTCAAGGATCTGTATCCGGCTTCTCCGCCTCTTGCTGGCCCCGTAGAGATGATACCTCTTCATGATCTCCGTCGCCTTGGCAAAGGCCTCCTCCGACGCGGGATACACGGTCGTCTCCTCGCGGTCGCAGTGTATCTCCTTGTACTGAAGCGATACCGTGCGGTTCCCCTTTCGGTCTTTCCGAAGCGTCACCCGGCGGTAGCCCCCCGTCATCCCGCCTCCCGTGCTGTAGGAGCAGGATTCCAGGCCCTCCGCCTTGAATTTGTGCGCGATGAGTGAAAAGATCATGGGATTACTTCACCTCCTTCCGGATCTGCCGATGCAGTGCGCGCAGCGCACAGGCAATGCCCCAGGTGGCCGCCAGCAGAAACGCGAAGATCAAGAGCCCCACCGGCAGGCCCCAATTGACAAACCCGTAGAAATCGTTGGTGTCCGGCCACACGCCGGTCCCGTTGATCAGGATGTTCCCGAGGTACCCGGCACCGTAGAGGAGAACCGGGATCATCGTGTAGAACGTCCAGCGGAACGGGATTGCATTTTCCGACGGATCGGTCTTTCCGTCATCCCGATCCGAAAAGTCGCTCATGACAAACTCGTCCATCGCCGTAAGCGGAAGGAGCAGGTGGAAGAACAGGTTTGCGTTATGGTACATCTTAAGCATTCCGTACATCGGCCCGAGAAATGCCGCGATCGTGAGAAACGTGAGTCCCACCGCCGCTGCCGCCAGCAGCTTCGCAAACATCGGCTGCGGCTTTCCGCGAAGCCGGCAGATCAGGGAATACACCGCTATGATTCCGCAGAACTCGTTGGACAGCACCGTAAAATACTTCAGATTTGCTATGCCCGAGGACTGCAGCAGTTGGTCACCGTCACGGAAGAAGAGCATCAGGATTGTTCCCGTCACGGCGAAAATCACAATCAATACATTAAGTAAAAAAGCAAGCTTCTGAAAACGCATTTATTCTTCCTCAACGCAATTTACCTTATCACGAATAATCTCCAGTAACCCCGGAATATTCCGAACCAATGTATCGTACACAATCGTAAGGTCCACATTCCCGTAATCATGAACGATCCTGTTCCTCAGTCCGTACATAGCCAGCCAGGGAACGTCTGATCCACTCCTGATACTTACACCTTAACCCGCCCGGCAAGGATTTCGTTGTAGTCCTCCAGATTCTTCCGCAGAAGATTCGGGATGTCCAACTCATACGGACAGCGGGTCTTGCACTGGCCGCAGTCGACGCAGTCTGCGATGCGGGCCATCTCGGCTTTCCAGTAGTCCGAAAGCCACGCCTGGGACGGCGCCCTCCGGATCATCTGCGACATGCGCGCACACTGGTTGATAACGATCCCCACCGTGCAGGGCGAGCAATAACCGCATCCGCGGCAGAATTCTCCGAGAAGCTCCGCGCGGTCCTTCTCGATAAAGGCGCGCATCTCCTCCGTCATCGAGCAGTCCTTCGTAAAATACGACAGCCAGTCGTCAAGCTCGGTCTCCATCTGGATTCCCCAGATGGGAAGCGCCGGATACTGACTCATGAACGCCATACAGGCGTCCGCGTTTGTGAGAAGTCCGCCCGACAGGCCCTTCATGGCGATAAATCCCATGCCTGCCGCTGCCGTCGCCTTCACAAGCGCAATATCCCGGTCCGAAGCAAGGTATGAGAACGGGAACTGCAGCGTCTCGTAAAGGCCGCTCTCCACAATCTCCTCCGCAACGCCGATCTTATGGGCGGTAATTCCGATATGGCGGATCACCCCCTGCTCCTTCGCCTCCGTAAGCGCCTCGTAAAGCCCTGTTCCGTCACCCGGCCGGTAGCATTGCGGCACGCAGTGCAGCTGGTAGATGTCGATGTAGTCCGTGCGAAGCGCCGTCAGGCTTGCCCGGAGTTCCCTGCGGAGGTCGTCCCCGTTCTTCGCCTGGGTCTTCGTGGAGATATACACCTTCTCCCGCATCCCCTCAAAGGCGATGCCAAGCTTCGTCTCGCTGTCCGTATAGGCGTGGGCCGTGTCAAAAAACCGCATGCCGCCCTCGTAGGCGCGGCGCAGCAGATGAACGGCGGTTTCGGTGTCCACGCGCTGGATCGGCAGTGCGCCGAAGGCATTTTGCGGGACCGTGATCCCTGTCTTTCCGAGCGTAATTGACTGTACCATAGAATTCTCCTCAACCGGTAGTTTCGCCGGTAAATGCACAAAAGCCGAAACGGTACCCTCCGGAGCCGTTCCGGCCTCAGTATCTTCTCCTTGTTATGCCGTCTCGATCTGGCACATTTTCATGGTCGTGAGGGCCGCCTCATGGCTTTCGGGCGTAACGCCCGCACAGCACGCCGGATCCACGCTGATGCGGATCTCAGGGTAAAGCGCTTTCACGATCAGCGCGTTGGACACCACGCAGATGTCCGTGCAAAGTCCCACCAGCTCGATCTCCTCGGGAGCCTCCCCGAGCACATCCTCGAACACGTCCGTCCATCCCGTGAAGCCGAAGGACGGCTTGTTGACCACAAGCGCTCCTTCCGTGTCAAGGCCGTCGCGGATTTCCCAGCCGGGGGTCTCCTCGATGCAGTGTACCACCGGAAGGTGCTTGCCTTCGTTTGTTTCCATGTAGTCTTCCCCGTGGGTGTCGCGGGTGAACACGATCTGCCACCCCTCCGCCTTGCGGGCGCGGATCTTCTCCGCAACGGCAGGCACAATGGCAACCGCCTCCTTCGTGCCGAGGCTTCCGTCGATAAAATCATTCTGCATATCAATCACAAGCAATACTTTCATGGCTCTTCCTTTCCGGCCGCGCATTTTGCGCAGCCTTCCGTGCTCTCCTTCGGATTGATCGATTTTGTCTATTTTACCACATCGGCAGTGGTCTTACAAGGCTTGCGCCTGCTGCCGGGTCATTTTCCGGACAAGCCGCCGGACCGTCAATAGCCGATGGCCTGCAGCACACGGTCAATGACCTCCGAGTTTTTTACGGAAAATGCCTCGGTGATATGCGGGGTCTCCCCTTCCAAGATACACCTTCCGAGCTGCGAGACCTCCAGCGCATAGTTCTGCGGGACAAAGACCTCACGCACCTGCGCGCCCTCGCGCGTGTATATCGTATAGTGAAGCGTTCCCTCCTGGTTGTACTCCACGTCGGAGCGGATGGAGCCCTTAGAGCCGTGGATGAAAAGCCGGTCAAAGCGGGAGTTGCTGCCGGCTCCCAGGTTCATTCCCACGGTAAATGCCGCTCTCGCGCCGCCGGCAAACCGCATCTGCGCGGTGGTGAGCATATCCACGCCCAGATCCGTGAACTCCGCGGATGCGCGGACGGACTCCACCTCATCCTCGATCAGCGAGAGGATCATCGTGGTGCAATAGCAGCCGAGGTCGTACATCGCCCCGCCGCCGTGCTCCTTATGGAGTCGGAAATCTTCGGTATAGCCCTGGGTCACAAAGGAGGTGTCAATGTAATCCACATCGCCGATGACGCCACTCGCCACATCCCCTTTCAGGCTTTCCACATACGGGCTGTGCAGGTACGCGTATGCCTCCATGAGGATGACTCCGTTCTCGCGGGCAGTCTGATACATCCGCCGCGCCTCCTCCGCATTCATGGCCAGCGGCTTCTCGCACAACACATGTTTTCCCGCCTGCAGCGCCTTCGTAACCCACGGAAGGTGCAGATCGTTCGGCAGCGGAATGTAAACCGCCTGCACCTCATCGTCCGCCAGCAGCTCGTCGTAGCTGCCGTAGGCCTTCTCAATCCCGAACTGTTCCGCGAAGGACCGGGCCTTTTCAAGGCTTCTCCCCGCGATCGCGTACAGGCGGCAATTGTCTGCCTTCTTCATCCCCGGGATCGTTGCCCATCTGGCAATGTTGGCAGTTCCGAGAATTCCCCAATTAACCTTCTTCTGTTCCATTGTAACACCCCTTTCCTTCGATAAGCCGGACTGTTCTGTGTCATCGTAAATAAGATAATACCCGGAGACTTGGAATACAATGGCACATACGATACAGATACCTCCTGGGCACAACAAAAAAGGCGCCGATGGCGCCTTTTGGAAAAACCGTATTACAGCCCTCGTTCCGACAGAAGCTCCTTTGCCCGTTGAAGCACCGGGAGCTCGCGGTTTGCGACCAGCCGCCCGAGGGACGTCTCGCGGCGCTTCCCGTACTCCGCAACGGCCTCGTCATAGGTCAGCCGGAGTGTCGAGAGATGGAAATCCTCGATCTCATCCTTCGTCAGATGCTTATCCCCGAAGGATTTGATCTTACACAGAAAATAGTTATTCACATTGTGGCGGTGGATCAGATTATAAAAATCACTCACAACGCCGATCTTGCAGAGGACTTCGACCTCCACGCCAAGCTCCTCATTGAGCTCCCTTGCGATGGCCGTGTCCAAGTCCTCGCCGCTCTCCACCCCGCCTCCGGCGGTCTCGATCAGCGTGGCGCGGCCGAAATCATCGTCCCGCTCCGCACGGACGAAATAAAAGTATCCGTCCGTATCCACCACAATGCCCCGGGCGATGCGGCGGTCGTGGCTCGTGTAGGTGAACGGCCACTCCTCATCCTGCAGTTCCAGATATAATTCTTCCTGATCCATCTCCGTTTTCCCCGCTTTCCGCAAATTAATGAAAGTTTAATCTTCTTTCAAAGACACTTTTATCTTGCTTTGTTATGATGACATCGTCCCAAGGGAAATGCGGGGCGAAATCGAACAAAGACAAAGGAGTGCTAACCATGAAAAAACTTTACAAATCCAACAGTGACAAGAAACTCTGCGGCGTGTGCGGCGGTATCGCCGAGTACTTCGGGATCGATTCCTCCACCGTCCGCCTGATCACCGTGCTGCTCGTCCTCTTCGCAGGCATGAGCATCTGGGTTTACATCATTGCAGCTCTCATCATGAGCCCTGCTCCTACCTACACGGGTTACACCGGCTTTAAGAGCAGCTATGATTACAATTACGGCTGCAACTACGACAACGACTACTACAACAATTGAGCGCTACGCGATCCCGTTGACTCCGTCGCATTTTTCAATCGTGTCGATGGTTCCGTCCTCATTGTAGGTGAACTCGGCAACACAAACGCTGCGATGGAATAAACTGCCCCCGGGCAGCTCGTCCGTGTGGTAGAACAGGTAGGAGTGCCCCTTGAAATCGCAGAGGCCGGGATGGTTCGTAAAGCACGGGCCTTCCTCCATGAGGACTCCCCGGTAAACCCACGGACCTGTAGGTGCTACAGCTGTAGAATACCCGAAGTGCTCGTTGCGTCTTTCCCCCTCGGCGAAGCCTGCGAACACCATGTAGTACAGGCCGTTTCTCTTATAGAACCACGGGCCTTCCCCGTAGGTCGTGCCGGTCATGTGGCTGCCCTTCCCGAAGGACTCCACGGTCATCGGGATCTTCTGAACGCCGACGGTCTCATCGATGGAGACCATATCCTCGTTGAGAAGGACGTAACGGAGCTCGGGGTTTCCGAAGTACAGGTACGCCTGTCCGTCATCGTCGATAAATACGGTGGGATCGATGTCGTTCCAGTCCCCCTCATCCACAAGCGGATGTCCGATGTCCGTAAACGGCCCTTCCGGCTTGTCGGCAACGCCCACGGCGATCGCCATTCCGCCGCCCGTCTTATGGACCGGGCAGTACAGGTAGAATCTGCCGTTTCTCTCCACGCACTGGGGAGCCCACGCGCGGTCGTCCGCCCACTCGATGTCGTCGAGGCCGAACACCTTGCCGTGATCCGTCCAGTTTACCATGTCCTTCGTGGAGTAACATCTCCAGTCGAACATCGTATAGAAATCATTGATGAGGACGTCCTCGTCATGGGTCGTGTAAAGGTACAGCGTATCGCCGTACACCATGGGTGCCGGATCCGCTGTGTAGATGGATGTGATGATTGGATTTTTGCTCTTGAATTCAGACATTTTCCGCTCCTTTAATTGATCATAGAATTATTCCATTCCCGGCCTGCGCCGGGTCTTTTCTTTTGTCTCACAGTTTCTCGGAATACGAGTTCACCTTCTGGGTCTTGTGGGAGAAATTCTGAAGCTTGATCCCGTAGGTCGTGATCACCTCACTGTAGTGGTCGATCTGCTTCTGGTTCAGCTTCCCGGCAGCCTTCAGCTGCCCGTATCGCTCCTCCAGCTCCGCGAGATCCTCCTTCGTCGCGTCGCGGTAGTTGTTCTCGGCGTTTAGCCGAAGCCGTTCCAGGATCTTCTCGAGTTCCTGATGAGTCTCCCGCTTGAATAACGAAAACATTTTCCTATCCCTCCTTTCGGACATACCATACAAGCCCGCCGATACACAGCCCGAGCGTAACCAGAGGCCATCCCGCGGCCGTGACGGCCATGAGGATCCCCGGTTCCAATGTGCCTGCCATTCCCACATTCATAAACAGGGCAAATGCCAAAGCAATAACCATGCCGAACGCCCCGACAGCAGTGACCACCCCGCAGACAATTTTCCATTGGGTGGTGCTCTCCGCAATTCCCCGGTATGCCCTGCGGATGATAAACCGCCACAACACGAACATCACTGCAAGGAAAAGCACCGTACCCGCGACGTAGTGCCCTGTCTCATAGCGGTACACGGTTCCGTTGAAAAATCCCGCCGGATAGTCCCTTCCCGTATCCGTCTTGTTCATCGCCTGAATATTGCAGGCCAGGAAACCTGCGCCGACCGACGCCGCCCAGAACAAAAGCACAAGGGCAGCTGTTTTCAAGGATGCCTTATTTTCCGAACTCATCCCATTTTCCTCTCTTGCGCTTTTTTACTTTACCACGCGCTCCTGAAGCCATGCCACGGATTTTCCGAGGGCCTCCACGGTCTTCGTCTCCAAAACGCAGCGCGCATTGCGCTCGTATGCAAACGCCAGTCTTGCCTCCAGGTCCAGTTCCCCGTCCCCGAGCGCCAGATGATTCGCAGCCGGCGTCTCTGTCGCATCATGCACATGCATATGCAAAATCCGGTCACTGTGCTCCATAAGAAACGGCATATCCGTCTCGCCGACGGCCTTCGAGTGCCCGATATCCCACGTGAGTCCGAACACCGGACTCATCAGCATAAGCTCAATAGCCCGCATCTCGTAGTTTCTGAAGCCGTCCGTATTTTCCACGACGATGCGCACGTCGCTGTCGCCGATCCACTCCTCGCACAGATCCCGGAACCGCTCAAACGCATCCACATAGAGCGGAAAATAAGGCTCATACAGCCGTACCTTCCGATCCGGCAGCGTGATATAAATTCCGTGGTTCATATGCATGTTGACGGTCATCGGCCGGCTCGGATCCCCGAACTGATTTTTGAGGGGCACCAGTTTCTTCGCCACCTCGATCGTCCTGCGCACCGTCTCGAGATACGCCTCCGACACCAGGCGGTTAAAGTCAGCGATGTTCAGATTCTCATCCAGGTGGATCGTGAAGTAAATCCCGGCATCCGCCCCCATCTTCGCCAGCAGATCCGTCCACTCCAGCTTATCCACCTGATAATCCGGAAAATTCATGTTCAGCTCGACGAACGAAAGTCCCAGACCGCGGCACATCGCAATGTTGTCCGCCAGCGTTTTGTTCTCGATCAGGATCGGCATACCGAATTGCATGGTTTTTCTCCTCCCATCATGGTTCCGAATTGTTTTACTCATGGAAATCTCCGAACAGTTTACCACAAAACAGGGAAACGGGCAAACCGTTTTGACGAATGACTCACCCTTCCATCCACTGGTGCATTCCGCAGCCGTGCTCCTCCGTCGGACGCGGGGTGAACCCGAATTTCTTATAAAACTCCTCCTTGCCCTTCGCCGCCTGCAGGCTGATCATCACGCGGTAGCCGGGTTTTAAGATGCTTTTGATGAATGCGATGACGCGGTTCATCAGCTCTCTCCCGAGGCCGCTCCCCTGATACGGCGGCAGCACGATAATATCGGCTATATAAACAACATACCCGTGGTCCCAAATGACCCGCGCAAGGGCAATCGGCTTTCCCGCGTCGCGCAGGCAGCACAGGTATGCCGAGTGTGCCAGCCCTTCCTTTGCCTGTTCGAGCGGAAACTCGCTCCAGCCTACCGCGCGGCGCATCTCCATATACTCCTCGGGCGTGATATGATCCGTTGCCTCATAGTCCGGCTTCGCCGCCTCGGCAAGCACATCCGCCTGCACCGCCAGATGGTCAAATTCCCCTAACACCGGGCACGGGACATGGGGCTCAAACATCCCCTCGCGGAACCACATGGCCTGGGCCGCCTTCATTCCCACAGCGCGCGCAGCGTATAATTCCTTCGAGCCTCCGTCGCCCACATAGAGGCATTCCTGCGGCGTCACGCCGAGTTCCTCACAGATACTCGTAAACACTGCCGGATCCGGCTTGTTGATGCCGCACTCATAGGAAAGGCGCACTGCATCGAAGTACGGGAACAGCACGCTCTCCTTGATCATCTCACACTCGTCCGAGAAGCAGTTGCTGATCAGGCCGATCTTGTATCCCCGCTCATGCAGATCCTTAAGAAGCTGAACCGATTCCTCCGGTATCGCGGAAAATGTGTCCCCCAGCGCTTCCCTGCGCTTGCGGACCACCATCTCCACAGCGGCGGGTATTTTCCCCTCGTCGTATCCGATCAGCCGCAACGTCTCCGTAAGCCCCTCCGCCATGGTGTACTCACCCCGGCTTCGGCCGATCTCGGTTTTGTGCCACGCGTCCCGGAACTCATCGAGGGAAACGCCTGCATTTTCCAGATCGTCGCGGATATTCTCGCTGAAATAGGTCCGACCGATGAAGAGGGATACCAACGTCTCAAACATATCGAAGATTACTGCACGAATCATATGGTTACTCCTTTTGTCTGTGTTTTTTTGTGATCTTTCCGTAAGCGTCAAAGCAGTAAAAGTACGAAAGAAAGCCTCCGTGGAGGCTTTCTCTCACAACAAACGCACCAACTCGCAATTCCTGATTCCGGGAGTCCAATAGTCCTTCCGCGGAAGGTTCCGGATGCGGCTGATGATGCTTAAATTCATCGCTCCGTGTCCGACGATCAATACATCCTTCCCGGCGGCAAGCTCCGGCTCCACGCGCTCCGTAAGGAACTCCCCGGTGCGCGCGAACAAGTCCTCGAAGGATTCCGCACCCTCGAACGCCTCGGTGTACTCCTCGGGTTTTTGGAAAATGATGTTCACCGGGCAGTCCGGGATGGAGAAGGAATACTCGATCCCCTCATAGATCCCGAAACTCATCTCCAGAAGGCGCTCGTCCGTAACAATGGGCACATCCCGCCCGCGCAGCAGAATTTCCGCTGTCTCCCTTGCACGGGAGAGCGGCGAGCAGAAGCAGATGTCAAAGTGCACATCCCGGTACTCCTCCGCCGCACGCTCCGCCATCCGGCGGCCCTCGTCGTTGAGCGGAATATCCGTTCTGCCCTGCAGCTTGTGACGGTCATTCCAATCGGTTTTTCCATGTCGCATAATATAAAACAACTGCGAACACCTCCGAAAGACGTTTTAGTTATACCACTTGATATGCGGGGCCGACTTGGCAACGAACTTCACGAAGTTCTCCACATCCCCGCTTTTCACCTTGAAGTTGACATAGGATTTCTCCTTCAGAGGCTTTTTGGACGGCGACAGATACTCGCCCTTCATGGGCTTGTTGTTGGCGTCGAGGAACGCAAAATTTCCCTTGCTGTCCGTCTTGATCCCCACGACCTCGCTCAGGTTCCACTTCTTGTATCCCGGAAGGGTGCCGGATCCAAGAGGCAGAAGCAGTTCATTTTTCGCGGTTGTGAAGATATCCCCAAAGCTGTCCGTCGGAACATACTCCGACGCCATCTTCTCCAGGAACTTCTTACCGGACTTCTTGTCCGCAATGACGCAAAGTACCACGATCGCAATAAATGCGACGACAATGATCGGTCCGAGGACCTGCGGCGACAGTGCTGCTACGATGATCTGTGACATTGTTCTCTCTCCTTTGTTTATTATATTCAAACGGCTTTCGCCGAAAGAATCACGGTTATGAGTGCGCGTGTGCCCCCGGCATGCACAGCGGCGTCCCTTCCATCAGACCCGAGCCGTCCGCGATGGCTTCCTGCTCGCTGTAATACTTCTCCAGGCGCGGTCTCGCGGCCACATAGTAGCGCTCCAAAAACGGATCGAACTGGGTTCCCATGCCCTCCATGATGATGCTGTCAGCCTTGTCAAAGGGCATGCTGTCCTTGTAAACACGCTTGCTCACCAGGGCGTCGTACACATCGGCGATCGCCATGATGCGGGCCTCGAGCGGGATCTCCTCGCCCTTCAGGCCCTCGGGGTAACCGGAACCATCCCAGCGCTCGTGGTGGTAATGGGCGACATTTTCCGCAATCTCATGGAACTCCGCGTCGTCCGTGCCCTCTAAGATGGCATGCACGATGCGTGCGCCCTCCTTGGCGTGGGCCTTCATCTTCTCAAACTCCCAGGGCTCAAACCGGCCGGGCTTTCTAAGGATGACATCATCGACCGCAATCTTTCCGAGGTCATGCATCGGCGCCGCCTTGATCAGATTGTTGATAAACTCGTCCGACAATTCCATCACGTTATCCTTGCGGATCTCGTCCGTGAGCATCCGCACGCCCTCGCTGGTACGGCGGATGTGGCCGCCGGTGGAATTGTCGCGGCTTTCCACCATGGTTGCCATGCCGAGGATCAGTTTCTCGTGCATCTCCACAAGGTGTTCCGTCTTCTCCGCGACCTCGTCCTTTAGGCGCATGTTGAAGTTGTTGAGAAGCATAACGTACTGCTGTCTTTTGGTATCGTCCGTCAGGAAGAACTGGTAACCGCCCTTCCGCTTGCCGCCGTAGAGGTACGCAAGGGTGACAAGATAGCTGTTGTCACCGTGGTGGTACCGGAAGGAATTCTGGGTCTTGTCGTTCTCAAAGGTGTCCAGCCACCGGTTGACCTGCGCCGCCACCGTCTTGTCTGCGGGCAGCACCTTGTCCACGGAGGCCTCGGCAAGCTCGGGGAAAATGCCCAGAGCCGTCTCGTTGCACCCGAGGTAACGCCGGTTAAAGTCAAAGGAGATGAAGCCCTTGTCGCCGGTCTGGACCATAGTGTCGATACCCGTGTCGGTAATATCGTAAAGGCACACCTGGTTGATTATGATGAGGTACATGATCTGCGCGAACACATACGCAAGCGGCAGCAGCTCAACCTTGTCGGTAATGAGCTCCCGACCGCCGTAAAATGCGATCACCGCCACCAGTTCCGGAATGAACATCAGCAGGATGACTTTGTTCGGCACGTTTTTCTTCCGGACGGCACTGTAGATCAGGGCCGCAAAGCTGACGGCAAAATACGCCATGATCAGCACGACGAAAAGCGTGTGCAGCGGTCCGTACTGCTTGTTGACAAGCCGTCCGACGCCGTCCTCCACCGTGAAATCGCAGGAGCGGTAGAACCATTCGGTGTCGCCCACGGTCAGCGCCCCGAGGTAGATCAGCGTGCTGACCACAAACATGGCAACCCTGACAATATAGTGCACATGGATATCGCAAAGGTTCAGGATGGCGATGGTAATCATCAGCATCAAAAAGGTTCCGCCGAAGTAGGTGATCTTGTTGGCGAGGATCGCCTCCTCCAGCGTCGATGCCCGCGCTGTCATAAGGTTTCCCAGGATAGCGATGGGAACCATCGTAAAGATCAGCGTGACATGCACGTCAAAATGCTTATGCCACGATATGACATACAGTAATGTCAGTAAAATCGAAAGTGTCAGAAGAATCTGATAGTATGCGACAATCATACAATTTCCTCGGTAAGTCCTGTCCCCGCGCCGGACAGGATCTGTCTCTGCAGTGTAATCTGTTTTCAGTCTTCACCGACCAGGTGGACCGTCTTCATCTCATGCCCTACGGCCGTTAAGTATGTGCCGAAGACATCCTCCGTGCGGAGTTTCAGGCTCGAGGTGTTCACGCAGGGATGGCACCCGACGTACTCGTCCTTAAGCACATCCTCGTCCACAAGAAGCTGTACCTTGTGCTCCGGATCGTTCATGAGTCCCATAACGCTGACAGCGCCGGGATCGATGTCCAGATACCGCAACATATCGTCCGCGTCCGCGAAGGACAGTCTGGCGGAGTTGATCTGTGCAGACAGTTCTTTCGTCTTAAATTTCTTATCCCCCGGCATCATCAGAAGGTAATACGCCGTCTTCTGCCGGTTGCAAAGGAAGAGGTTCTTGCAGATGATCACCCCCAAAACAGCGTCGATGGCGTTGCACTGCTCCATCGTTCCCGCTGCCTCGTGGTCCGTTCGATAGTATGCGATCCCCAGCCCGTCCAGAAAGTCGTAGACTCTCTTTTCGCGTGGCAACCGCGCCTCGGCGTCTGCCGGTCTGCCCTCAAGTAATTCCATGGTGCTGATTCCTTTCCTGCGGTTCCTGCAGACATTTCCGAACGATACGGAAAATGCCGTATCCCGTCTGCGGCCCGCCTGACCACATCATAACATAAATCATCCCGTTTGAAAATTTGAAATTGATTAAAAAGCCGTGTTTTCGGATTAATCATGACCACCAGCTGAGCTGGTGGTTTCCTCTGCGGCTATAAGCCGCTGTTCCCTGCTTGCCTCTAAAGAGGCTCTGAAGAATCGCCAACCGCACTGCGGTCACGGGCCGGCTCTGAAGAGCCTCTTTTTAATTGCCC
>JAGCVY010000083.1 GCA_017962105.1 Lachnospiraceae bacterium
GGGCAATTAAAAAGAGGCTCTTCAGAGCCGGCCCGTGACCGCAGTGCGGTTGGCGATTCTTCAGAGCCTCTTTAGAGGCAAGCAGGGAACAGCGGCTTATAGCCGCAGAGGAAACCACCAGCTCAGCTGGTGGTCATGATTCATGCTTTTTTCTCAGTCTCCTACGCTCTGCGCACTGCAAGATGGATGTCGAATCCACCGAAGTCCTGCTTTAAGTAGATAAACTCCGGCTTGCCCTTGGCGTCAAGGCGAAGCGTGTCGTAGTCAAGCTCCACGCCGTTGCGCTCCAGATACGCCATCGCGCGCTCCACCGACCATGTCATGATGGCGATGTGGCCCATACGGCCCCGGCCCATGGTCTTCATCACTTCGATCCCCTGTCCGCAGAAATACGAAGCGGGGATTTCCAGCTGCGGGAATCCGAATATAGTTGAGAAGAGGTCTGCCGTGCGCTTTGCCTCGGCCTCATTTTCACTGTTGATGCCCACATGCTTGATGGCGAAGCCAAGCATCCTGGCAACCGCCTCGCGGGTCAGCTCCGTAATCTTATCCCACGCGCCAGCGTTGATCAAGTCGGAAGCAACCATCCAGCTGCCGCCGCAGGCGAGCACCTTGTCGTTGGTAAGATACGGGATCATGTTGTCGGCGTTGATGCCGCCGGTAGGCATAAAGCGGATGCTGCCGTAAGGCGCCGCCATGGCCTTGATCTTGGCAAGGCCGCCCGAAGCCTCGGCAGGGAAGAATTTGACGACATCGAGCCCGAGCTCCAGCGCCTGCTCGATCTCCGAGGGGCTGCTCACGCCGGGCGTGACAGGAATGTCACGCTCCACGCAGTAGGAAACAACCTTCGGGTTGAGTCCCGGACTTACGATAAACCGCGCACCGGCAGCCATCGCTGCGTCCACCTGCGCCGTCGTCAGCACCGTACCCGCGCCCACAAGCATGTCGGGAAATGCCTTCGTCATCGCGGCAATGGCCTCCGCTGCCGCCGCTGTGCGGAACGTCACCTCCGCCACCGGCAGACCGCCGTCGCAGAGCGCTTTCGCCAACGGCACCGCATCCTCCGCGCGGTCAATCTTGACCACGGGAATCAGGCCGAATCGGCCGAACTGTTTCAAAATCTCATTCATCCGATCATCTCCAAGTTATAATTTTCCGCTCAAATCCAGATAAACATCACAGATGATGTTGTTGTTATAGATCATGCTGAGAATGTTGTTCTCGGCGATCGCCTCCTGACAGGTGCGGCCGAACTCCGTGTTGGCGAAGGCCGTAATGATCGTAAAGAACATCAGGATCAGCACGGCACCCACAAACAGTCCGACAATTGCACCGGAAAGCCGGTTCATGGTGCTCAGCACCGGAAGCTTCGACACAAAGTTCATCGCGACTCCCAGCAAATATATGATCGCCAGCAGAACAAAGAACAGGATGACGAAACACGCCGCGCGGATGATGACGTTCGACACAAGAGTCTCGACATAATCCGCAGCATTTTCCGCATCAAAAAGCTCGTATCCCCTCTCCGTATTGTTCTGCTTCAGCTGTGTTTTCACGGTCTCGGGCAGTTTCAGCTCGTCGATATCCTCGTCGGAAATGGTCCCTTTCTCCGCAAGCTTGTCAAGCTTCAACGACTTCCGGACTCTCTCCTTCACCGAGGAAACCACGCTCTCCTGCTGCGTCACAACCTTGGCAAGCGGCTGACACAGCGACGCCGCCAGCACCAGGGCCAGCGCCACGGCCAGAAAATGGAACACCATCTTCACGAATCCGCGGACCCATCCCCAGATTACGCAGAGTAAAAGGATTGCTCCGCACGCAACTACCATCCAATTCATAATTCTCTCCTCTCCCGCAGTCACTTCTGCGGATCCCTCGCACTTGCCTCCCTTGCAAATGCCGGTTTACTTCTCACCGATCAACCGGATCCGGTTGAACTGGTTGTCGCAAATCAGCACGAAACTGTTGTCCTGGTCCGTGGCAAAGCAGTAGGTGACCGCCTTCGACACGGAGGACTTGTATTTGTCGTTGCCCTTGATACGGTAAATGTACAAGGCAGCCTCGCTGTACAGGATCACATCTCCCCCGTCAATCCGGAAGCCGCTGTAATAGCTGTCCATGTTGCGGGTTTCCACCTGCGCGCCGTTGGTATCGTACATCGTGACGACGTACTGGATGCGCCCGCCGTCCCGCCGCTCGGACAGGAATCCGATGTAGCGGTCGCTGAAGGCAAACCGGCGCGGCGTTCCCGTGTACTCGATCTCCTTCGGCGTGAGGTTCGGGATCTCATCCATCTCGTACAGGAGCATTTCCCTGTCGCCGAAGATGGCCACGCGGTCGTTGGTGACAAACTCCACATCGGCGTAGAGGTTGTCCGGATACTTTGTCTTCACGGACATTGCCTTTCCGACCAGGCCGTTGTAGCTCCGTCCGACGCCTCCGAAATTGTAAAATGCAATGGTTGAACGGATTTCGTCGTCCTCGAAATACGCGTGGGAAACGGCAAGCTTTGCGCCGTCCTCCGAAATTGCCAGATCCACGGGGAATCCGTTCACTTCCGTGTCCGTCTTCATATCCACCACCCGCTTTCCGTCGGCGTGGTAGATGGTTATGTTGTAGTCCTTCTTTCCGTCGTCCATCAGCACCGCGGTCTCGCCGTTGGCGGCGATCGCGACCTTCACGATGGCGAAATCGGTGGTGACGTTGCTGAACGCGCCCGTTCCGTCAAGGATGTAGAGGGATACGCTGCCCGCGTCACCGATTGCGGCGTATTTGCCGCAGGTGGCCGCCACCGGGTTGGCCATGTTGTAGGAGACGTTCCAAAGGCTCTCGCCGTTTTGGTTGACCGCCTCCGCGCCGTCCCGCGCGTACCGCATGACGCCGCCCCGGATCGGAAGCGTGCCGTTCACCATGGTAAACGGAAGCGTCTTCATCTTTACCACGTCGTACGCGGCGTAGGTCCGCCGGTCATTCCGACGCTTGATCCACAGACCGAGCACAACGCCGGCGATCACTAAAACGACTGCCACGATCAGCAGGTAGATCGGACGGAAACGGGATTCGCCGGTGTATTCTTTTGTAACTTGTTTGGTAGCTTCCTCCACCGGTTCCCTCCTTTCGCCCGTCTGTGAAACTATTTTCCGGAAAATGTCTTACAGTTCCTTCCGGTTCTCCAACGCCCGCAGAAGCGTCACCTCGTCCACGTACTCGAGATCGCCGCCCACGGGAACACCGCTGGCAATCCTTGTTACGCGGATCCCGGTGTCCTTCAGCATTTTACTGATGAACAATGCCGTGGCCTCGCCCTCCAGGGTGGAGTTCGTGGCGATGATCACCTCGTCCACATCCCCCTGCAGCCGGACCATCAGCTCCTTCAGGCGGATGTCCCCCGGGCCGATGCCCTGCATCGGGGAGATGGCCCCCTGAAGCACGTGGTAGACGCCGTTGTACTGCCCGGTCTTCTCGTAGGCCACAAGGTCTCTCGTGTCCTCCACCACCATGATGGTGTGGTGGTCGCGCTTGTCGCTCGCGCAGATCGGGCAGATGTCCTCGTCCGTCAGCGTACAGCACTCCTTGCAAAACCTCGCGCTGGTGCGCGCCGTCACGATCGCGTCCGCGAAATCGCGCACGCTCTGCTCGTCCTGATGCAGGAGATGGAACGCGATCCGCTGCGCCATCTTCTGGCCGATCCCCGGCAAATGCCCGAGCTCGGCGATCAGTTTGGTTATGGTTTTGCTGTAGTACTCCACGCGTAAAAACTCCTAGTCTATAATCGCCGGGATCATGTTTTGCTCCGATATCATGCAACGATATCAGAACAGGCCGCCGAAATCCCCCAGGCCGCCTGCAAGGCCGCCTGCGATCCCGTTCATCGCCTCGCTGGTCTCCGCTTCCATGTTGCGCATTGCTTCGTTGACCGCTGCCATGATCAGATCCTGCAGCATTTCAACATCATCGGGATCCACAACGTCCTTCGAGATCTCGATGGCCGTAACTTCCTTCTGACCGGAAACGCGCACCTTAACGGCACCGCCGCCTGCGGTTGCTTCCCATTCCTTGGTCTCCAGCTCCTTCTGCTTCTCCTCCATCTGGCGCTGCATGCGCTGTGCCTGCTTCATCAGCTGGTTCATGTTGCCCGGCATACCGCCGGAAAATCCTTTCTTACCCATGATTCTGTCTCCTTTGTTCCGTTATACTATATTGCGAAATTGTTGTCCTGTCCTGTTTGCTGTCGATCGGAATCCGCCCGTAACCGGCCGGGGATCACACGATCTCGATATCGATATCCCCGAGTCTTCCGGCCACCGCGTCGCACAGGTCGACGTACTTCGTCGGGGACTCGCCCTCCTTGAGAAGCTCCACCTCCACCGTGACCTTGTGCTTGATGGTCTTTTCGATGGTCTTCTCGACCTGCTCAATGTGGTTGGCCGACGTGAGAAGGTCGTAGTCCGTCGGGGAGTTCATCACCAAAAGAAGGTTTCCGGCCGGGCTGAGGCTCGGCGAGCACACCTTCATCGCCATGCGTGCAGGAAGGGGTGCGATGCCGCAGATGGTCTGCCAGTTGTTGACCACCTCCAGAATCTGCTCCGGAAGCGCCAGTTTGATCTTCTCCTTCGGCTTCTCGTCCTCCTCCGGGGCTTCCGCAGGAGCCGCGACGCCGGTCCTCTTCAGGACGGCGATCTCATTTTCCAAACGACGGATCCGGTCCAAAACAGCCTCGTTGTTTACGTCGGTCTGAGGTCTGCACAGGCGCACCACCGTCATCTCGATCAGCACACGCTTCTGGGACTCATGGCGCAGGCGGTTGGTCAGCTCGCTGAGCACCGAGATGTAGCGCATCAGCTCCTCCGGCGTGTACACCTTCGCCTCGTGCATCAGGAGTTTCATCTGCTCCCCGGAAATCTCCATGGCGTCGCTCAGGTCCTCGCCGGACTGTGCCAGCAGAAGGTTTCGCAGGTACCATGTCAGATCCACGATGAACCGCGGCAGTTCCCGTCCTGCCACCGTCATCTCGTCCAGAAGGCGGATGATCTTCGTCACTTTGCCGTCGTGGATGTGACGGAGCGCAAGGGCGAAGACTTCCGTGTCGACGGAGCCAAGCACCTCCAGGACACGGTCATACGTCAGATCCTGTCCGGAGTAATACGAAACGCACCGCTCCAGAAGCGACAGGGCATCACGCATGGACCCGTCCCCAAGTCTTGCCACGTAGCGCATGGCCTTCTCTTCCGTTCCGATCTGCTCCTTCCCGCACAGCTCCAAAAGCCGCTCCGTGATGGTCTCGATGCGGATGCGCTTGAAATCGTAGCGCTGGCATCGCGAGAGGATCGTGATCGGGATCGCATGCACCTCGGTGGTGGCGAGGATGAACACCACATACGACGGCGGTTCCTCCAGCGTCTTCAACAGCGCGTTAAATGCTCCGGTGGAGAGCATGTGGACCTCGTCGATGATATATACTTTGTATTTGCCTTCCGTCGGGTAGTACCGCACCTCATCCACGATCTCGCGGATGTTGGCCACGCCGTTGTTGGACGCCGCGTCCAGCTCCACCACGTTCATGGAGCTGCCCTCGTTGATGGCCTTGCACATCGCGCACTCGTTGCACGGATTGCCGTCCACGGGGTTCTCGCAGTTGATGGCCTTCGCAAGGATTTTGGCAACCGACGTCTTGCCGGTTCCGCGGGTTCCGTTGAAGCAGTATGCATGGCCGATCCGCCCGGTCCGCAACTGGTTTCGCAGTGTGGTCACGATCGCATCCTGGCCCTTGACTTCATCAAATGTGCTCGGCCGGAATTTGCGATACAGCGCTATATATGCCATGCTCTTCTCCTCTCTGCGGACGCTCTCAGCGTGCGGCGAAATGCAGGGTTAGTATACCACATCCGCCCCGGAAAGTCCACACCTGCGGATGCACCTGCGACAGACGGATGTACAAACCGATGACTTATCTGTCTTCTTCGATCACCTGGATTTCAAACCAGTCAAAATCGATCTTTTCGATAAATGAGTCCTGCCCGAAGCGGGTTTTGGATCTCTGTTTAAATTCCTTTACGTTGCTTTGGAGCCAGATCGGCTTGGGCAGATCCCAGTCATGGCAGGCCTGCTCCAGCGCGTCGAACACCTTCTTTGTGCGGTTCAGGTCTTTCGCATTTGCCACGGTCATATCCTTGACCATCCGGTTGTCCTTCCAAAGCTTTATCCACATCCGAAACATTCGGTTCTCCTCAACTGTCCAAACGGCTCCTCTGCCGCCGGATCTGTTATTCCCGGCCTATCTCATATCCGCAACCGCATTGGCCCTGTCCGAGCTGATCTTGCAGTCATAAATATAGAATATCACCGCACCGACGATAAAGCCGCTGACATGCGCTGCCAGATCAATGCCGTTCTGCATATCCATAATCCAGGCGGCAACCAACGGCACACAGATGCTGTACGCCACATAGGCGAGGATTGCCCAGACCGGAACGCCGTGGCGGGACTTTCTGAGCTCGGGGTGACGTACCATCAGCACCATGACGGCCCCGATCAATCCGAAGATCGCGCCGGAGGCGCCCACGGAGAGGATATCCGGATCACCCCAGACAAGCCACCGCCAGATATCGGAGATAACCGCCGAAAGTATGCCCGCGATCAGGTACAGTTTCAAAAATCTGCGGGGTTTTAGGTAGGACTCCACGGCGTCGCCGAAGGCAAACAGGGCGATCATGTTTCCGCTCAGGTGCTCCAATCCGGCGTGCATGAAGATACATGTAAACACCCGGTAAATCTGAAAGCGTTCGAACGCGTCATGCCAGCTCGAACCGCCTAATTCCGTGACTTTTTCCAGTCCCTTTGAATAACGCTCCAAAAAGGATAAATAAAGCCGGGAATCATTGATTGCGTAGGCCACACAATAAATCATTGTGATCAGGTAAACAGCGACATTGATCCCGATCAGGATCAGCGTGGTCTTTGAGAACTGACGCTTCCCGGAGCGCCACGACTGCCGTTCCTCGGAAGTCGCGGAGTACGGATCCCGCCAAATGCTTCTCTTCTTCCAGTCGGGGAACCCGCCGGCCTCAACCCGCTGCCGTTCGTAGGCAAGAATGGTCATCATGTCGTTCTGCAGCCACGGAAACGAATCCATCGACGGGCCTTCATAAGGATCGAAGGTTCCGTTCTTCGGGTCGACAACCCAATATCCATACTGCTCCAGGTCCAGACGGAACAGCATGTCGCAGTACTCCTTGTCGTCCGTCACGGCCAGCACCAGCAGTTCAAAATTCGGACGGCGGTCCTGAAACTGCTGCAGGATCGCATTGACGTAGTTGCGATACTGGATCTTCCCCGCGTTGTGCAGCTCGCGGTCACAGATCATCCAGATCGCAAGGGTCATCTGCGTCTCCGCATTTTTCTGATAATACAATGCCATCCCGGGGTTCCCCAAATCGATGGTGTTCATGTGTCTGTTGGTAAAATTCAATCTGAGCTCATCCCACATACTGCCTTCTCCTACGCATTATCCCGTTTCTCCGGCTTTCTCTTTTGCGCGGCTACCGCGTCGTCTTCCTCTTCCAGGCCCGGCGCCGGCGTCCCTCCGCCCATTCCAGGATGGGGAACAGGACCGCCCCGCACACCAAACCGCCGAAATGCGCTGCGATATTGGTGTTCTCACTCGCGCTCAGGAAGCTGTACAGGATATAAACCGCAAACACGGCGAACCGCATGCCGTACTCCCGCCTCCGCTGTTCCGGATGCAGGACGAGCATGATCAGCATCGCCCCCATCAATCCGTAGATGGCGCCGGATGCGCCTACGGAATACGAGTCCGTCTCCGCCAGGTAATGGTAGTACAAACAGGAGATCACCGATGCCCCAAGTCCTGACAGGATATATAAAAGGATATAATTTACTTTTTTCAACTGCCGCTCGATCACATCGCCGAACGCGTACAGGGCGATCATGTTGCCGCCCACGTGATCGACTCCGAAGTGGAGGAACATACAGGTGAACAACCGGTAGTACTCCCCGTTCTCAAACACATCCTTCCAACTGATCCAGCCCTTCGCCAACAGCGTTTCCCACTCGAAAAGGTCTGTCATCAGGAAAATGATCAGGTTGATGACGATCAGCACGATCGTCACGATGCAGACATTGGCAAACCGCCTGTTCCGCTGCGAGGACAGCACCCGCTGCCGCTGTCGTTTCTCCGCCAGATACGCGCCAGCCCTGCTGTCGTCAATGCGGGTGACCTTATCGCGTCCGATAATCTCCGTATCCTGCCGCCATCCGCTCTGGGCACCATCCGCGTTCCGGCTGTGCCCGCCGAAATGCAGATTGTTCTCGATCACCGCCCGGATCCCCAGATAATCCTCCGGCTGGTCCTCATAGATGATCAGCCTTCCGTAGTCCCCGTCCACGATCCAGTAGGCACTTCCCTCGCCGACGGTTTTGCACTGCTCCACCCGGCTCGTGACAAAGAGCGTCATCTGGTTGACGGTCTCAAACCCCTGCTGCTCGAATATTTTCCGTATGGTTCCCAGATACCGTTCGTACTGCTCCCGGCTCAGGGTTTCCACTACTTCATCGTTGACTAACAAAACGGAATCCGCCGCCCGGCCTTCCGCCGCATAAAACAAGCGCATTCCCGCGTGGTTGAGGTTTACTTCATGCAGTCCGCGGCCCGTAAAATACTGCCCTATCTTGTCCCACATCGGCCTGCTCCTTTCCTTCGGCGCCGCTCCCCCGGCGGGCGCCAGCGTACTTCCTTCATCTTATTACAATCGCGCCTTTTTCGCAAGTGCTATATGCCCCGCACCTCCCGCAGAAGTTGGGGGAGAAAGCACACGAATGGTCTCGCGAGCGAGCATTCGAAATCGCTCGCTGCGACAATTGTGTGTTTCTCCCCATCTGCCGCGGGGTGGAGCGCTGCGGGGCATAGGAAAAGACACTTGCGAAAAAGAGCATGGTTAAGGAGGTACGCGGTCGCCCAAGGGGTGCGGCGCCGAAGGGAAAACGGGTATCGGTTGAATTTCGGCGCAAGGTGTGGTATCGTGTGAAACGGCGATAGCAGAACTTTTGGTTTTTACTTTATATAGATTGTTGGAGGTTATGATGGCGAAGAAGAATGGCTTGGCGGGGGATCCGGCGACGGAGTCCAAGGCCGCAGAGACGAAGGCCGCGGAGTCGAAGACTGCGGTGGGAGCGTCTGCTCCCGGCAGCGCCGACAAGGGGAACATCCTCAAGTGGGTTCTGATCGGGTTAGGTGCCGCCTGCGCGATCTTGGTTATTTTCCTTCTTGTTTTGGACAGCTCGGGTTCGAAGTACCGCTCTGTGCACTCGGCGGAGTACGGGTATACGATAACCTACGACGAGTCCCGGTTTGAAAAGGCCCGCGTCCGTCTGGACGGCGACACTTACATGGACCGATACAATGCAAAGAGTTCGCCCTATTCGAACTTTCTCGGGTTCACACCCATCAGCGAGGAGGTGGATCTGAACGAAGTCCTCGAGGCGTTCCAGTCCGACGGCAGCTACGCCTTTGACACCGGAGAGTCCGCCATCGGCAAGAAGGGCTACGTGGCGACCCGCATCAGCTACACGGACAACGAGGGTGAAACTCCGGTGGAGGTTACCTACTACTACATGCTCGACCGGAAAATCCTGGTCACGGTCTCCTGCGATGCGGACCATAAAAAAGAGCTCGCGAAGATGCTCGCGAGCCTTTTGTTAGACAATTGATCAAAGTCACTCCCCTTCGAACAGGGGCGTCGAAAAATACCTCTCGGCCGTGTCGGGAAGGATGGTCACCACCGTCTTTCCGCGGCCGAGTTTTTTTGCAAGGGCTAAAGCCGCTGCCACGTTGGTTCCGCTGGAGATTCCGCAGAGGATGCCCTCCTTGCGGGCAAGATCGCGGGAAGTCTGCAGGGCAACCTCGTCCTCGACGATAAAGATGTCGGAATAGATCTGCGTGTTGAGGTTCTCGGGGATCAGGCCGTCGCCGATGCCCATTTGCAGATGGGTTCCGATGGAACCGCCGGAGAGGATCGCCGCGTTGGCGGGCTCCACTGCCCAGATGGTAATGTCGGGATTTTGCGTCTTAAGGACCTCGCCGATGCCGGAGATCGTGCCGCCGGTTCCGATGCCGGAGCAGAAGCCGTGGATCGGGCCTGCCACCTGCTCGAGGATCTCAACGCCGGTGTGATACTTGTGCACAAGCGGGTTGTTGGGGTTCGAGAACTGCTCGGGAACGAAGACGTTCGGGTCTTCCTCCGCCATGCGAAGCGCCGTGTTCAGGCACTCGGCGATGCAGGCGCCGATGTCGCCGGCGTCGTGGATGAGGATCACCTCGGCGCCGTAGTGGTGCACGAGCTTCCTGCGCTCCTCGCTCACGGAGTCGGGCATGATGATGATCGTGCGGTAGCCGCGCACTGCGCCGACCAGCGCAAGGCCGATCCCCTGGTTGCCGCTGGTGGGCTCCACGATGATCGTGTCCTTCGTGATGCGCCCTTCCTTCTCCGCCGCAAGGATCATATTGTACGCCGTGCGGGTTTTGATGGAACCGCCGACGTTCAGGCCTTCGAACTTGACCAGCACCTCCGCGCTGTCCTCGTCAACCATATGCTGTAACCGAATGATGGGGGTGTGGCCCATCGCTTCGAGAATGGTGTCGTGAATCATTTTCCGGAAATCCTCCAAAAAAGTAATACCTACGCAAGTTTATCGGAATCAGGGCGGAAAGTCAAGGCGAAACAAGAGGATAACACGGAAAACGACCCGCAAAACGCGGGGGCGGGCGGAGAAAAACCTAAGAAAGGATATTGTCTTTTGTCATAAAGAAGAGTATAGTGGGCGTTACATCCGGGGCGGCGGACCACCGAACCCGCGAATTTCTTATAGTAACCACAGGACACAGGCAGGTTTTTCATGAAAGCATCTTCGAAAAATTACAACATCGACATGACCAGCGGCAGCCTTCCCCGGAAAATGCTGCTGTTTGCGCTGCCGTTGATTTTTTCGAGCGTCCTGCAGCTCCTCTTCAACGCCGCGGACCTGATCGTGGTGGGACGTTTCGTGGGTGACGAGGCCCTCGCGGCCGTGGGATCCACCGGCGCGTTGATCAACCTGCTCACGAACCTCTTTCTCGGCCTCTCCGTGGGAGCCAATGTTCTCGTGGCCCGCTACATCGGCGCAAACCGCGCAAAGGACGTGGAGGAGACCGTTCACACGGCCCTTCTGACCAGCGTCTGCAGCGGAATTCTGCTTGCGGCCGTGGGATTTACCTTTGCAAAACCCCTTCTGGAACTCATGGACACTCCCGCCGACGTCATCGGCGGAGCCTCCAAATATATGCGGATCTATTTCCTCGGCATGCCGATCATGATGGTGTACAACTTCAGCAGCGCCATCCTGCGAGCCATCGGCGACACGAGGCGGCCATTGTACTACTTGGCGTTCGCAGGCTGCATCAACGTCGGAATGAACCTGATCTTTGTGCTCTGCTTCGGCATGGGCGTCGAGGGTGTGGCCTACGCAACCGTCCTCTCCCAGCTCGTCTCGGCAATCCTGGTGGTGAACAACCTTGCGCATCAGGACAACGCCTGCCGCTTCCATCCGTCGAAGCTCCGCATTCACGCGCGGAAACTCGCCGGCATCGCCCGTATCGGCCTTCCGGCCGGCCTGCAGGGATGCATTTTCTCAATTTCCAACGTGCTTATTCAGTCCTCCATCAACTCCTTCGGAAAGCTGGCAATGTCCGGCAACTCCGCGGGCGTCAACATCGAGGGCTTCATCTACGTGTCTATGAACGCATGGCACCACACCACTTTAAGCTTCGTCGGCCAAAACTACGGCGCCGGCCGCTACGACCGCATCCGCAAGGCACTGCGCTGGGGACTTCTCTTCGTGTTCCTGTTCGGATTCACCCTCGACGGGATTGCGCTTCTTCTGAAGCCCCATCTCATCGGAATCTACACCAAGGACGCCGACGCCATCACCTACGGCTGCACCCGGATCAGCGTGATCTGCCTGCTGTACTTCACCTGCGGCATCATGGATGTCATCGTCGGCGCGCTCCGGGGCTTAGGCTTCTCGCTCATGCCGACACTCATGTCGCTCCTGGGCGTGTGCGGCTTCCGCATCACCTGGATCTACACCTACTTCCGCACACACCACTCCCTCAAGGTGCTCTACGCCTCCTACCCGATCAGCTGGTGCATCACCATCGTGCTGCACGGGTGCGTGTATCTGATGTGGGTGAGGAAGAACAAGGAGAAGCTGCGGAAGGCGGAGGGGTAAGCTTTCGGCGGATTGCATTTTCCGGGGAATTGTGCTACGATATAACGGAGTGTGATTTTTTAATCATTTCTTGGGGAATATTAGTTTGGCAGGGAGAAAATATCATGGGATCCAAGAAAACGAAGAAAGCGGGAAATGCGAAGCGCACCGGGAACTCCGGGGCTGTAGCGGAAGTTAAGACCAAAAACTCCGTCAAATCCTCCGCAGATTCCACCGTTGTCAGGGAACCTTCCAAGTGGAGCGTAATAAAAGGAAAAATTCATTCCGGTGCGGCCTCCGCACGGCAGCTGATCAACAAGAAGCCGTTCAATTACTCGATCGTCCAAATCCTCATTCTGGCGACGATCCTCAACCTGATCACCGACGGTCTGTCGAGGTTTTCCTTCTGGAAACCCTTCGTGTTCATGTTCACACACCCGCTGATCTTCACGGTAAACACACTGATCATAGCAATCTTTCTGGCTCCGGCGATCCTGTCCCGCCGACGCCTGTTTTTCTATGCCTTCGGATGCATCCTGTGGCTCACGGTGGGCGTGATCGACTTCGTTGTGCTGCACAACCGCGTCACTCCGTTCAACGCCAAGGACTTCCGGATGCTCGACGACGCCTGGAACGTGCTGTTTAAATACTACAACACCCTGCAGGTCATCGGCCTCGGCCTTCTGATCCTGATCGGTGTCCTTCTGGTGGTTTTGGCATTCATCAAATTTCCGAAGCAGAAGGAGCCGGTGCAGTACCGTTATGCGGTTCCTCTGTGCCTCTCCATCATTTTCGGTTTCATCCTTCTCTGTCTCGGAAGCCGCCGCGTCGGCATCATGGCAAAGACTCTTCCGAACCTCGCCAACGGATACCACGAATACGGACTGCCCTACTGTTTTGTATGCAGTATTCTGGACAACGGTATCTCCAAGCCGCCGAAGTACTCCGAGCAGGAAGTGAAGGACAAGAAGAACCAGGAGCTTGCTCCCTATCTTTCCCCGACGCCGGGTGAAACTCCGGGAGGCGCTACGCCGACACCGTTCAGCGCGGACGTCAAGCCGAACATCATCTACATTCAGCTGGAATCATTTTTCGATCCGAAACGGATCGAGGGCATCGACTTCGAGACCGATCCGATCCCGAATTTTACGTATCTGCGAAAGAATTTCACCTCGGGCCTTTTGGGCGTGCCGAGCATCAGTGCCGGAACCTCCAACACCGAGTTTGAGGTCCTCACTGGCATGAACATCGCCGACTTCGGTACCGGCGAGTATCCCTACAAGACGATCCTCCGCGAGAAGACCTGCGAGAGCGTCGCCTACAACCTGAAGGAGCTCGGCTACGGCGCCCACGCGATCCACAACAACACCGCGGCCTTCTACAGCCGCCACATCGTCTTCTCCAACCTCGGCTTCGACGATTACGACACCGTGGAAATGATGGAAAATGTAGAGCGCAACGAGCTGGGCTGGGCCCGTGACGCCGTTCTCTACGACGAGATCCTCACCGCACTTGCCAGCACACCCGGCAGCGACCTTGTGTTCACTGTGTCCGTCCAGGGTCACGGCAAATACCCTGACGAGGACATTTTGGAAAATGCCATCGAGCTCACCGACGTGATGGACGCCTACGGCGACAGCACCATCAACGGCCTCAAGTACTACATCAACCAGCTGCACGAGATGGATCAGCTCATCGGCCGGCTGATGGAGCACTTCCAGGAGAGTGGGGAACCCACCGTGCTGGTACTGTACGGAGACCATTTGCCGGGATTCAACTTTACGAAGGAAAACCTGAACGAGGGCGATCTGCTGCAGACCGAGTACGCTGTCTGGACCAACTTCGAGCTTCCGGTGGAGCACCGCGACCTCGAAGCTTACCAGCTGAGCGCGTACGTTCTGTCCCGCCTGGGATACCACAACGGACTGATCACGAAGCTGCATCAGAACTATCTGTCGAACCCGGATGCTTCGCAGTCCGAGTACCTGCAGAACCTGACCCTCTTCTCCTACGACATGCTCTACGGTGAGCAGTACCTGTGGGAGGATGAGAACCCGTACAAGGCGACGGATCTTGTCTTCGGGTTCCACACGGTCACGCTCTCCTCGTACCATTCGATCTACAGCGCGGCGGACGACACGTACTACCTGCAGCTGTTCGGAGAGCATTTTACGCCGTACACCGACATCTACATCAACGGAACCAGACACCGCGACACCATCGTGGTCTCCGACAAGGAAATCTTCCTGCCGGCGGTGTCCCTCAAGGAGGACGACGTCATCTCCGTGGCAATGCCCATCGACGACGAGACGACGCTTCGGGAGTCCAACCCGTTAGTGTTCAAACCGGAGGCGTATTCGGACACGAAGTAACGCTTTCGGACTATAAACAGCACCGTTCCGGTGCCTGAGAAACGAGGTCTTGCGGTCTATGAAAGAACGCACAATCAATATCGTATTTGCCGTAATGACGGCCCTCTTCGGAGTCGCCCTGTTTGTCTTCGGCCTTAAGGAGGCCGGGGTGGACACCGATGTCGCCGATGAAAAGGTCATCGACATGATGGCGCTTACCATCCCCGGGATCCTTCTCTTCGCAGACGCCGTGATGTATCTGCTGCGCCCAAAATTCCCGTCGGACAAGAAGTTCCTGTTGAGCAACCTCGGGCTGGTGATCCTGATCGGATTCCTTGCGGAGTGCATCTATTTCCAGTTTTTCCACTACGGCATCCATCAGCCGCAGCTGAAAATGACGATCCCCGCAATCCTCATTGTTCTGGTTCTAGCGCTTTTGGTGCTGATCCTGAACGGGATGTACCTCTGTGTGCGCAGGATCGCCAAGCTCTCGAAGTGATATCTGTTGGCAACGGTTACATCAAGTGCCGAAAGGAGAATGGTCATGAATAAACTTCGTTCCGTTCTGCCGGGAATCCTGCTTTTCGCAGTTTTCACCGTGTTCACGGCCCTCATGTGCTATGTGGATGTGCAGCCTGTTGGCATGGCGTCCACCGGGCTTGGCTTTACCACCCTCAACACGGACGTTAACCGTGCGCTCGGCTCCAACGAAACCATCTACAAGATCACCGAGATCCTCGGTTACCTGACCTGGGGCGTTGTGGCATTGTTCGGTCTTCTGGGACTTTACCAGCTGATCCGACGCAAATCCCTTCTGAAGGTGGACCGCGACATCATCGTCCTGGGAATCGGCTACGCGGTAATGCTTGCCTTCTACGTACTGTTTGACAAGTTCCCGCTCAACTACCGGCCGCCGTACCCCTGGAATGAGGGCGAACTGGAAGCGTCCTATCCGTCCTCCCACACGCTGATGTTAGTGTTTGTCATGGCAACCGCCGTGATGCAGATTTCACACCGCATCACAAAGAAGACACTCCGTCTTCTCCTAAGCATCGCCTGCATTGCCATCGCCGCAGTCGTCACCGCAGGCCGCCTCCTCGCAGGCGTCCACTGGTTCACCGACATCATCGGCGGCATCCTGTTGGCAGCAGCACTTGCAGCACTGTACTACGGGATCGCGTGGGGTAAGAAGGATCGTACCGAAAACACCGCAGCGGAATAACCACCATTCCGCACAAGCAACACAAAAAAATACCTATAAAACACAACTACCCCGGAACCAAATTTCCGGGGTAGTCTTTTTTATTCTCAGTTGTTTCTCAGTTGCTTTTACACAGGCCCATCCGTTTCGATAAGCCCCTGTGGGAGGCCTGTGGACTGTACCTCCTACATGGCCTCCCACAGGGCTTCATTGATTTCGATGGGGATGTTTTCCTTCCATTTCTCGTAGAGCCCGTCGAAGTAAATCCTCGACAGCTCCGCGATCTTCGCCTCCTCGGCAGCCTGCGTGGCGGCCTTGTCCTTCTCGTCGACGCAGTAGAAGATGTACAGGCCGTCGTCCTCCTCGATGATCTCGCTGATCTCGCCGGTGTGCAGCGCGAAGGCGGCGTTGCGGCTCTTGGTGGGAAGGTCGGCGCGGCCGACGGTGATCTCGATGGTGCTGGCGGCGGACACGCTCTTGGCGTAGTTGTAGAAATCCTCCTTCTCAAGGGCGGTGGCGCGGTAACTCTCGGCCTTTGTCCACAGCGCCCGCATGTCCTCCTCGGAGAGCGCCGTGCGGTTGCCCTCGGCGTCCTCATAGTACTTGTTCAGGAAAATGTAGCAGAATTTGGCGCGCAGCACCTCCGACTCCTGATACGTCGCGTCGGCGTTTAAGGTGATGGTGCGGTAGGTCTTCTCAGCGAGGACGTTGTCGTTGTAAATGGAACGCACCAGCTCCTCGGTGATACCGTATTTCTTCGCGGTTGTCTCCGTGATGCCGGAGAGATACTGCTGTGTGTAGTCGTTGACGTTTAAGATGTCGTCGGCCTCGAGTTTTACCTTGAACTCGTCAGCCATGTGGCATACCAGCTTGATGTAGATGAGCTTCTCCAAAAGCCGCTCCTTCATAAGCTCCGAGTAGGGCCGCTGCTCTCTGGTGAACTTGATGTCCCAGATCTCCGATCCGTAGAGAGCCTCTACCTCCTCGCGCATGCTCAGAAGGTAAATATTTGCCTCCGCGTAGCTCACCTCCGAGCCGCCGATACGCATCAGCACGTCGTTGGTAAAGCCTTCGCTGGTGGGAAGTTTCTTCCCGTCTTCCTTGTTCTTTCCGCAGCCGCACAGGCCGGCAGTCAGGACGATCGCCAGCAGGAGCGCTGTTATTTTCCGTAGTTTTCCTCGAAACCGCATGCTCTTTCCTCCCACATGCATCAAAGTTTTACGCCGGTTTATTCCGCCAGCTTTCCGAGTGCGCTAAGAACTTCTTCCGCCTCGGAAAATAAGGCAAACACCTCGCTGCCCGGGTGCTTCACAAGCTTTCCCGAGCGGAAGGCATATGTCATAACCGGAATCTCTCCGGCTTTCACGTGCAATCTTCCCTTGAACTGCTCCACGATATCCGGCAGCTCGTCAACGCGCATCTGCGCCCTCGCAAACATCCGAAGGACAAGGAAACCGTCGCGCATCGTAAGCTTCTCAACATACGCCTTGTGGGCCAGCGCTTTCAGATAGGCGACGCGGACCAAAAGCCGCACGCACTCCGGCATATCGCCGAAGCGGTCCATCATTTCATCCTGGATCTCCTCCAGATCGTCCACGGTCTCGATGGAGGCGATCCGCTTATACATATCCAGTTTCTGGATCTCGTTGCGGATGTAGTTGGCCGGGATATAGGCGTCCAGATCCGCATCGATCTGGGTCTCAAACAGTTCGCGGACCTCGGTGTCCCCCTTCATGGCGCGGATGGCCTCATTTAACATCTTGCAGTACAGATCGTAACCGACCGTCGCGATCTGCCCGTGCTGCTCCGCGCCTAACAGGTTGCCGGCGCCGCGGATCTCGAGGTCCCGCATGGAAATGCGGTAGCCCGCTCCGAGCTCCGTGTAGTCGCGGATGGCCTTGAGGCGCTTCTCCGCCGTCTCCGTGAGAATCTTGTCGCGGCGGTACATAAGGAACGCGTATGCGATGCGGTTCGAGCGGCCGACACGCCCGCGGAGCTGGTACATCTGCGAGAGGCCGAGCCGTTCCGCGCCGTCGATGATCATGGTGTTGACGTTGCTGATGTCCATACCCGTCTCCACGATGGTGGTGGACACGAGGACGTCAATCTCGCGGTTGATGAACTTCGTCATGATCTTCTCAAGCTCGCGCTCGTTCATCTGCCCGTGGGCGTACGCGATGTTCGCCTCGGGGCAGAGCTCCTGCAGCTTCGCCGCCACGTCCGCAATTCCGTTGATCCTATTGTAAATATAATACACCTGGCCTTCTCTTGCAAGTTCTCTGTTGATGGCCTCCCTTGCAATTTCCGGACTGTACTCCATCACAAAGGTCTGGATCGGCAGCCGGTCAAGGGGCGGCTCCTCCAG
This sequence comes from Lachnospiraceae bacterium, assembly GCA_017962105.1. Classification (GTDB taxonomy): domain Bacteria; phylum Bacillota; class Clostridia; order Lachnospirales; family Lachnospiraceae; genus ISDg. The sequence goes on from JAGCVY010000083.1 coordinate 18,179, forward strand.
AATGCTCATGTCGCGGATGCCGATCAGGCTCATGTGAAGCGTCCGGGGGATCGGCGTCGCCGTGAGCGTCAGTGCATCCACGTCGTTTCGCAGCTGCTTGATCTTCTCCTTGTGGGTCACGCCGAAGCGCTGCTCCTCGTCGACCACGAGAAGTCCGAGATTTTTAAACTGCACGTCCTTGGAGAGCAGCCGGTGCGTGCCGATGACAATGTCCACCATTCCCTTGCGGATATCCGCAACGGTCTTGTCCTGCTCCGTCTTTGAGCGGAACCGGGACAGCATGTCGACGCGGCACGGAAAATCCATCAGCCGCTGCGTAAACGTGTTGTAATGCTGCTGCGCCAAGATTGTCGTTGGGACCAAAACGGCAACCTGTTTGCCGTCCAGAACTGCCTTGAAGGCAGCCCGCAGCGCGATCTCCGTCTTGCCGTAACCGACGTCGCCGCAGATCAGGCGGTCCATGATGCGCTCGCTCTCCATATCGCGCTTTGTGTCCGCGATGGCGCGAAGCTGGTCGTCCGTCTCCTCGAAGGGGAACAGTTCCTCGAACTCCCGCTGCCACTCCTTGTCGGGGGAGTAGGCAAAGCCCTTCTTGCTGGCGCGGGCCGCGTACAGCTGGATCAGCTCCTGCGCGATGTTGTTCACGCTCTTCTGCACCCGGGCCTTGGTCCTGGTCCACTCCGAGCCGCCGAGCCGGTTGACCTTGGGCTTCTTGTCGACATCTGCGTCGGCGTACTTCTGCAACACGTCAAGGCCTGTGGCAGGCACGTAGCACACACCACCCTCGTACTCCAGCTTCACATAATCCTTCGTCACCCCGTCGGTGGTGATCTGCGTGAGTCCGCGGTAAATGCCGACGCCGTTGTTCTCATGAATCACATAGTCGCCGTTGGAAAGCTCGTGATAATCGAGGGCCTTGCGGTTGCTCTTCTTCGGCTCCGCCTTCGCGCGGGCACGGCCGAAGATATCGCTCTCCGTGATGACGACAAACCGGATCAGCGGATACTCGAACCCGCCCCGCAGCTTGCCGTAGACGATCATTACCTCGCGCTCCCCGACAACGCGGGCGGGATCCTCCGTGTAGAAGGAGATCACGCCGTACTCCTCCAGCTCCCGCACCAGATTTTTCGCGCGGGTGTGGGACGGACATACGAGAAGGATTCGGTATCCCTTCTTCTTGAAGGACGACAGATCCTTCGCCAGGGACTCCAGATTTTTCGCATAGGAGGAGATGGCGCGCACGCCGAGATCGTATTGGTGAACGTAATCGATCAGCGGGTCACGCACCACGAAGGTCGCCAGCGCCACCGTCCGACGCGACGCGAGCTCGGCGAAAACCTTACGGTTGTCGTTGAGGGCGCGCAGCTGTCCCGGCAGAAGGCTTCCTGCCGCGAGGCGCGCGGTCATGCTCTCGGTGTATTCCGCCACGGCGGCTTCCGCATTTTCCTCCATGTTGGTGGGCTCGTCGAGGAAGACCACCGTGTCTTCCTTCGGAAAGAAGGAGAAGAACGACGCCGTATCCTTCTTGAAATAGTCGATAAATGCCCCGAGGTTCACGCTCCCGGGAAGATAACGGATGTTGTCCGCAAGCTCGGCCGCCGTCACCCGGAGGTGATGGGCCTCATCGTATTTTTCCTCAGCATCGAGCTTGTCCGCTGTCGCCTTCGCGTCGCGCTCCATGCGCCGAAGGCCCGCCTCCCGCTCCTCCTCGGAGAGAACCAGCTCCACCGCCGGGTAGATCGTGACGGAATCCACCGATTCGATCGATCGCTGGCTCGCCGCGTCGAAGACCTTGAGGTCATCGATGTCGTCGCCCCAGAACTCGATCCGGTAAGGGTTATCCTGGGAGATCGGGAACACATCGAGGATACCGCCCCGAACGGCAAACTCCCCGGCCATCTCCACCTGGTCGACCCGTCGGTAGCTCATCTCCGTGAGCCTTGTCGTGAGCTCCGTCAGCGAGAGTTCGGCGTCCTTGTGCACCGTGAGCCTGCTCTTAAGGATCTCCGAAATGGGCTGCAGCCGCTCAATGCCGGTGCGGATGGTGGTGACCACCGTCAGCCGCCCGCCGTTCTCCTGCGTCTCGGCGATGCGCCGAAGCACGCTCATGCGCTCGCGAAGGGTCGCGTTGCCCTGCACGCCGGCGCTGAAGAAGATCAGGTCCTTGTCCGGCATATACACCGTGTCCGGGTCAAACTCGCGGTAGTCCTCGAACAGAAGCTTCGCTTTGAGGTCGTCCTCCGCGACGATCAGACGGTACCGGTAGGGCTCGCCGAGGGCATACATAAACTGCGCCTTCTGCACGGGCGTACAGCCCGTTACCAGAACGGGCGTCTCGCCGCGTCGAAGGTGCTCCCCGACCGCTTCAAATTCTCGCGAAGCCCGCATGGGCTCGGTGTATGTCTTCATTTTCCGCTCCTGGTCCGTAATCCGCCGTTACTCCTGCTTGGCTCCGCCGTTGTACCGGTTCATTGCCTCCTCAACGCTGTCCGAGAGGATGCACTTGACAGCTCCCACCGCCTTCTTCAGGGCTTCCCGCACCTCGGGCTCCTCTTCCTTCGGAAAATGCCCCAGCACATGGTCGGCAAGATCCCACCCCTCGGGCTTCTCCCCGACGCCGATGCGAAGTCTCGCAAATTCGCTGGTCCCGGCGTGGGCAATGATGCTCTTCAAGCCGTTGTGGCCGCCGGCGCTTCCCTTGGCGCGGATGCGGAGTTTTCCGGTGGGAAGCGACACGTCATCGCAGATGATGAGAATGTCGTCCGCCGGGATCTTATAAAAGTCCATGAGTGCGCGCACGCACTCTCCGCTGTTGTTCATAAAGGTCTGCGGCTGCACCAGCTTTACCTTGACGCCCTCGATGACGCCTGTGCCGGTAATCCCCTTGCACTCCTTGGTCTTGAGGTCGATTCCCGTGGCATCGGCGATGGCCGTCACCGCGTCCCATCCGATGTTGTGCCGCGTTCCCGCGTACTTTGTCCCGGGGTTACCGAGACCGATGATCAAAAACATAACTTTCCCTGTGTCCTCTTTTTTCTTTCGAAACCACCTGATACACATTTTCGTCTTCTCCCGAATGCCGGCTAAACCCCGAACACCTCTCTGGCGATATCCACCGTCATCTTGGCGTCGCGCCCGTAGTAATCCGCGCCGATCTCCGCCGCGTACTCCGGCGTCAGCACCGCACCGCCGACCACCACCTTGCAGGAAAGTCCCGCCTCTCGGAGCGCCGCAATGGTGTCCTTCATGCTCGGAAGCGTCGTGGTCATCAGGGCGCTCAGGCCCACAAGCGGCGTTCCCGTCTTCTTCGCGGCCTCCACGACCGCACTGATCTCCACGTCACGGCCCAGATCGACCACGGTGAAGCCGTAGTTTTCCAAAAGAACCTTCACGATGTTCTTGCCGATATCGTGGATGTCGCCCTTCACGGTGGCCAGCACGATGGTGCCCTTGCTGACCGTCTCGTTTCCGCTCTTTCGGATGTGTTCCTTGATCTCGGAAAATGCTCCCTGCACCACGGAGGCGGACAGGATCAGCTGGGGCAGGAACACCCTTCCGCTCTCAAAGCCTGCGCCCACCGTATCCAAAGCCGGGATCAGCACGCCGTTGACGATGTCCATGGAGTCCATGGTCGTGAGAAGTTCTTTCGTGAGTTCCGTACCCTGCACCGCAAGGCCTCGGACAACCGCTGCGTACAAAGACGCCGCGCCGTCACCGAGCTTCTCGGCGATTTCTGCAGCTGTCGGATCGCCCGCCGGGGCGCCGATGCTTGAATGAGCCGGAGCGTTACCGGCCGCTGCTGTTCCGTTCGGACCGGCATTGCCGCCCGCTCCGGCTGGGCCTGCCGCACTGCTGCTGACTCTCGCAGCCGGCGGAACATAGTCGCGGTACGCGTCCATGTAGGCAAGAGAGTTCTTATCAATATTCATCAAAAGCCGGAATGCGCGCAGCGCGCCCATCATCGACTCGGAATTCGGATTCATGATCGGCAGCGTCAGGCCGTTCTGAAGCGCCATGGTGAGGAATGTCGCATTCACAAGGTCACGATTCGGAAGGCCGAAGCTCACGTTGGAAACGCCCAGAACCGCGCCGAGCCCAAGACGCTCATGTACCATGGCAACCGCCTTCAGCGTCTCCGCAACCGCCGCCTGCTCCGCACTTGCGGTCAGAGTCAGGCAGTCAATCTGCAGGTTCTCCCTGCGGATCCCGATGGCTTCCGCCCGCGACACGATCTTCTCCGCCACGGCAAACCGTTCCTCCGCCTTCGAAGCGATACCCGCCTCATCGAGGGTGAGACCGACAACCGCGGCACCGTATTTTTTGACCAGCGGAAGGATGGAGGAAAGGCTCTTCTCCTCGCCGTTTACGCTGTTCACAAGGGGTTTTCCGTTGTATATGCGAAGCGCCGCCTCCAAAACCTCGGGCTTGTTCGAATCAATCTGCAGCGGCACGTCCACCACCGCCTGCAGCTCCCGGATGACGCGGACCATCATCTCGGTCTCGTCGATGCCGGGGAGTCCCACGTTGACATCCAAAATTTCGGCGCCCGCCTCCACCTGGGAGATGGCCTGTCCGAGGATATAATCCATATCGCCGTTCTGCAGCGCCTCCTTGAAGCGCTTCTTGCCCGTGGGGTTGATGCGCTCGCCGATGCACCGCGGCTCCGTGAACCACACGGCCCTGCTGGCCGACGCAATACCCGTAGGGCGGGTGTTCCGAAGGGTCGTGAGCTCCTCGAAATCGTCGGGGCAGACGGTATTTCCGGCGTCGCGCTCCGCCTCCCACTCCCGCACGACCTTCGTCAGCTCGCGGATGTACGCGGGGGAGGTACCGCAGCAGCCACCCACCACCTGCACGCCGTAGGGCAGCATTTTTCGTACGATGGCGGCAAATTCCTCCGGCGACACGTTGTAGGTGTTGGTTGCCGGGTCGGGCAGACCCGCGTTGGGCTTCACCACGATGGGAAGCTTCGTCGCCGTGTACAGCTGCTTCACCATGGGCAGCAGCTCCTCCGGTCCGAGGGAGCAGTTCATTCCGATGCCGTCGATGCCCATATCGGAAAATGTCAGTGCCATCGCGTCCACGCTCGTGCCCGTGAAGGTGCGGGCGTTGGCCTCAAAGCTCATGGTGAGGTACACCGGCAGGTCGCTGTTTTCCTTGGCCGCAAGCACCGCCGCCTTCGCCTCGTAGAGGTCGGTCATGGTCTCGATGACGATCATGTCGGCGCCCTTCGCGGCCCGCACCTCCTCCGCGAAAATGTCGTAGGCCTCCTCGAAGGCGAGGTCGCCGAGGGGCGAGATCAGCCGTCCGATAGGACCGATGTCCAGAGCTACCTTCGTCTCCGGCTTGCCGGCCTCGATCACCGCAGCACGGGCGTTGCCGATGGCCGCAACGATCAGCGTCTGAACCGAGTAGCCGGTCTTTGCCATTTTCAGACGGTTCGCTCCGAAGGTGTTGGCGTACACTACCTGGGAACCGGCTTCGATGTAGCGTCTGTGAATGTCCGTCACCTTCTCGGGGTGCTCTATGTTCCACACCTCGGGAACACCGCCGAGGGGCAGGCCCGCTGCCTGAAGCTCGGTGCCCATGGCACCGTCAAGGATCATAATCTCAGGGAATTTACTCATGGATTTCCTCCGTTTCCGTCTTCGATACAGATGTCTCATTTGTCGCTGTATCCTGCCTTGAGAGGCAGCTGTCATGGTATGCACAGCCCGCGCAGGCACCCGCCGCGCAGGCTCCCACCGGCGCGGAAACCATATCGCCCTCGTCGCCGTCCGCCGTGGAAACTTTCCGAAGTTCCTTCGTCATATCCTGCAGGCCGATGATCGCCGTTACGGATTTCATCGGCGTGAGCATGTGCCCCTGGGTCGTCGCAAGCCCGATGCGCTTGCCGGCTTCCACCGCCGCAAGAAGGTCGTCCTGCATCGCCAGGGGCAGGTCGCCGTAGCCCGGGGAGAAGCGCCATGTCTGACGGAAGAGGGGCATTTTCCGCTGAAGCTCTGCCTGCACGTCGTCGCAGATCTGCTCGATGGCCGCGCCGGCCATGGCGTCCGTGAGAAGGGCTTTCGGCATCTCCGTCTTCTGGAGTTTCCGAAGAAGCGTATCCACGCCCGACCCGAGGGTCGCCGCCATCAGCACAACCTTTGTACAGCCCACCAGATGCTTTACGATGTCCTTCCCTGTCAGCGTGAGGGCGCACTCCGCGAGCTTTACTTCCTCCTCGCTGCAGCACTCCATATCGAAAATCCCTACGCTGTAGGCCGGATGGCACGCCGCAAGAAGCGGTCCCTCGCACTCTCGCATCAGGTTCAGGATCGTCTCGTCGGGCATCTGCCCGCCGTAGCCAAGGTACCGCGCGGCCTCCTCCATTCGAATCGGTTTTAACTCAACCATAGAACCTCCAAACACTCCAACAGCACGCCGAGGTTCGTAAACCGGGGCGTGCACTCATTTTCCGTATCCGTTTCACGACGAAAGATCGTCGGTTACCTGCTTCATTCCGCCCGGATCAGTCCGGGGTTGATCATCGGCGCCACCGCGTCGGTGATGCGCTTTGCGACGTAGGGGTTGTTCATCGTGTAGAGATGAATTCCGTCCACCCCGCGGGACACCAGATCGATGATCTGATCGATGGCGTACGCGATCCCGCCCTCGCGGATTGAGTCGGGATATGCCTCATAGCGGGCCATCATCCGCGCAAACTTCGAGGGAATGCTGGCGCCGCACATCGTGACCATGCGCTCGATGGACGCCTTGCTGGTGCAGGGCATGATGCCCGCTTCAATCGGCACCGTGATCCCTGCGGCCCGCGCTTTATCCAAAAATGTGAAAAATGCATCGTTGTCGAAGAACAGCTGGGAAAGCAGATGGTCCGCACCCGCGTCCACCTTTTTCTTCAGGTTTGCGATGTCCGCATCCAGCGTGGCTGCCTCCATGTGGCCTTCCGGATAGCACGCGCCCATGATGTGGAAATCGCCCTTGGTCTTTAAGTACGCGATCAGGTCCGAAGCATGCGCAAAATCCGTCTGGATCTCCTTCTCGGCGTTCGGATTGCGGTCGCCGCGAAGTGCCAGGATATTCTCGATCCCGCGCTCCTTCAGCTGCTCGCAGATGAGGTCGATGTCCTCCTTCGAGTTGTACAGACAGGTCAGGTGCACTGCGGACTCAATCCCGTAATCCTTGCGGATGATCTGCGCGATATCCGCGGTCTTCGTATCCGCTGCGCTTCCGCCTGCGCCGTAGGTCACGCTGATGAAGTCGGGATGCAATCCCTGCAGGCCGTCGAGAGTCTTGTAGATCGTCTCGATGGGCATGTCCTTCTTCGGCGGGAAGATCTCAAAGGTGAAGGCCGTGCGGCCGTTTTTCATAATTTCAGACAGCTTCATTTCCACTCTCTCCGATGGGTTTTCCACAGTATACCACGCATGGGAACTACTTGCAAGAAAATGCCTCGCTGCAGAGGCATTTTCCGTGTTAATCTCAGGATTTGGGAAGCCGGTTGCCGCATTTCCCGCAGACTTCCGCATCCTCGGGGTTGTCATGCCAGCAGTTGCGGCATCGGATCGTTCCGGGCGGACGCTTATTGATCCTGCTGCGATTCTTTGACTCTTCGATCTTGCGGCGCTCCTCTTCCGGCCGAAGCTTCTCCGCGACCACGTCTATGATATCCCATATCGGCCCGTCATTGCTTTTCGGGTGGGGTTCCGATCGGAGCCCGCAGCTCGCTTCCTCCACGTGGTTCACGAACCGCCGCCATGCTCCGTTCGGAGGCTCATACCGATAGCTCCGGATCGTGTCGCAATCCGGCAGATCCGAGGATTTTACGAGCTTGCTGCCGCATTTTTCGCAGATCGACGCCTCCTCCGGATTATCATACCAGCAGCTGCGGCACCGGACCATTCCTTCCGGAACCGGCTCCCACTGCTCGCCCCGTTTCTTCAGGCGCCGGGGTTTCCTTTTCGGATCCGGGTTCGGCACGTAAGCAAGGGGCATTCCGCACTCCTCGCAGAGTGATGCCCCCAGGGAATTCAGTTTCCAGCAATACGAGCATCGGATCCGTTCGTCGGCGGCAGTATCCAAAATGCTGTCGCGTGCCTTGGACGTCTCCGCCTCTTCCTCGGGAAGAATAGCTCCACAGAAACCGCACTCTTCGACGCCTTCCGGATTTTCATAATTACAGATCGGACATTTCATTCGTTTCTCCCACGATTATGTAAATCGGTCCAGACGAACCTTGCAGATCAGGCAGACGGTGACTCCCGGAAGGTTCTCGTGTCCGCATACGGGACACTTCCGCGGGCCCTGTGCCGAGTCTGTTTTTCTCCGTGGCCGCGGCTTCTGCAGCTCAGTTCCGCAGTTCTTGCAGACTTTTGTTCCCCAGGGGTTGTCAACCCAGCAGTTTCGACAGCGGATCTTATTTGAGGGAACCGCGGTGTCCGTGCTGCGCTTCTGTGACTCTTCAATCCGCATCCGCTCCGCTTCCTGTTTTTCCCTTTTCTCCCTCTGATCCCGCCGGCGGAGTTCGCGCTCCAGTTCAGCCTTTTCCGCATCGGTAAGCCGGCCTTTTCTTCCGGCTCCCGACCATGCGGCAGCCGCGCCGCGAAGGGCGTCCACCACATTTCCCACAGCAGTACCGAAACTGACAGGTCCGTCCTCGGTGCCGATGGGTGTTTCCCCGGATCCGGGGGCAGACTCGGAAAATGTCTCCTTCGGTAAATCCCCGCCTTCCTCTCCGTCCCCGGTCGGAACATAGCGAAGCGGCATCCCGCAGACCTCACAGAGGTCATTTTCCGAAGGATTCAAATACCAGCAGTACGAGCATCGTATCTTCTTCGATGCTGCGGTATCCAAAATGCTATCCCGGTGCTTCGAGGTTTCCGCCGTTTCTTCCGGCAGAAACGATCCGCACCGAGCGCAGGTCGTTGAATGCATCGGGTTTTCAAAATCGCAAATCGGGCAGCGCATGGTTCACTCCAATTCTTAGCTGGATCAAAGAAAAATCACGGAATAGTGGGGCAGTGTCCATTTTTCATCACTTCGCCCATTCCGGCCGGAAATCAGCTTATATGCTATCTCCGGATGATATTTTTCGATGAAACGGTTCAGCGAACGGGAAGCCGTATTGCCGGCTTTTACTTCAACAGGGACTACTTCTCCATCCTTCTCAATCAGAAACTCCAGTTCGGTGTTGTCATCCGGTTTGAAATAATGGAGACTGTATCCTCTTTTTACAAGGCTCTCCGCAATGATATTTTCATATACACCGCCTCTGGCATTTCCCCGGATCGTGTCATTTATTATCGCTTTTTTCGTTCCGAATCCATACAATGCCGTAAGCAAACCGGTGTCACTCAGGTACAATTTGAACTGCTCATCCTTTTCATTTGCCATCAAAGGAATCAATGGCTCCGAGACATTTGTACACACATTTACCAGCCCGGAGTCTTTAAGCCATTTTACGCTGCTGCCGTATTTTCTGCGGGTCTGCCCTTTCTCCACCGTGGCATACTGAAACTTTTTTATTTCTTTCGCCAACTGCCTCGGCACCGCATCATAGCACCTCCTGACAGACTGCTTTTTCATGCCTTTCGCGTGCTTGGAAATTTCGTCCTGATACTGGTCAACAAGGCTTTTCTGAACATCAAAGACCCGGCTGAAATCCTTGTTTGCAGCAAAATCGCTCACGACCTCGGGCATGCCGCCGACAACCATAAACTCGCGGAATAATCCTTCGAACTGTTCATGAACACTTTCGGGAATCGGATCTTCCGACATCACATATTCCTTCAGCTGCCGGATTGTCTCCTCATCATACCCGTATGCCCACAAAAACTCCTCAAAATCCAGTGAGTACATTGTCAGCTGATGTTCATACCCTACCGGAAGCGATGCCGGAAATTCTACCGAATCATCGGCATCTTCACCATACGACAACCCCAGCAAAGAGCCGGAAGCCACGACGTCAAACCGCATATCCTCCGCAAGGAACTTCAATGCTGTTCTGGCATTTCCGCAACACTGGATCTCGTCCAGGAACAGCAATGTATCCCCGGGAATCAAACGAACGCCGGGAATATTGACCGACAGCCGTTTGTAAACTTCCTCCGGCGAGAGATCTCCGTCAAAAATCTTCTTTAACTCGCGATTACGGAAAAAATCGATCTCGATGAAGGAGGCGTACTCCTTGTTTCCGAATGCTCTCACAAGGAAGGATTTGCCGACCTGCCTTGCTCCCAACAGCAATAGGCACTTGCGAAGTCCCCCTTTTCTGCGCGCTTCTTTCCAAGCAAGCATTTCGTCATACATTTTTCGTTTCAGCATAACTCAACACCCCGCTTTCCTGCACTATGCTCAAAATACCTGATTTTTCAGGCATTGTCAAGCCTTCGTGCATAAAATCGGGGTGCTCACTTTTCGAAAAATGCATAAAATCGGCATATGCATTTACCGAAATTTACATAAAATCGGGGTGCGTTTCCCGGGAAAAATGCATAAAATCGGGGTTGGCACACGGATTATACGAGCTCATTGACCACCCGTAGCCGCTTAAGAGCCTCCGAAAGAACACTCCGCGGACAAGCAACATTGATCCGCTGGAATCCATCTCCGCCGCGGCCGAACATGGTTCCACGGTCGAGCCACAGCTTCGCTTTGTTCACGATAAGATCGTCAAGCTCTTTCGGACAAAGTCCTGTTTCGCGGAAATCAAGCCACGCCAGGTAAGTGGCCTCCGTCTCCGCGACCCGGACTCCCGGCAGTTCTTCAGAAACGAATTTTGCCAGAAAATCCAGGTTTTCCCGAATGCACTTCCTCGATGCCGCATACCACTCATCCCCGTGCTCATACGCCGCCTGTGCAGCCGCAATGCCTGCCGCATTCGGCTCATCGTACCCGGTCTGCGCAATCGCCTTCCGGAACCGATGGCGGATATCACGGTCGGGAATGAAAATGTTGGACTGCTGAAGACCTGCTAAGTTGAATGTCTTGCTTGGCGCCGTCGCCGTGATCGTAAAATCTCGGAACGACTCATCCACCTCCTGGAACACCTGATGTGTTCCTTTCCACACAAAATCGAAATGAATCTCGTCGCTTAGGACGGTCACACCGTACCGTCGGCACAGCTCGCCGATGCGGCGAAGCTCCTCCGCGGTCCACGCCCGTCCCACCGGATTGTGGGGATTGCAGAGGATGAAGAGTTTGACATTCCCTCCGGAAATCCGCCTCTCAAAGTCCTCGTAATCCATCGTGTAGCGGTCGTTTTCATCCCGCAGAAGCTCGGAAACCACGAGTCTGCGCCCGTTGGTTTTTATGATATCCGCGAAGGGATAGTACACCGGCTCCTGGATGATCACGCCGTCCCCGGGCTCCGTCAGGCCGCGCACCGCTGCCCCGATGGCAAAGCACACGCCGGGCGTCTTCACGTGCCACTCCGGCCTCACCTCCCAGCCATGGTGACGCTTCATCCAGCCGGCAACCGCCTCGAAGAACCCGTCGCCGTCCTGCACGTTCGTGTAGCCGTAGATGTTGTGGTGCGCAAGGTCCGTCAGCGCATCCTCAATGTAGGAGCTGGTCCGGAAATCCATATCCGCCACCCAAAGGGGAAGCACATCCTCCGGATATCCCCGCTTCTTCGCAAAATCATACTTCAGACACTTCGTATTCCTGCGGTCGATCACCGCATCAAAATCAAGGTTTCTCTCTGCCATCGCTTATCTCCTGATTCTCACTCCGCCGTAAACGCCTGTTCCAGATCCCCGAGAATGTCCCGCGGATCCTCGATCCCCACGGACATCCGCAGCAGCCGGTCCGTGATTCCGAGGCGCTCCTTCTGCTCCGCAGGCAAATCCGGGTGCGTCTGCAGAGACGGATATGTGAGAAGGCTCTCCGTCCCTCCCAGGCTTTCGGAAAATGTGATCAGCTTCACGTTGCGAAGGATCGACAGCGCCTTCTCCGCGGATTTTACGGAAAATGAGATCATCCCGCTGCCCGCATAATAGACTTCATCTACCTCCGAGCGGCCGCGCAGCCAATCCCGTACGGTCTCGGCGTTACTCTTGTGGCGCTCCATCCGAAGCGCCAAAGTCTTCATTCCGCGAAGACACAACCAGCACTCAAAGGGCCCCAGAGTCGCGCCCGTGGTCTTCGAGAGAAGCCGTATCCGGGCCGCTGCCGCAGGGTCCTTGCTGCACAGAAAGCCGCAGACCGTATCATTGTGACCGCTTAGGTACTTCGTCCCGGAGTGGATCACAAAATCCGCGCCCTCGGCCATGGGATGCTGCAGGTAGGGCGTCATAAAGGTGTTGTCCACCGCCAGCACCGCACCGTTTCGATGCGCGATCTCGGCGATCGCATGGATGTCGCTTACCCGCATCATCGGATTGGACGGCGTCTCCAGGTACACGGCCTTCGTGTCCGCACGGATCGCAGCTGCCACTTTAGCCGGATCGGTTGTGTCGACATACTCGATGCGGTACTCATTTTTCGTCTCAATCTGATCGATCAGGCGCACTACGCCGCCGTACAGATCCTCGCCGCACAGGATGTGGTCGCCGGGCCGGAAGCAATCAAAAAACGCCGAGATTGCAGCCATTCCCGATGCGAATGCCACCGTGTCATAAGCTCCCTCCAGGGAGCTTACGGTTTCCTCCAGAAACTTTCTGGTCGGATTGGATTCACGGGAATAGTCGAACCCCGACGGATTGTGTCCCGGCGTCAAATGGCTGAAACAGGCCGTCTGGTAGATGGGGAAGCTGACCGCACAGTTCGCGTCCGCGAGCGTGTGCCCTTCCCCGTGAATACATCGTGTCTCTATCGAATACATGGTTCCACCCTCATTTTCTGTATGAATTGCGTGAGATTACGCGGTGATCAGAGCAACGGCAAGCTCCGCGGCTTTCGCCAGCTCGGAAAGCTCCGTGTACTCCTCCGTCGTGTGGGAATTTTCCATCGCGCAGGCGACCACGATCGCCGGCACGCCGTGCTCGTTCAGGCGGTTCGCATCGCTTCCGCCGTAGGTTGTGATCAACTCTGAACTGAGGCCCGCCGCCTTCGCAGCCTTCGTAAAATGCTGCACCACAGCCTCGGAAGCGTCCAGATGATATGCCCGGATGTGCTCGCGGCTTCGGCACTGCACGGTGCCGCCGAATGTTTTCGCCGTCTCTTCAAACCGTGTGAACACCTCGTTCACCAGCCGGAGCGCCTCCTCGTGGGAGAAGCTTCGCACTTCCCCGGTGACAACCACCCGGTCCGGCACGATGTTGTCCGCCGTGCCCCCCGAGATGGTTCCGAAATTCACCGAGCTCTGCCCGTTTACACGCCCGGCGGACAATCCCGCGAGGGCATCCGCCGCGATGCTCACGGCATTGACGCCCAGCTCCGGCGCAAAACCGGCATGCGACGCCTTTCCGATGATCTCGACGGAAAATGAAACAATCGACGGGGCCGCAACAGCAGTCGTTCCAACCGCTCCATTCAGGTCGAACACATACGCTTTCTTTGCGTGCACAAGGCGGAAGTCAAACGCCTCCGAACCCTCGCAGAAGCTCTCCTCCGCAGAGGTGATCAGTATTTCGATGTCCGGGTGAGGCAACCCCGATTCCTCAACAATTTGAATCGCCTCCAGAATCACCGTCAACCCGGAAACATCATCTGCTCCAAGCACCGTGGACCCGTCGGATGTGATCGTGCCGTCCTCCCGCACGATCGCCTGTTTGCCCTTGCCCGGTCTCACGGTATCCAAATGTGCAGACAGCAGTATCGTCTCGCCCTCCGCGGTTCCCCGCAGGAAACCGTGGATGTTCGGAAAACTCCCGGGATGATCCGCAAGGAACGCCTCATCCGTAGTGTCCGTCCGCACGCTCACGCCGAGCCTTTGGAGATCGCGGACAATCTGATCTCCCAGTTCCCGCTCACTGTATGTCTCGCTGTCAATCGCAACATAATCCGAGAAGCGGCGCAAAAGCCGGTTTTTGTTGATTCGGTTTTCCATCGCTCGCTCCTCCTTTTCTTTATTTTCCAAAGGTCTCTCTTCTCAGCGGTCAGTATTCATCCGGAAACCGGTATCCGGCCGGCGTGAACATTTTTGCACGGAAATCCGAAGGACTTCCCTGCGGACGTTTTTCTCCGGATCCTCCGCTCTGCGGACGCTCCGGACGTTTCTCTTCCGGCCCGGCAATGTGTTTTTCAAACACGTATTTGTTTCTCCGGTACTCCGGAAAACGGTTATAAAAGCCCACCGCGCCGGGGTGCGTGTTCAACACCACGATCTCCTCGCGGATCTGTTCGTCAAGTCTTCTGACAAGCCTCTTTCCTATGGACAGCCCCTGGTATTCCGGATCGACCGCGACATTTAAGATGGTGGCGTACAAGCCTCCGTCTGCCACGGCTCTGGCGATGCCCACGAGACGTTCCCCGTCAAAAGCCGTCACCACATAGGAACTGTTGGAAAATGCTTTTTCGGTCTTCGCCAGGTCGTGAGGTCTTCCGAAAAATGCCTTCGTCAACACCTCATTGACCTCGGGGTACGAAGCCTGTGCAAGGCCGTCGGCGATCAGGACCTGCGCTCCGTCCGGGCGTATTTTCCGTCCGTTGTCCTGCGGGACGCCCTCTCCCGGAACCTTCGAAGGTTCCGCTCCGAACTCGCTCTCGAAGCGGTATCCCCAGGGAAGGAAATCGCTCTCCTTCATCCCCTCGCGGAACAGCGTCCACGCGTTTTTGCAGCGTCCGTACCCGGCCTTTTCATAGAGTTCCAGAAGTTCTCGCTGACCGTACACCATAACGCGGCGGCCTGTAAGGTCCTTCTCGATTTCCGTAAGGAGTCCCAGGAGTATTTCATCCCGTCCGGGGTCCCCGTCGGCGTACTCCGACGAAACCGCCAAATCTACCAGCAGCGCTGTCTCAACGCCCTCGCTGATCACGCGTACCGCTCCGACGAGCTTCCCGCGGTCATACGCGAGGCGGCTTACGAAGCTGTCGCGGAACCGCTCGTAACGGGAGGCGTCCCCGTAGAAAGTGTTTATGGCTTCCCGGTCCACGGGTGTGACATCGGATGTATAAAAGATTCCCACGAGATTCCTCCTTTCCCGGCTTGCGCAGCAAACCTTTCTCTACGCGGTTCTGCAGGTCCCGAAGGGTTTCATCCGAGCCAAATGAGGCTCAGATGAAATAATCGGGCTCCTTCAGCTTGTTCATCTTCTCGAAAAATTCTTTTGCACGATCGCTCTTCGGATGGCGGAACACCTCGGACGGCGAGCCGTCCTCAATGATCTTTCCGCCGTCAAGGAAGATGACGCGCGTCGATATCTTGCTCACAAAATCCATCTCGTGGGAAACCAAAAGCATCGTGTAGCCCTGTTCCGCAATCTGTTTGATGGTCGTGAGCACCTCCGTCACCAGCTCCGGGTCAAGCGCCGAAGTCGGCTCATCAAGGAGGACAATGTCCGGCCGCATGGCAAGCGTTCGTGCAATTGCGACGCGCTGTTGCTGCCCGCCGGACATATGTCGCGGGTAATGGTTTTGCCAGGCCTTCAGTCCGACATTTTCCAATGCCTCAAGGGCCAGTTTCTCAGCCTCCTGCCTGGACTTCTTCTGTACGGTGATCAACCCTTCCATCACGTTCTGAAGCGCTGTCTTATGCTCGAAGAGGTAAAACCGCTGGAACACCATTCCAATTCTCTTGCGGAGTTCCGTGACCTTCTTCCGGTCCTTGGACTTGAGCGGCAGCGGAATCGTGATGTCCTCGAATTGGATCTCGCCCTGTTCGGGACGTTCCAAAAGATTGATGGAGCGGAGGAGGGTGGATTTGCCGGTGCCCGAGGGCCCGACGATTCCGATGATGTCGCCCTTGTTGACGGAAAGGTCGATTCCGTCGAGAACCACATTGTCCCGGAAGCTTTTATGAATATCTTTAAGCTCCAGAATAGCCATCGTTTTACACCTCCTTTGCTGCCTCGACCGCCTTCGGCTGTTCCGGAATGCGGAACCGCTTCTCGATCAGTTTGAAAATCTTCTCGAGGATGACCGTGATCACCCAGTATATGATTGCCAGAGCCACGTAACCTTCCAGATAGCGGTAGTCGCGGCCGGCCAGAATGGAATTCTGATACGTGATCTCGATGATGCCGCAGGTGGACGCGAGCGACGTCCCCTTCACAAGGCCGATCACCGAGTTGCAGATGCCGGGAAGCGCATTTTCCAGCGCCTCCGGCACAATGATCCTTCGTAAAATCTGCGGATAGGTCATTCCCATGGCCGTCGCTGCCTCAATCTCACCCTTGTCGACGGACTCAAGTGCCGCGCGGAAAATCTCGCTGGTGAACGCCGCCTGGTACAGGCCGAGCGCCACGAAGGCATAAACCATTTTCGGAATGATGTTTACATCGATGTCAGCGCCCCAGGAATTGAAGATCCGAAGGATTGCCGGTATGCCGTAGTAAGCGACATACAGCTGTATCAGCATCGGTGTGCCCCGCATCAGGGAGAGGAACGCCGAGGCGATCGGGCTCAGAATCTTCACTTTTTTATAGCGGATGATGGCGATCAGAAGGCCGATGATGATCGAGACCAGAAACGCCAGCCCCGCCAACTCCAGCGTGATCGGGATTTTCTTTACCAGATGAGGTACTCTCGACCACATGAGCTTCACGCTGAAATAGTCGGAAAATTTCGTGTCCATTTACGGGTTCCTCCAAAATCCTGTGTCAGTGTCAGTTGAGGTAGGTAAGATCTGACTCCAGGGGAAGAACGCTCACGGAGTCATCTCCCAGCTTCTGTGCAATCCACTTCTTGCCAAGCTCTGCCAGTGTTCCGTTGTCATAGAGCGTCTTGATGCCCTCGGAAATCAGCTTCTGGTACTCCTTCGCGTGGGAACCGGTCTTGCCGAAGAGAATGTGGGACGTATTGTTGGCCGTGATGTTCGTCGCTGTCTCCTCATCAGAAAGAACCGTGATGTTCAGCTTCTCAAACTGTGCGGGATATGCCTGCTTGTACTTGAGGATAACCGGCTGGTCATGGATGAGCGCCACCTTGCCCTCAATAGCCTCCTCAAGCTGCACTGTAATGTCCGCGCTCGTGTACTCAAGAACAATCTTCTTTTCCCCTTTTTTGCGGGCATCATTCCAACGCTCGATGGCGTTGGTGGTGTTGCCGCCGGCGCTGCCGTAAATCTTCAATCCGGACTCCGCCAGTTCCTCAAAGGAGCTGATGCTCGTTCCCGCTGCGGAGGTGATCGTGTATCTCGACTTCGTGTACGGGAAGGAGAACAGGAAAGTCTCCGCGCGCTCCTTGTTGTAGCTCCAGTTGTTCACCGTTGCATCAATCACGCCCTGCTGGGTGTCCACAAGGGAGTTGGAGCTCACCGTGAGATCCAGCTCATAGTCGGCAAATTCAGGCAGTTTGAAGAGCTCTACAAGAACTGCGATGTCGTAGCCTGTAAGGTACACACCGTCCTTTGTGGTGTACAGTGCGTCTTCCTTATTTTCCACCGTCTCAATGAACGGGGCCGGGCGACCGCCGGTTTCAATCTTAATAATTTTCTTTCCGTTTTCGCCCTCTGCCTTGCTGCCGCAGCCGGTCAGAGCCGCCGCGGTCAGCACGAAGAGGATTGTGAGAATAAGTTTGGTAAGTTTCGTTTTCATGGTATTGTCTCCTTATGATCAAATGGTTTGTTTTATTGTGTTTATTTTTTATCTTTTTATCTGAAATTCTTTTTATCTTAGGATCAGTCTCTCATTGTAAAAGCCTTTCGTCCGAAGTATCTCAGGCTTTCTTATTTTTCAAAAGTCCCTTCAGCGGATTGATGGAGGGATCCACTGATATCGAGACATTTCTGGGCTGACGGTCATCCCACGACGGGCTGTTCCACTTGGAAACCGAGATCTCGCTCTGGTAGTCCTCGGGACTGATGTCCGTGTGGAGGAAGACATTTTCCGGATCCTCGGAAAGCTCGGCTCTCTTGCCGTCCGTCTTCCAAAGCTCGTCCCACGGCACCTGCGAAGCAATGCGCTCGAGGAAGGAACCGTTCCAGCCGCGGTTGCCCTTGAAGCGGTTCTTCGGGAATTCGAAGAATGTGTACTTCTTGAACTGCGGAATTGCGAAGAGATCTTTTACATAACCCCAGATGTTCGGGAACTCGGCGATACGCTTCTTCAGAGGTCCTACATTGTGATAGTAGTAGGTCTCCCAGCGTACCAGCGTCACGTACAGACGGACGTCGGAGTCGGTCACGTAGTCGCCGAAGAGGAAGCGGTTGGTCGCAAGTCTCTCCTCGATCTTGTCGAGTGCGTTGAAGAAATCCTGATATCCTTCATCGTACGCAACCCAGGACAGGCAGAAGTGCATGCGGTAGTGTGCGTTGTTGATGGTGGGGAAGAGCCAGTCGTTGAACTCGTCGATCTCCTTGCGATATGCCTTCGGATACAGGTCGATGTCCGTCTTCTGGAACTTGCGGAACTGTACCTCGATGTAGTTGGAGAGGCGGTGGTAGTCGTTGTTGACTGCCTTCTTCTCCTTCACATCCACAAGGGTGGGCGTCGTTGCTCTTCCGGCAAATCCCGGTCTCGCGTTCTCATAGAACTCGGAGAGGAACACCGCTCCGGTGCTGGGATCCTGAAGATTCGGCTGATCGGTGAAGCCGTGGCCGTATTTTCCGATGCCGGAGGTGGCAAGCTCGTCGATCACGTCCTCAAGTCCGAGGATGTCGCGAACGATGACGGGGCGGTTGGACCAGTGGCATCCGTGTGCCCAGAAGATCTTGTAGCGGTTGGCCTCCGCCTTGAACTCTCCTTCCTTCTCACCGAAGGGAGTGATGAATGCGTTGGGCTGGCGGACGAACACGCCTCGCTCATCGATCTCGCTGATGGTCTCGTTCGGTCTCTCCCGAACTCCGCGCTCCTTGGCAAGGCGGTCAGCGGTCTCCTCATCGACTCTCGATGCCGGCCAGGGGCCTTCCTTTGCCTTATCGTTGTGTGCCTGCAGGCTGCATGCGTTTGCTATGTTTGTATTTTCACTCATTTTAGTTATCTCCTTAATCTCAGTAATGATGTGTTCTTATCCGCATTCGCAAGCAAAGCTTGCTCATGTACGTGCGCTCGGCAATCCTTCCGCAGACTTCGTCTGCTTCCGTTCTTTCTATCGACACTCATTGAAAACGGCGTTTTCATGAGGTGTCGCTCGAAAGAACGCCGGCCGAACGCCGGATGATTGCTCTCGCTTAGCGCGCATAAAAAAGCCGGAAGTTCTGGAAAACTCCCGGGCGATTCGGCATTAACGGTCAACAGACCGCAGTATTACAATGTGTATGACAAACAAGCCATACACCGCACCGATTGACTCGCCCGGGAGTACAACATTCGCATCATGTACATACACATACCGTTATTCAGAGTCTTTTTCATGTCGTTCCTCCTTTCGCGCAGGGCTTCCTGTTCGGTTGGTGCCTGCCTGTTTTTTTCGATGGGCCAATCATAACACGGAAAATCGGATTTGAAAATTACAGGGAAGTAATCGTTAGCGATAAGCAATGGTTATCACTCTTGGCTAAAGAAAAGGCAGCCGCACCTCCTGTCAGCGCGGCTGCCCCGTCCATGCGGTTTCTACAGTGCTTTATACTTGAGAAGCTCCTCCACATACACGCTGCCGTACGCTGACAGCGGACTTCCCTGGCGTGTGATATAGCCGATGACCAGCGGATCATCCTCCTTGAGTTTGACGGCAACCAAACCTTTCAGGATCGCATCATCCCCCGAGAGCATGCCGGTGCCTATGGAATAACCCCCGAGATCCGCAATCAGCTCCATGGTGGTGGCGCGGTCGTCGGAGCGGATCATCCGCTCGAATTCCCTGTCAGCCATGGCCTCCTCGGTGAGGTAGTAATCGCTGTCGTCGCTCTGATCAAACGTGATGCACGGATACTCCCGCAGGTCCTCCAAAGACACCTCCAATGCCGCAGCCAGCGGATGGTTCTCCCACACATAGATGTAAGTGTCGCGCTGCATCAGAGGAACGAACGTGAGCTGGTACTCGCGGAACAGTTTCTTCATCAGCGCCTCGCTTCCCTCGGAAAATGAGACCACTCCCACTTCACTGCGCAGCGTCCGCACATCCTCCAGCACATCTTTCGTCTTCGTCTCATGAATGGCGAAGAGATACTGCTCGGGCTTGCATCTTCGGATCGTCTCTGCGAATGCCTTCACCGCAAAATTGTAGTGCTGGGTAGATACGGAAAATCTCTCGCGGTTTTTATTTTTCGAGAGATACCGATCCTCAAGGATTTCGTACTGCCCGACAGCTTTCTTGGCGTACTCGACGAACTCCCGCCCCTCGTCGGTCAGCGAGATTCCCTTGCTGTTCCTCTCGAAGATCAGGATGCCGAGCTCCTCCTCGAGCTCCCGGATGCTGACCGAGAGCGCGGGCTGCGACACGAACAGTTTCGCCGCCGCTTCACGCATCGACGAGGAGCCTGCCACCGCAAGCACATATTTAATCTGGTTGATATTCATCCCTGTTTCCTGCTTTCGTCTCTGAATAAGTCACGCCGGTTCGTTGACACACTACGCGTATTATGCTCGGAATTATACCTTGATTCTGAGGGATGTGCAATAACAAAATCGAAAAGACGCCTGTTCTCTCAAACAGGCGTCCTCCGTTATTTCAATCTCCCCTATTCGTATCGATAATCGCAACTATTCAGGGTTAACTTCCCCCTTGGTATACCATTTGGCCGTAATTGTTACGTCTTCCGCCGGCATGGTAAAAGAGTATTCCCAGTAATCACTGTCACTATGGGTTTTTTCCACCTCGTACCCGTTCGCGTACACATGGATATCCGCATCCATCAGGACTTCCGTCCGGATTTCCACGATATCCCCCCCGTAGGCGCCTTCAGGCATCAGTGCAAAACATTGCCGGATATCTTCGTCCAGCTCATAGGAGATTTCATGGCTCATATAGGTGTACCAGCCCTCGCCGACGGTTATGGCAACAATGTCGCTATCCCCCTCGCGTACAATCGCTCCGGGTTTGGGATCCTGCTCGGCAACCGCCATTTCATACCGATGAGAGTCAACCCAGGTTATGCTGAAATGGACAGAATATATACCGACTTTCTCGAACTCCGCACTGATCAGTTTTTCCGCCTCCAGGTAGGGCATCCCGATGACATCCGGCATAACGATCTCTCTGGATGCAGCTTTCTCTCCCGACGCTGAATCCCCGCCTTTTCGAAATACAAAATACCAAAGCAGGAAAAGTGCTAAGAGAACCGCGCCGCCCGCGCATAGGATCACTTTTATGTTTTTGAGGTTTCCTTTTAGTCTGGTTGACATAATACACCTCCGTATACCCGATGGGGCCCGGGTGATATTTTCCGACCCGTTCGCAGTTTCAGTCGGTCAGGCCGTACTCGATCTCATACGTATCACTGTCCACGTACCAGCCCGGGTAATAGATCGGCCAGGTTCCGTCTTCATTGCACGAGAAGCTTCCGAAGGTATAGTTGTAACATCCCTCTTCATCTCCGAAGGCTGCCAAAGCTTTCGCAAACTCAATCCCCCGGAACTCATAATCCAGAAGATAATCGCCGCTGACAACCCCGAGGGTTACATCCATCTTCCGGGGGAAGCAGTCCTTAACGGCCTTCGTCCGCAGTTTCAGAACCTTGTCACTTACTTCTGACGCATCCATGACCGGATGCTCCAGCGTAAGCCGCAAATCCGCCGGAATCGACGCATCGAGGGGCTGCGAGTACCTGGTAATATCATACCGCTCCGTCTCCGAAGCTTTTACTTTTCGGGCTTCCAGCTGCGGCACATCCTTCACATTCCGTATGGTGAGATATACTTCCTCGTCATATTCGTACACCTCGTCCTCTTCCGTCAGATCCCAGTTAATCTTGATTCCATCCGGCGTGACGAGCCATTCGTTTGTCAGATGATTCCCGAAGCTTACCAGCCGAAGCAATGTGCACGGTCCGGACTCGTCCTCGTACGTATACGCATTTATGATTTCATAGAAATGGAACGTATCCTCCGGAATGCACGCATACCAGTCGCTCTGCTTAACCTCCGACAGCGGGATTTCCCGGGCTCTGTCCGGGATTTTCTTCTCCTGAAGTCCCATCGGAGTGGGCATAGGGTTCTGTCTCGGCGTTATCGTCGGTGTAGGCGTAGCGTCAGGCAGCGACGGTGTAGGTGTGGCTGCCGGCATCGTCGGTGTAGGCATAGCAATAGGCAGCGTCGGTGTCGGAGTTGCCACAGGCATCGTCGGCGTAGGTGTGTTCACTTGCGGTTCCTGCGTCGGCGTGGGCGTTGTCGGTAGCGGCGTCGCCGTACCGACCGGTGTCGGGTCCTGCCGGGACGGGACAATTTTCTTGAACCATCCGTTCTTCGCACCAACAAACCCGATAACAACAATAATGGCAGCTGCGGCAATGCCGCTCAACACGCGAAGTCTTGCAATTCTTCGCGCCGGTGTATTTTTAACCCCCATCCCTGCCGATACGGTTTCATTTTCCGTATACGGATTCGCTTCTTCGATCAACCGGTCATCCAGATCGGTAAGTCCGTGTATCAAATCTATCTTTTTCATACAGTGTAGCCTTCCTTTCCCAGTTTGTCTTTCAGTCGAAGACGCAGGCGGTGCAGGATGGAAAGCACCTTACTTTCGCTTATTCCGTTCCGCTCGGAAATCTGCCGAACCGTCAGGAAATACCAGTATTTCTGCACGAAAACAATGCGGTAAAGCTTCTTCTGCCCAAAAAGGAACTCGTTGATGCTGTGCATCAGGGCATCCTCCCTCACACGGTCCTCCACCGAGTCGATCTGTGCGACAAACTCCTCCACCTCATCAAAGCTCACCGTTGTCTGCCCTCCGCCCCGCTTCTTGCTCGTCAGCTCGCGGTAGCGGTCGATGGACAGGTTTCGAACAATCTTCCCCAGATATACGCGCAGGTTGTCCGGTTTCTTCGGCGGAATCGTATCCCACACCCGCATCAGCGCATCGTTAACACACTCCTCCGCATCCTCCTTGGTACCGAGGATCCCGAGGGCAACTGAAAGTCCGTATTTTCCGTACTTTCTCTCAGTCTCCCGGATCGCGTCTTCCGAGCGGTTCCGATACAACTCAAGAATTCCGACGTCTTCCATGAAAGTATTTCTCCTTTGTTTTTGAAGCTTCATCCATACAGACGGAAAATGAAACCGGCAGATTGCATTTTTCGAAAAAAATATTTCTGTTATTTTATCATCGAAAAAGGAGACTGTCACTACTTACTGTGAAAACGGTCTCCTTCACTCTCACTTCCTTGTTCTATTGTGTCTTGCAAACATTCGATGCAGTTTTCATGCAGTTATACTCTGCCCGGCCTCATCCGACTGAGGCTTCGTCCGCTTCAAAAGCACCAGATATACCACAAACAGTGCGACGGCAAATCCCAGACCGATCGGGTACGCAATTCCCGAGGACAAGTCGAAGCCTTCCCCGGCCATCAGGATGTAGGTCAGGCTCACCGCCGACATAAACACCGCCGGGAACGCCGTGTCGCCGGAGGTGATGGGGCAGACCACAACGCCGATCACCGCGAGGACGCCGCCCACCGTGCCGAGCATCGTCTTGGAAATCTCATAGACCGTACCGGATTGACCGAGCCCCGCAATGGCGTTGCCGAGGAGCTGTGTGGTCCCGTAAAATGCCACGCCGGCCGCCGCCCAGATCAGAGCGATCACGGATTCAGCGATCATTTAGTCATGCACGGCTCCGCCTAAGATCGAGCCGAAGACGATCCACAGGAACACCACCGGTCCGAAGCATGCACCCATCAAAGCGCCGAAGATCGGCCCGGTTCCCGCGATGTTCAGAAGCTGCACCAGGAAGGCCTTCCACGGCTTCATGGGCACACAGTCCACGCCGGCGTTGATGGCAATCGCCGGCGTCTGCCGGTCATCAGGACCGAACACCCGCTCCGTGATCCGTCCGTACACAAGAAAACCGATCAGCAAAACTGCAAGAGCACAAAACAAGGAGATCATATGTCAGCTCCTTTCTTCCGGATCCAACCCGGGAAAACCGTCACACAACAATGTCTGTCTCACAGCATCCAACCGTTGTCACACTCACATATTTGAAATCACACCGCCGCCGAGCACGCAGCCATTCTCATCGTACCAGACTGCCGACTGCCCCGGCGCTGCCGCACGGACCGGCTCGTCGAAATCGATCCGGAACAGTCCGTCGCCCATCCGGGTGACCACCGCTGCCTGCGGTGCGTGGTGGTACCTCACTTTTACAAAACTGCGAAGGCTCTCTCCCTCCGGGATGTCCTCTACACCCATGAAATTTACATCCTCGCAGAGAATGCTGTCGCGGTAGACGGCGCTCTCGTCGCCGAGAACAACCTCATTTTCCGAGGGACGGATCTCCGTGACGTACGCAGGGAATCCCAGGGCGATGCCCAAGCCCTTGCGCTGCCCGACCGTATAGTTGATGATGCCCTTGTGACGGCCGAGAACGCGGCCCTCCGTATCGACGAAATTGCCCTCACCGGGGATCTCGCTGCCCTCCGGGGCGTGGTCGCGGACATACTCCGCATAATGACCCTCCGGCACAAAGCAGATCTCCTGGGAATCGGGCTTGTCCGCAACGACAATCCCGGCCTGCCGCGCCAGTTCCCGCACCGTCTCCTTGGAGTAGGATCCAAGCGGCATCATGGTCCGCGCCAGCTGGTCCTGGGTAAGGCGGTAGAGCATGTACGTCTGGTCCTTCTCCGCGTGGTCCGCCGTCCGCACGGTGTAGCGGCCGTCCGGAAGCTGCACGACGTTGGCATAGTGTCCGGTGGCCACGGCGGCCGCCTGAAGGATGTCCGCGTACTCCAGCATCTTCGCCCATTTGACGGTGCGGTTGCAGCCCACGCAGGGGTTCGGCGTCCGTCCGCGCAGGTACTCCGCGACGAAGGGGGCGGTTACGTTTTCGCAAAATGAGGACACGCAGTTGACCACATGGAACGGAATCCCGATCAGCGCTGCGGTGTCTCTGGCGTCGTCAATCTCGCAGCAGCGGCTCATCTCGCCGCTCTCCGATTCCCATGTGCGCAGCGTGATGCCGATGACATCGTGTCCCTGCTCCTTGAGAAGCAGGGCAGCCACTGCGCTGTCCACGCCGCCGGACAATCCTACCAAAACCTTAGCCATTCTATCCTCCAAAAAAGCGCAGAACCCTTCGGCTCTGCGCTTCCTCTTTTACAGGTATTTCCGCAACTCCTCGATGCGGTCCGTCCGCTCCCACGGAAGGTCGATATCGGTGCGGCCGAAATGGCCGTACGCCGCGGTCTGCTTGTAAATCGGCCGGCGCAGGTCGAGCATCTTGATGATGCCGCCCGGGCGAAGGTCGAAGACCTTGCGGACAATCTTCGTGAGCTCAACATCGGAAATCTTGCCGGTGCCGAAGGTATCCAGCATCACCGAGGTGGGCTCCGCAACGCCGATGGCGTAGGAAAGCTGAACCTCGCAGCGGTCTGCGAGTCCTGCCGCTACCACGTTCTTCGCCACATAGCGGGCTGCATAGCTGGCGGAACGGTCCACCTTCGTGCAGTCCTTTCCGGAAAATGCCCCGCCGCCGTGGCGAGCATATCCGCCGTAGGTATCCACGATGATCTTGCGGCCCGTGAGGCCGGAGTCACCGTTCGGTCCGCCGATGACAAAGCGTCCCGTGGGGTTGATATAGAAGATCGTCTCGTCGTCCACCATCTCCGCCGGAAGAACCGGGTCGAGGACGAACTTTCGAATGTCTTCGTGAAGCTTTTCCTGGGTCACATCCGGGTCGTGCTGCGTCGAGAGAACCACCGCATGCAGATGCACGGGCTTGCCGTTCTCGTCGTACTCCACCGTCACCTGGGATTTGCCGTCCGGACGAAGATACGGAAGGGTTCCGTTCTTGCGGACCTCGGCAAGCTTTCTCGTGAGCTTGTGCGCAAGACTGATCGGATACGGCATCAGCTCCGGGGTCTCGTTCGTCGCGTAGCCGAACATCATACCCTGATCGCCGGCGCCGACGTTGAGTTCGTCAGCAACCGCACGGCTGCTCTCACCGCTGTCCGCCGCAGCGCCTTCCTTGAGTTCAAGGGCCTTATTCACGCCCATGGCAATGTCCGCGGACTGTTCGTCAAGCGCAACAATGACGCCGCAGGTATCGGCGTCAAATCCGTATTTGGCACGCGTGTAACCGATCTCGCGGATCGTGTCTCGCACGGTCTTCTGAATATCCACGTAACCGTCAGTGGAAATCTCACCCATCACAAGCACAAGGCCGGTCGTGATCGCCGTCTCGCAGGCTACACGGCTCATGGGGTCCTGCGCGATCAGCGCATCCAAAACCGCATCCGAAATCTGGTCGCAGATCTTATCGGGATGTCCCTCTGTAACCGATTCCGAAGTAAACAGCCTTTTTTCCAACTTTTATCGCCTCCTTAATTAGTACGGGTTTGTTTGTCATATTTTCGGGCCGGAATCACTCCGTTCCCAGATTGCTCCGGTCGTCCACTGTCTCCTTGACAATGTCCGCACCGATCCCGCGAAGCTTGCCGTCGAAATCCTCGTAGCCTCGCTCAATATAGTCAATCCAATCCAGCACCGTCTGTCCGCCAGCCGCAAGGGCTGCGATCGTGAGCGCTGCACCGGCGCGAAGGTCCGGGACCTCGATATGCGTTCCGGTCACCGACTCTACGCCGTGGATCTTCGCTGTTTTATTGTCCTTCACATCGATGTCGGCGCCCATTTTCCGAAGCTCTTCCACGTAGCGGAAGCGGTTCTCGAAAATGGTTTCCGTAACCGTGCTGTTGCCGCTGCCGAGCATCAGGACCGACGTGATCTGCGGCTGCATGTCCGTCGGGAATCCGGGATACACACGGGTGCGTACCGTCGAGCTGCCGAGCCTCGTGCCCTCCTCTGCCACGATGCGGACCTCGTCGCCGCTTGCGGACTCCTCAACCCGCACGCCGATCTCCTCAAGCTTGGAGGAAATGGCCTCCAGGTGGCGCGGGATGACGTTCTTCAGCGTCACATCGCCCTTCGCCGCAGCTACCGCACACATAAACGTTCCCGCCTCGATCTGGTCGGGAATGATGGAATACTCCGTGCCACGCAGGGATTCCACACCGTAGATACGGATCACATCCGTACCGGCGCCCTTGATCCGCGCGCCCATGCTGTTTAAGAAGTTGGCCACATCAACGATGTGCGGCTCCTTCGCGGCATTTTCCACCGTGGTCTGGCCCTTTGCAAGAACTGCCGCCAGCATGATGTTGATGGTGGCGCCGACGCTGGCAACATCGAGGAAAATACCGTTGCCGCGCAGGTTCGTCACATTGGCATAAATGCAATTGTCTTTCTCATTCTCGTCGCAGTTGACGCCGAGAGCACGGAAACCTTTCAGATGCTGGTCGATCGGCCGTGAGCCGATGTCGCATCCGCCGGGCATCGCAACCTGTGCCTGCCCTTTCTTGCCAATCAGCGCACCGAGCAGATAGTACGATGCACGGATCTTCTGGATAACTTCCGACTTTACTACCACGGAATTGATGGTCTTGCCGCAGATCACGACCTTGTGCGGGTCGATCCGATCCACGGTTGCACCGATTCCCTTGATGGCGTCAAGCAGCACGTTGATGTCGCTGACATCCGGAAGATTCTCGATGGTAACCGGCTCGTCCGTCAGAATTGCACCCGCAATGATACCAAGCGCCGCGTTCTTCGCGCCGCCGATCACCACGTCACCGTGCAATGACTTGCCTCCGTTAATGATATACCGATTCATAATAGGTCACTCCGCGCTTCCTTTGTCGTCCTTACCGATGTCCTTGAGGAGGTTGTAGAGCATCTTCTCCATATCCTCATCGGGAATTTCCTTTTTCTCGCGAACACACGGCACAACCTGAGTGTCAGCCATCATCTTCGCATACTCGTCCTCGTTCGCGTCGGAGGGATTGCCCTTCGCCTCCTCCGTCGCGTTGCAGACCTCATTGCCGATCCTCTCGGCCACTGCTTCCAGCTCCGCATCCGCATAATCGCGCTCCGCGATCACAACGTCACTGTCGTCGGCACCTTCGGATTCCTCCTCCGGAAAATTCTCCTCGTCGCAGTCCTCGTCGTCCTCATCGGATTCCTCGTCGCTGTCCTCATCCGTATCGTCAACATCGTCATCCTCAGGCTCATCGTCGTCGGCATCATCGATGTCTTCTTCATCATCGTCCTCGTCGTCCTCGTCGGACTCTTCGTCATCCGCCTCGTCGGAGTCGTCCTCCTCGGCATCATCTTCGTCGGAGTCGTCCTCATCTTCCTCGTCAGAGTCATCCTCAGCGGTCTCGCCGGACTCCTCCTCAGCGGCATCCTCCGAAGCCTCGTCGGTATCCTCTTCCGGATCGGACTCGTCATCCTCGTCCTCATCGTCGTCATCGTAATCATCGTCGAAATAGACGTGATCGATCTTTCCGGCAAGCTCCTCCGGCAGGACATACTCTGCGCCGTCGGCTGCTGCAGCTTCCGTTGCGCCCTCCGCCGCTTCGGCTTCCGCCTCGACAGCTGCGGGCTCTGCGTCAGCTTCCTCTGCCGCGGCCTCACCGGCATCCTCCGCGAAAACCGAACGATCCTCACCGGTAGGCTGGTGCAGCGACAGAAACTCCGGCGTGCGGAGATACGGCTCGGGATGAGCGGGCATCGCCTGTGCGATGGACTTCTCATCCACGGTCTCGTTGGCCACCGCCTCTGCGCGGGCATTTTCCTCCAGGAGGGCAGAGACATCATCCATCAGGGATTCTGCGGTGGTCTCAGCGTCAACTTCCTCCTCGGCAGCCGCGGCAATATCATCGGCGTCCGTATCCGTCTCGCAGGCGTCCAGAAGGACTTTCGCCTTCGCCGACACCTCGGAATCCGGAAAATACTTCATGATCTGGTGGCATTCCTTCGCGCACAGCTCACGGTCGTTATTCTTGTAATATGCCTTGGCAAGCTCCAGCGCCCAGACATCGGTATACTCTTCATTCTTCAGCTTCGCAAGGCTCTTGATCAAAAACTCGGGATCCTTGCCCAGCATGCAGTCCACACGGTAGCGGTACACAAGGCGCTCCGGGTTCTCCGGCTCCATCCGGCGGAACTCGCGGAGATACTGCTCCGCTTCCCTCGGTTCCTTCTGTTTCAGGCAAATCTCAATCAAGCCGGTCATAACCTTATGGGTTTTGTTCCGGTTGTACATTTCAAGATAAATGTCCTTTGCGTCGTCGTAGCGTCCCTTCTTCGTGTACAGATCCGCAATGACGGAAAGGTTGTACTGCGAAGCCACCTTCTCGGGATTGATTCGGTCGGCGATCTCCACCGCCTCATCGTACGCCTTCTCTCGAACCAGTTTCTTTACTGCATTGACTTTGGCGGTCGTTGTCAGTAACATGCTACTCTCCTCTCCTAAGAACCTGCGGATTCGAACCCGAATCCCATGGGAATTCCGTTAACCAATACAAAAGCCGTGCGAAGTGCGTCGAAACGCCTTTCCGGACGTTACCGCAGCAGTTGACTCGGCTCAGGTTTACTCGCGGCGCATGAGAGGGTTCGCTTAGTGCTGCTGTATTCCTACCCTGACACGGTTCACAAATTCTCATCGCGCGAGGCCCAAGCTTCAACGTTACTTACTACGGGCAGCTCCAAATCGGACGCCCCTCGGCACATCATCACCCCTGCTGTAGCGGATTGCAGGTACAGGGCACCGCTATCTCCCCGGTTGCACGGCACAATAAGTATACTGTTTTTCTATATAATTGTCAACCAGAATAACAAGGTAGAAAGGCTGCGGAAAATACTGTGAAAAAGCGCACTCAGTGAGAAGATTGCGCACAACACACTTCGCGAGCAAAGCTCGCTCAGCGCGCACTTCGAGATAAGAGAAAACCACCCCTGCATTTCTGCAGGGGTGGCTTCCGGAGAAGGTATTTTTGTTACTTTGGGGTGTAGCAAAAACTATATAATGTATTGGGGTTTACGCTCATTATAATACCACGGTGCAGTACGTTTGTGTGCACAAACATTACAAAAACCATAATTTCTTTTTGTGCAACCTGCCAAGGGCCTTTCGTCAATGTGTCTGATTGACATCAAAATATCGGGTTCTCCAATGGACTTTTCCGTCATTTTGTACAATCAAGCCGTTTTTGGGCCTTTCGAGGCCGTCCCGATCCCGCCGAGCGCGCCCCCGTCGCTCACTTCCCCGGTTTCTCCCTCTGACACATCCCGCGGGAGGCGCATCCCTCACAGCCGCAGCTGCAGCTGTGCTTCCCCTGCCGGCGGTCGCGGATCATTTTCCGAATGATCAGGGCGACGATCACGATCAGCACAAGGGAGACAAGTATTGTCCCGATGTTCTCCGCAAGCCATGCCATGGGCTTTCCTCCTTCGCAAAACCGCCCGGAGAATCTGACGACCTCCGGGCGGGTGATATTTTACTGCTCTGCGTTCTCTTCTGTCTCATCGAGAGAAATCTCAGTGACGGCAGGAACGGCTTCCGCCTCGGGAACGATGCCGAACAACGCCTCGAACTCCTCGCGGGTGATGCGCTCTTTCTGAAGGAGCAGCTCCGCGCACTGATCGAGGATCTCGCGGTTCTCCGAAACGATGCGCTTCGCCTCGGCGTAGCACTCGTCGATGATGCGGCGAACCTCCTCGTCGATCTTGTTGGCAACGGACTCGCTGTAGCTCTTGGTGTGGCCGTAGTCGCGGCCGATGAACACCTCATCCTCATCCGTGCCGTAGTTGACCGGGCCGAGAGCGTCGGAAAATCCGTACTTGGTGACCATGGCCTGCGCCATGCCGGTCGCCTGCTTGATATCCTGGCTTGCGCCGGTGGTGATGTCCTCGAAAACAAGCTCCTCCGCCACGCGTCCGCCGAGGGAAACAATGATCTCCTGAAGCATCTCACCGCGGGTACGGAACATCTCGTCCTCGCCGGGCAGCGGCATCGTGTATCCTGCCGCGCCGTTTCCCGTCGGGATGATGGACACGGTGTAGACCGGTCCGACATCCGGAAGGACATGGAACAGGATCGCATGGCCCGCCTCGTGGAAGGCTGTGATGCGCTTCTCCTTGTCGGAGATGATGCGGCTCTTCTTCTCCGTGCCGATGCCGACGCGGATCAGGGCGCGCTTCACGTCGTCGTAATTGATGAATGCGCGGTTTTCCTTGGCTGCATTGATGGCGGCCTCGTTCATGAGGTTCTCCAGGTCAGCGCCGGAAAATCCTGCGGTGGAACGGGCGATGTGCTCAAGGTTGACATCCTCGCTGAGAGGCTTGTTGCGCACATGCACCTTCAATATCTCAAGACGCCCGCGCACGTCCGGGCGGCCCACCATGACCTTGCGGTCGAAACGGCCCGGGCGAAGGATCGCCGGGTCCAGAATGTCCACGCGGTTGGTGGCCGCGAGAACGATGATACCTTCGTTTACGCCGAAACCGTCCATCTCCACAAGGAGCTGGTTCAGCGTCTGCTCTCTCTCGTCGTGACCGCCGCCTAAACCGGCGCCGCGGCGTCTTGCAACAGCGTCAATCTCATCGATGAAGATGATGCAGGGAGCATTTTTCTTTGCTACCACGAAAAGGTCACGCACACGGGATGCACCGACACCGACGAACATCTCCACGAAATCCGAACCGGAGATGGAGAAGAACGGTACGCCTGCCTCACCGGCAACGGCCTTTGCGAGAAGCGTCTTACCGGTTCCGGGAGGACCCTCCATGAGGATACCCTTCGGAATACGGGCGCCGACGCGGATAAACTGCTTCGGATTTGCAAGGAAGTCGACAACCTCCTGCAGCTCCTCCTTCTCTTCCTGCAGACCCGCGACATCCTTGAACGTCGTGGGATTGTCCTTGCCGTCGGTCATCTGCGCGCGGCTCTTACCGAAGTTGAGCACCTGCGAGTTGCTGCCGCCTCCGCCGAGGGAGTGGCCGAGCACCATAAATACGATGATCACGGCGATCAGGATAACCAAATACGGGAACACCAGCGTCCAGAACCAGCTCGGCTTGTCCACATCCTGCACGACAACCCTGACCTGATACTCCTCCGCCTTCTCCTCAACGCGGAGAATATCGACGGCATAGAAGGAGTGGATCTCACTGTTGGTCAGCTGGACCTGAACGAGACCGGTGGGCGTCTCCTCGTTGGGAGTGATGTACACGGCCTTCACTCTGCCGGCCTCCAGCCAGCCGCAGAAGTCCGCATAGGTGTCCACCTGCTGATTCCGGTCCGCATAGGAGGAATACGCAAGCCCCACGATGAAAATCCCGAGGAGCATAAAGTAAAATGCGATTCCCCTTATTGATCTGTTACTTTTCTTCATTCAACCTCCACATCTTCGGTGATGCTCAGCTTGCCGATGTACGGCAGCGCGCGGTACTTCTGCGCATAGTCGAGCCCGAAGCCTACAACAAATTCATCCGGGATTTCAAACCCCGTGTATTGTACCTTCACATCCGTCACGCGCCGGGACGGCTTGTCGAGAAGCGTACACAATGCAAGAGACTCCGGCTGACGGCTCTTTAACATTTCCAGAAGGAACGCTAACGTCCGTCCCGAGTCCACGATATCCTCCACCACGATCACATGCTGGCCGCGGATGGTCTCGTCCAGATCCTTGACGATCCGCACACGGCCGGAGCTCTCCACGTCGTCGCCGTAGCTCGACACCGACATGAAGTCCAGTTTAATCGGAAGGTCAATCCGCTTCGCAAGCTCTGTCGTGAAGAACACGCTCCCCTTGAGGATACAGATGAGCTTTAACTCCTCACAGCCCGCATAGTCCGAGGTAATCTCCTCCGCCAATTCACGCACACGCGCCAAAAGACGCTCTTCCGGAATCATCACGCTGACCGTTTCGACCATTTCCATAGTTGCCTCCGTCTTCATTCTTCCGTCAGCCGGACCACCAGCACGCGCTTTGTGCCCTCGCTGACACGGAACCGCTCGCTCCCGCGCACGCCGGGAATCCACAAGGTCTCCGATTCATCCGCCGTCATCACGAGAGGAATCTCGTCGCGGCGCTCCCTCGGAACCTTCTTGTTGACGAACACATCCTGTACCAGGGCTGTCTTTCCGTCCCGGGAGATGGTGATGCGGTCTCCGGGGCGTCTTGCGCGCACCACGCAAGCCTTGCCCATTGTATCATAATCAAACCATTTCGTATACGGATCGGGCGAAAAATCCTCACAATTTTCACGGTCTGTCACGGAAAATGAGAGCTTCATCCGCCGTTCCCCGAAAAATGTCACCGTCACGCCGCGCTCGATCTCCCGCCGCGCGATCTCATGCCTTCCGCCGAAGGCCTCCACGATGTCCACCGCCGGCTCAATGTCGCGGTAGCCCCGCCGAAGCGTCACCCCGTGCGGAAAATCGGCCTGCGCCGATACTCTTCCCTCACACAACTTAAGAAGCATCGCGATGTGGGCGTCCGAAAGGTCCTTCCGGTGTCCGCACACAAGCTCAAGGTAGCGAAGCGCAGCCTCCGCCCGGAACACCTCGGGGATCTCCGCCATCGCGTCGCAGTGCATCTTCCGCTCCGCCTCATCCACGACCGTCCCGTAGACCTTGTCCGTCTCGGCGTCAAAATACTCCCTGACAGCCTCGAGACGCTCGCCCGCCTTGGCGATGTTGCGGGCAGCCCCGGCGTTCCGCCCGGCAAGGAGCGGCATCACCCGGTTCCTCAGGAAATTCCGGTCCCCGTCGTCCTCGCGGTTCGTGGCGTCGATGCAGTACTCCTCGCCCCGAAGCGCCAACTCCGCAAGGATCTCCGCCTTGTGAAGCGAAAGAAGCGGCCGGATCAGACGCAGGTTCCCGTCCTCAAAGGGCCGGCTGTCCGCCGAGATCCCCGTGAGGCCGCGAAGCCCGCTGCCGCGCATGAGATGCAGCAGAACCGTCTCCGCCCTGTCGTCCGCATGATGGGCAACCGCAACGCAGTTCGCGCCGGTCTCCGCGGCCACCCGCGCAAATTCGCGGTACCGCACGGTCCGGCCGGCCTCCTCGATGCCGATGCCCTGCTCCTTCGCGAACGCAGGCACATCCACCGATACAACCACAAGCGGAATCTTTTTCTTTTCGCAAAATGCCCTGCAGAACGCCTCGTCGCGCTCCGCCTCCGCGCCGCGGATCTTATGGTTGACGTGCACCGCGGTAAGCCGCAGCGACAACTCCTCCGCAAGCTCGTGAAGCATCACAAGAAGGCACAGCGAGTCGCTTCCGCCGGAAAATCCGGCCACAACGCCGTCTCCGGTTGACAGCAACCGCTTCCGCTCAATCATTTCCCGTACTCTGCGCAGCGCTTCCGTCTCCATACAGCACCTCTCGTCACTTGCCCGCCTTCGTGGGCTCCGGCGTCGGCGTTGCCGGCAAATCGTCCTCCACATGGAACAGGATCTCATCCTTGTACACAAGGCCGAGCACCTCGCGGGCAACCTCTTCCATATAACCGCGCGTCTTTACGTAGGCGCGGTACTGTTCGATCTCCTCCGTGCGCTCCATCTCCTGCGCTTTCAGGCGGATCAACCGCTCCTTTTCCTCCAGCTTCCTGTCGTAGTCATCCTGCGCTCCGTGCAGCAGGATGACAAAGGCCGCCCCGATCAGGCAGACCAAAAGGCCCAGGATGAAAAAGGAGACAAGCCGCTTTGTCAGCATGTGTTTTTTCGGAACTATTCCTTTCTTCATATCGTCCTCATTCCTTCGAAAGTAAGTAAAACCCCTGTGTTTGCACTACAGATAACGGAACAATTCCTTCGCCTCGTCCTTGCGGACCGTCTCGGTGACCGAGGTCACCTCCACCTTTACTTCCTTATTCCCGAAACCGATCTCGATCACGTCGCCGACCTTCACCTCCAGGGAAGCCCTCGCGACCTTACCGTTCACCGAGACGCGCCCTGCATCGCAGGCCTCGTTGGCGACGGTTCTCCGCTTGATCAGCCGGGAAACCTTCAAATACTTGTCCAGTCTCATACGATAATCCATCCATTGATGAACAATGGGCCGGTCAAAAACCGACCGGCCCATGATGTCTTCTTTATGCAACAAGGCATCCGTTAACAATTATTTCTTCTTTTTCTTGTTAACAGCATCCTTCAGAGCGCTGCCGGCTTTGAACTTCGGCTGCTTGGAAGCCTTGATCGTGATCGTCTCCTTGGTAAGAGGATTGCGACCCTTGCGAGCAGGTCTCTTGTTTACTTCGAAGGTACCGAAACCAACAAGGACAACCTTCTTCTCAGCTACGAGCGTCTCGGTAACGGTTCCGATGAACGCATCAACCATCTTCTTAGCGTCTTCTTTCTTAACGCCGGCCTTCTCAGCAATAGCAGCAACCAATTCTGTCTTATTCATTACGTGATTCCTCCTGTGATATTATTGGTATCTCCTTGATTTTCGCGGTTCCGCAATATGCTCCGCGCAAAAATCATACTCACAGTTAAGTTATAAACGGATTCGCCCGTAAAGTCAAGTGAAAAAGTGTCAAAACCCGCGGAAAATCAAGGAAAATCGCGGTTTTCAGGCATTTTTCGGAGAATCCTCCGTCATTTCCCGGACGTGGCCGCAAAATCCCTTTCACTCCGCATCTTCCATGAGATTCGGGGCAACGTACCATTTGCCGTCGATGCGGATGCACCAGCTGACGTCCGTGTCCTCTTCCGTCTGCTTGTCGCCGTTCTCGTCACAGTATGTCACCTTGTAGCGGATGACGGCCATGGCAGCCTTCTCGATCCTGCCCTCGTAGACGTCAAAGTACTCCGAGCGGAGCAGATCGACGCAGTGCTTGAAGCCCTCATCCCCGGGCTCATACTCCTCGATCTTCGTGCCGGTGCGGCGGTAGGACATGCCGTTTTCCTCAATGATCTGCTTCGCCTCCGTAAAATACGGCTGGATCTGGCCGTACAGCTCGCCGGAAAGCGACAGGCCGAGGTTTACCATGCAGTCCGGATTGTAGATGGTGACCTCGACAAAGTCGTCGAAGTCGCAGCCGTAGATCGCATCGAACGCGCGGTTGCTGGCGTTCTTCGCGCTGGCGTGCGGTGCGAGGACGGTCTTGTAGAGGATAAACACGACAACCGCTCCCAGCAGCGCGATCGCACCGAGAACGATCAGGAAAATGCTCGTCGGGGACAGTTTCTTCTTTTTCTTTTGACTTTCGTTGTTTCCCATGTAAAACTCCGTGACAGGAAAAGGATTCCCCCGGACCGCACCGCGACCCGGGGGAACACATTAGCTTTTCTCTGTGAAATTATAGAGCAGGCTTAGGATCAGTCTTTGTCCTTCTTACCATACTTAGCCCACTTGTTTGCGACATCTTTGATGTTGTCGCCGGTCATGTAGCTGCCCAACTCCATATCAAGGGAAGTAAGAACATACCAGTTTCCGGAAACCTTAACACAGGTAAAGAACATGCTATCACTGTCTTTGCCCTTCTTGATCTTAACCTCAACGATGGCCATCTTGGAAACCTT
The DNA here is from genome assembly GCA_017962105.1 of Lachnospiraceae bacterium. Taxonomy (GTDB): domain Bacteria; phylum Bacillota; class Clostridia; order Lachnospirales; family Lachnospiraceae; genus ISDg. Next base: position 54,682 of record JAGCVY010000083.1, read on the forward strand.
CTTGGTCTCACCCTTCATCTTGTCCTCGATGTAGTTGCAAAGGCCCTCAAACTCATCATCCTTGCCGCTGTAGGTTTTGCTGCCCTTTACGGACCAGGAATAATCGTCGTCGTCATCATCGTCATCGTCGTCAAGCAGGTCAAGTGCCTTCAGCGCCTTCTCGCTACGTTTAAGAAGGAACTTGCCCTCCTGCTCTTCAGCCTTTTCCTGATAGTTCAAATAATCCTTAACAACAGCCTTGGCGCCGTCACGAAGGATAAGGATAAGAGCGATAGCGATCACAGCAACAGCTGCGATAGCGCCGATAATGATAGGCAGCTTGTTGCCGCCTGCCTTCTTAGCCTTGGGAGCTGCTGCAGGCTGAACCGGTGCATACTGAGGAGCTGCCGGTGCCGGCTGAGGTGCTGCCTGAGGAGCTACAGGTGCTGCCTGAGGAGCTGCAAACTGTGCGCCGCAAATCGGGCAAACAGCAGAGCCGTCAGGGATCTGATTACCACATTTTGTACAGAACATAACATTTCTTCCTTTCTCATTATTATATTTCGCTTTCTTTTGCGGAAGATCTGACGCGGATGCAAATCCGAAGCCTTCCCTCCCCGCATACATCTTGACTATACCTTATTTTTCATGGATTTGCAAGTGTTTTCGCAGGGTTTTACCCTCCCTGTGTGCAGAAATCACGGAAGGACGCCCATTTTCCGAAACAGGACCTTTTGACACGGCGCTTCCGCCCGCCCCTGAGTTGGGCTCCGACTATTGACTTTCCCCGTCCAAATGGGTATGATATTTCACGGAAAATGTACCCGTTGCAGCAGGTCTGCACGGGTTTTCTGAGAATCGGAGGTTTCTATGCAGGACTCCTGTTGTTGCGACAAGCATTCCCCTATCGTCAGCTGCGAACACGCCACTCTGGGATACGACAATCAGGTCGTGGTCACGGACCTTAATTTTGAGATTTATCCGGGCGATTACGTCAGCATCGTCGGCGAGAACGGATCGGGCAAATCAACCCTTATGAAGACGATGTTAGGCCTCATCCGGCCACTGAAAGGAGACATCCGTATCAATTGCAGCAAAGGCAGCGGATGTATCGGCTATCTTCCCCAGATGAGCGAGATGCAGCGGGATTTTCCGGCGACGGTCCGCGAGGTCGTCATGACCGGTCTGTTGGGGCGGAAAGGCTGGTGGCCGTTCTTCACAAAAAAGGAAAAGCAGCAGGGTGCCGAGGTCCTCGCCAAGCTCCACATTGAGGATCTGGCAGGCCGGAGCTACCGCGAGCTCTCCGGCGGACAGCAGCAGCGCGTGCTTCTCGCGAGAAGCCTTCTGGCTGCCCACGAGATCCTGATGCTTGACGAGCCTGTCACGGGCCTCGATCCCGCCGCAGCAGCCGAGCTTTACGAGACGCTCCGCGAGCTGAACCGGAACGACGGGATGACCATCATCATGGTTACCCACGACATCAACAGCGCGGTGGTCAACTCCTCAAAGATCCTCCACGTCGACAGCGAGAGCGTATTTTTCGGCACGACAGCGCAGTACATGGCCAGCGAGGAGTCCAAGCTCTTCTTCCCGCCGGACGAGTAATCCGCCGCGAAAGAACGAACGAATGATATTTTACGAATCCAACGGAGGTTTTCCATATGTTAGAGCAGCTCAAAAAAGATGTGCTCGAGGCCAATCTCGAGCTTCCGAAATACGGTCTTGTCACCTTTACCTGGGGCAACGTTTCCGGCTACGACCCGGAGTCCGGCCTCGTGGTCATCAAGCCCTCGGGCGTTTCCTACGACGGCATGACCGCGGAGGACATGGTTGTGGTCGACCTTGAGGGAAAGGTCGTGGAGGGGACGAAGAAGCCGTCCTCGGACACTCCTACCCACCTCGCCCTGTACCGCGCATGGCCCGGCGTCCGCGGCGTCGTGCACACCCACAGCCGCAACGCAACGACCTACGCCCAGGCATGCCTCGACATCGTCGCAGGCGGCACGACCCACGGTGACTATTTCTACGGTGACATCCCGTGCACCCGCTACATGACCCCCGAGGAGATTGCCGGCGACTACGAGCTCGAGACCGGCAACGTCATCATCGAGACGTTCCAAAAGCGCGGCATCGAACCGCTGCAGATCCCCGCGGTGCTGGTGCGCTCCCACGGTCCGTTCACCTGGGGTACCTCCCCTGCCGAGGCCGTACACAACGCCGTTGTGCTGGAGGAGCTTGCCTACATGGCAATGCACAGCCAGCTCCTGATCGGCGACGCGCCCTGCATGCAGCAGGAGCTTCTCGACAAGCATTTCCTTCGCAAGCACGGTCCGAACGCATACTACGGACAGTAATTGATACGTATGATTGGAGGCGGCTTGAAACGATTTCGTCACAATCGAACCACAGTAAGCCTTCTCACGGCGGTCCTTCTTTTGATTGGTACCGCCGTTTTCGGCATGGTTTCGGTTCTCGGAACTGCCTCCGCTGCCGTAAACCTTCCGGTTCCCGCGGGCTTTGCATCCGAAGGATCCGGCCTTACCGGCCTGTCCTCACTGCAGCGCCGCGACGAGGGTGACCCGGAGGGCGGGACCACCGTGAAGACCGGCGTGGCCGACCCTGTTTTGGAAGGCGGTCCCCAGATCGGCGCCAAGCAGGCCATCGTCATGGAAGTGGGTTCCGGCGCCGTCCTGTACTCCAAGAACGCCACAGAGAGCTGCTCGCCCATGAGCCTGACCAAGCTGCTCACCGCGCTTTTGGCCCTCGAGAACCTGTCCACCTCGGACAACCTGACCTTTTCCTATCAGGCCATCCACGGCATCGGCACCTCGGTAACCCGTGTCGGTATTGTGGAAAATGAGCGCATCACCGTTCTGGACGGCCTCTACGCCATGCTGATCGCATCCGCCGACGAGGTTGCCTACGCCTTCGGGGAAAAGATCGGCGGCAAGATCAAGGATTTCTATACGATGATGAACTCCCGCGTGAAAGATCTCGGCGGGATCAACTCCGATTTCTCCAGCGCTACGGGCACCGGCGGTTCCAAGCAGACGTCCTGCGCCTACGACCTCGGTCTGGTGGCGTGTGAGCTCACCCATTTTCCGCTGTTTTATAAGATTGCGTCCTCAAGCTGGTACGAGATTCCCGTGACCAACTTAAAGGAGAGCCGCGTGCTCGCCCAGACCCACGCCTTCATCCGCAAGACCAAGAAATACGAATACGCCCTGGCCGGCAAATCCGGCGGCCAGGCGGCGGACAAGACCTACTCCCTCTGCACCTACGCAGAGCGGGAGGGAATGACCGTCGTGGCCATCGTGCTGGGCGCCGCCAACTCCGACGCCTCCTACGACGACACCGTCTCCATCATCAACTATGCCTTCGAGAACTACAAGGCCCACGCGATGAAGGAGATCGAGAACACCGTCAACGAGGACTATTCGGGTCTGTTCGACTACTGCCCGATGTTCACCGACGGAACCAAGGATCTCGTGTACATCGACCGCAACTCCACCGTGGTCCTTCCCAGAAATGCCGACCCCTCGACGCTCACGAAATCCGTCGAGTACAAGCTCCCCTCCGAGTACGTTCACGGGGAAAATATCATCGGCCGCGTGGTGTACCAGTACCACGGCCACCGCGTGGGCAACGCGGGGATCATCTACTATAATCAGGAGTACCCGATGTCCCAGGAGGAATTTGACGCGGTATGGCCCTTCTTCCTGATCCCGCCCTCCATGATCCCGTCTCTCGGCGGCACGGGCGTCAACATCGACAACTCCTACCTGATCCCGAGCATCACGCCCACACCGGAAGCAACGCCCACACCCAGGGGAGGCACGGGAACCCCCATCGGCGAACTGACGCCCACGCCGGTTCCGACACCGCTCCCGACGCCGCAGATCCGGACCGAGCGGGAACCCGGCACCGGCTTCCTCGGCTCCTGGTCCATCCGCGCCAAGGCAAGGCTTCTCGGGGCGGCAATCTTCGCCGCACTGTTCCTTCCCTGCGTGATCGTCATTTTCGTCGTGATACCGCGAAAGCGCCGCAAGAAAAACCGCGTGACCAAGCGGTTGTAACCCCGAAGGAGGTCCGCCCTTGAAAACGACACTTCGACGACTCTCCGTTTTTGTCTTTACCGCCTTTGCGGTCACCGGCAGCGCCGCCATCGTCTACGGCCTGCGGTGTATCTCGATGCTGATCCGGATGATCCGGGATCTCGGAGGCGACGTCTCCGACCGGGGACTCGGTGCCCTCACGAAACTGCTCGGAGCGCCGGCACTCATTTTCCTTATCCTGTTCGTTGCTTTTGTCATCATGCTTCTCATTTTCGAAGCCGTGATCCTTCGGAAGAAGCTGCAGAACACCCTGCGGAAGGAAACCTATGCGTTGTTCTGGAACTACTCCGTTTTCGAGCTTATAACGCTTCTCGTCAACAGCGTTCTGTTCTTTGCGATCACCTCCATGGGCTACATGTTTGACGGCGTTACCGAAGAACGCGTCACCGTGGAATTCCTCATATGGTTTATCATCTACCTGATCTCCGCGATCTGCGCGATCATCGCGCTGATCATCTCCTTCCGGGAAAAACGATATGAATAAAACAAGGCCTGCCGCCGGGATGCAGCTCCCGCAACGGCAGGCCGTTTTTATTCGGAAAATGCTATTCTTTCACCGGGTGCTTTCCCGCACCCGGTTTTTTCTGCGCCGAGCGCACCTCTACACCAGCTTCCGCCCCATCAGAACGCCCATGGAGGACGCCATCATAAGGCCTCTGGTCCAGCCGGAGGAATCGCCCAGGCAGTAGAGTCCCGCCACGTTGGTGGTGAGATCGGGCTCCATCTTTACCTTGTTGCTGTAGAACTTCAGCTCCGGCGAGTACAGAAGCGTCTCGTAGCTTGCGAAGCCCGGGACAACCATGTCCACCGCCTGAATGAAATTGATGATGTTCGTCATCGCACGGTACGGCATCGCCGCCGTGATATCGCCCGCCACCGCGTCGGGCAGCGTCGGACGCACGTTGGACTGCGCCAGCTCCTTGGCCCAGGTGCGCTTTCCGGAGAGGATATCGCCGTAGCGCTGCACCAGGATCTGGCCGTTGGCAAGCATGTTGGTGAGCTCGCCCACCTTCTGGGCGTACTCGATGGGCTTGTTGAACGGCACCGAGAAATTGTGCGAGCACAGGATCGAAAGGTTCGTGTTGTTGCTCTTCAGCTCCTTGTAGGAGTGGCCGTTCACCACCGCAAGGTTGTTGTCGTAGTTCTCCTGGGAGACAAATCCGCCCGGGTTCTGGCAGAAGGTGCGCACCTTGTTCTTGAACGGCGCCGGATAACCCACCAGTTTGGATTCGTAAAGGACCTCGTTGACTTCCTCCATGACCTCGTTGCGAACCTCGACGCGCACGCCGATGTCAACGGTGCCGGGCTTGTGAGCAATATCGTAGCGTGCACACAGCTTCTCCAGCCACTCCGCGCCGCGGCGTCCCGTAGCCACAACCACACTATCCGCCTCATACTCCGTGCGTCCGCCGGGCAGGTTGATGACCACGCCCTTGCACACGCCGTCGTTGATGATCAGGTCCTCACAGGAGCAGCCGAAGATCATCTCAACGCCGTGCTCCTGCAGAAAATGCTCTAATTTCTTATAAAGCTCCTGCGCCTTCTCCGTTCCGAGATGCCGGATCGGGCAGTCCACGAGCTTCAGACCCGCCTGGATCGCGCGTCTGCGGATTTCCTTCACCTTGTCGGGCTCGCTGACGCCCTCCACGTGGGTGTCGGCACCGAACTGAAGGTACACGGAATCTGTGTAATCGATCAGCGCCTGCGCCGCATCTGCCCCGATCAGCTCCGGAAAATCCCCGCCGACCTCGTAGCTCAGCGAAAGCTTCCCGTCTGAGAACGCACCTGCACCCGAGAATCCCGTGGTGATATTGCAGGGCTTGCAGCCCACGCAGTGTCCGGTCTTCGCCTTCGGGCAGCTTCTCTTCTCGATGGGCTGGCCCTTCTCGATCATCAATATCTTCTTTGTGGATCCACGGGTGATCATCTCATACGCCGTGAAGATCCCCGCCGGCCCCGCGCCGACGATCACAACATCATATTTCATAGAAAACCCCTTCTCCTGCTCTGTTTATGGCCATGGTCAATCCTTCTGTTACAGTCCCGTACCATGTTTTTACGGGAATTCATCATTTCCATGGTACAAACTGTACTTCGGCCGATATCACATGCCTTTCAAGCCGGTATCATGCATTCTTCTCCTGCTCTTTTCCCTTCGGCGGCTCCGCGGCCCGCCCGAACATCTCACAGAGCCACGCACGGTAGCCGATATCGATCTTGCCGAGTTCACCCGGGAGCAGACGCCACCGCCAGTTGCTGCCGAGGGTCGATGGATGGTTGATGCGGGCCGAGTTGTCCAGATGCAGGAGGTCCTGGATCTGGATGATCACGGTGTCCGCCACAGACTCGTAGAGTCTGCGGATCATCTGGTCGTGGAGCTCCTCGCGCTTCAGAATCCCGAAGTAGCCCATCATCCAGTTAATCTGCCACTCGGGGCAGCCTGCGAGGAAGCCCGCAAGGGTCTCGTTGTCGTGGGTTCCGATGTAGGCGACGCAGTTGGAATTCGTGTAGTTGTGCGGAAGGTAAGGATTGGTCGGGTCGCCGCCGACGCCGAACTCGATAACCTTCATTCCCGGGTATCCGCAGGAGGCGATCAGATCCTTCACCGGCTTGGTGAGAACACCGAGGTCCTCGGCAATGATCTTCGCGCCCTTCGCCGACTCCGCAAAGATGTCGGTGAGCTTCTTTCCGGGGCCCTTCATCCATTTGCCGCCCTTTGCGCTCTTGCACTTCGACGGGATGGACCAGTAGTTCACAATGCCGATGAAGTGGTCGATGCGGATGACGTCATACAGCTCTGCGTTGGCCTTCATGCGCTCGCGCCACCACTTGAAGTTCTTCTGTTCCATCACATCCCAGCGGTACAGCGGGTTGCCCCAGCGCTGTCCGTCGTCGGAAAATGCATCCGGCGGGACTCCCGCAATGTTCGTCGCATTGCGATCGATGTCAAGCTCAAAGAGCTCGCTGTGCGCCCAGGTGTCGGCGCTGTCCATGGCGACGTACAGCGGGATATCGCCGATGATCTCCACGCCGTTCTCCGCCGCGTATGCACGCAGAGCGTGCCATTGTGCGTAAAATGTAAACTGCAGAAACTCCTGGAATGCCACTTCCTCCGTCAGTTTCTCTTCCGCAGCGGAAAGAGCGCTCTTCTTGTGCAGCTTCAGATCCTTGTCACTCCACTCCTGCCACGGCTTGAAGCCCTCGTTCTCCTTGATGGCCATGAAGAGCGCATAGTCGCGGAGCCAGTACTCTTCCTTCTTCGCGAACGCCGCAAACTCCGGCGTCTCGCGGAAGTTGCTGCGGGCAAAGGCCTTCCGAAGGACCGCGAAACGGCTTCCGAACTGCGCACCGTAGTCAACGTAGCGCGGCTCTGTGCCGAAGTATCCCTCGCGGATCTCCTCCTGTGTGAGGAGTCCCTGCTCCACCAGAAGGTCCAGATCGATAAAATACGGGTTTCCGGCGAACGCCGAATACGACTGATAGGGGCTGTCGCCGTAGCCGGTGGGTCCCACCGGCAGCACCTGCCAATAACGGTGCTTCATCTTCGCAAGGAAGTCGACAAACTCCTTCGCCGCCTTCCCCAGAGTACCGATCCCGTAAGGGCTCGGCAGTGAAAATACCGGCATTAAAATGCCGGCACTTCGTGTTTGTTGTTCCGTTGTGTTCCTCTTCATAACATTCGTCCTCGCAAGACAAATCTTTATCGTTTTTGCGGATTATTGTCTGGAGTAATCTTCGTCCGCTTCGTCGTCATCGTCTTCGTCAGCGTCGTCAGCGTACTCCGCCTCATCGTCGTCATCGGACTCCGCATATTCCGCCTCATCGTCTGCGCCTTCCGACTCATCGTATCCTTCCTCATCCTCCGACGGAACGTAGCCGTCGTCCTCTGCGGAATCCGTATCCTCGTCCTCATCGGAAACCGTCTCGTACTCCGAGGTTGCGGAAACCGTAGGCGTCACGGCTGTCTCGGCGGGAACGCCGGACTTCCTGCGCGGCTTTTCCTCTTCCTCCTCGCTCTCTTCCTCGTCACGCAGCGAGGTTCTCGGCTGTGCGATGGGGATCAGGCGCTCACAATGGCTGGCAACCCTGCGGGAGTGCGTGAGCACGATGATCGTAAAGCCGCTGCTGCGGAGAATCTCCACGATCTCCATAAACCGGTCAACATCTGCGGACTGCAGGTTTCCGGTGGGCTCATCCAGGATCAGATATTTCGGGTTGGTCATGATCGCCCGCGCAAGGCAGACCTTCTGGATCTCAAAGTCTTCCAGATCGGCGGGGTAGTATTTGCCGAAGCCCTTCAGGCCGACGGCGCGGAGAACTTCCTTGGCGCGGCGCATTTTCCGCTTGGAAGTCATAAACTTGTGGCCCATCGGCACGAGAAGGTTCTCGTAAACCGTCATATCGGGGATCAACAGCGCGTCTCTGGGAACCACGCCCACGCGCTTCGAACGGATCATCGCCATCTGGAACGGATTCCAGTAGTAAATCTTGCGGCCGTCGATGGTGATGGTGCCGCTGTCCGGACGGAGCATACCGCTGAGCATGCTCATGAGGGTGCTCTTGCCGCTGCCCTTCTTGCCGACAATCGCAACCATCTCGTTGTCCTGGACCTTCATCGTAAAATTCCGTACGACTCTGCGGCGAGCGCCGCCGATGCCGAACGCTTTGTTGAGTTTTTTCACCTCAAATGCCATAATCGGTATCCTCCTAAGCCCTCACACGCATTATCTCCTTCGGAAAATCTTTCCGAAATCCTTGGCGATCACCAACCCTGCAACGACAACGAACGGGATGGCAATGATGCGGAGATTCTTCGAAATGATCGGCTGGACCGCAACCTCACGGAGTCCGAGGAGCTTGCAGACCGCCCACGACAGGCCGAAAGCAAGACCGCAGGCGAACACGAAGAGAACCAGGAGTTCCGCCAGGAACAGGAGGATGATCTCAAACTTCGTGTCACCGGTCAGCACCAGAGTCGTATAGTAATCCGAGCCCTTCAGGAACTTGTAAACCAGATACAGGAGAAGAAGACCGACGCATACGATGTAACCGATAGTATCGTACTTCTTCATCTTGCCGGGGATATCGCGGATCTTATCGCGGTAAATAACGCTGCCCGGCTTGTCCGCCTCGCGGATCACGTAGGACGACGTGCGCTCCAGATCGGGATTGTCCTTCTGATAGTTCTCCCAGGAGCTTTCCAGGATCGACTGAAACTTCTGCTGTGCTTCATCCGCCGTATATTTCGTTGCGATCAATCCGCTGTTCTTCTTCACCAAAAGCCGGAAGAGAAGCGTCCGCTGCTCCACCTGGAGCCCGCTCTCCGTCTCGTCCTCGCCGTCTCCCTCCTTGCCGTCCTTCTTGTTATCTCCGGAGGAAGCGGTCTCTTTCTTTTTAATTCCGACGACAATGTATTCATCCAGATTAATGGTCTTATCACCGATCTGGAAGGTCTCGCCCTCCGGAACATATCCGTTACAAACAACGATCGCCTTGGAGACGCTCGACATCATAACATTAAAATTGCTGCCCTTTCGAACACCGCTGTTCTCATTCTCATAGTTGTGTCCGAACCATGCGGGCATGCTCGTACCGGATGCCGTTATCTTGCGGAGCGACTGAAGCCAGCTCGGAATCTCGCCAAGGGCATCGATATCCTCATCGGTGAGCCAGAGACATTTGGCCGCCGTATAGTGAGCCTTCTCATAGTCGATTGCGGGCACCGAGGCCTCGGTATCCTTATTTCCAAGCTCATCCTTGATCAGGGAGTCCGGAAGATAGACGGAATCCGTGTTGGACGGAAGCGCATCCAGAACCGCGTTCGGATCGTAGAGGTTCGAGAGATCCAGCAGCGGGCATACAACATAGAAATCCAGGCACACCGGATTGTTTCCGACGAGAAGCGTCGTGCCGGGTTCAAAGAAACCGATGAGCGTTGCCTTTACCTTCACGCCCTCCACACGAAGGGTCAGCTCCGTGCCGGGTTCGTATTTGCCGGTCTGCATTCCGGCACCCATCATCACGTACAGGTTGTCCGTATAAGTACTGCTCTTGGCAAACATGCGGGCGGTGAGCTCCGACAGATCCGCCTTCTGGAAAATCTCCGGTGAAAGCCATGCGGAATGCACCTTGCCGTACTTGCCCTTGTCCATCTCCACGGCCTTGTTGGCGGCGGATTTATCTTTCTCCTCATCCGGATCGTATCCGATGACCGCCTCATTCGGTCCGGTATAGTCCTTAACGTACAATTCGTAGAGGAAGCCTTCCTCGTAATCCATCCAGGCTGCCTCGTGCAGCGAACGGTTGATGGTCAGCTCGGCCTGGATGTCCACATCCTTCGCGGTTGCATGCTCCGCATAGGAGCCTTCGATGTGCAGCGCGCGGACCTTCGACTCCGTGACTATCCCGTACTCGTTCGGGAACGCCTTCTCCAGAGAGCTCTGCAGGCTCTCCCGGAACAGATAAACAGCGGAAACAAGCCCCATGATCACCATCAAGAGGAAGAAAATGTGTTTCCGCATCCGAAGCGAGTATTTAAACTCTTTCCAAAATCGTGCCATAACAACCTCCGCACCGCACAATGCAGTAGTATTCCCGTGCCCCACGACGGGTAGTTATCTCTTTCTTACAGCGACAATAAGACGCTTGCAATTATAAGTCAAACATATGCAAAAAACAAGAAAACAGGTGTAATCGTAACACAAACTTAACAAATAAACAGGGCGGAACCGCGATTCCGCCCCGTTTTCATCTTTTTTTCTTACCGTTTTCCGCCGATCGGGTATTTTCCGCGGAAAATGCCCCGCCCCGCAGGGGTACCGGCCGGAATTACAGGATCTCTGAACCTGCCGGCATATCCTTCTCGGGCTTCATCAACGCGAGGTTCCCCTCCGCGTCCTCAGCGCAGAGAAGCATACCCTCGGACACGATCCCCGCAAGCTTCGCAGGCTTCAGGTTCACAAGAACCATCACCTTCTTGCCGGGCATCTCCGCAGCGCTGTAGTACTGCTTGATCCCGGATACGATCTGCAGCACACGGTTTCCGACCTTGACCTGCGAGCACAGAAGTTTCTTCGACTTCGGCACCTCCTCGCAGGAGAGGATCTCGCCCACGGCGAACTGCAGCTTCGCAAAATCATCGTAGGAAATCTCGGGCTTCAGCACAAGCTCCGTCTCCGCTCCGGCTGTTTCTGCGGTCTCTGCGACAGGTGTCGCATTTTCCGTCGCATTCGTCTCTTTCTTCGGCTCTGCAGCGGCTGCAGGAGTCCCCTGAGGCGTCAGGCCGTGCTTCGCGTAAACCGCTGCCACGCGGGCCTGCTCCTCCTCGAATTCCGCCTTCTGGGCGGTGCGGATCTCCGCCACCTTCGGCTCAATCTCCTTCCAGTCGAGACGGGCAAACAGGATCTCGGGCGTCTCCGTCACCTTTGTTCCGTCCGCAAGAAGACCGAAGGTTCCGGTCTCTTCGCAGGCGCGGAGCGTCGTGTTCAGCTGCTTCGCGATCTTCGCCGCCGTCTCGGGCAGGAAGCTCTCAAGAAGCGAAACCCCGATGACGATGGACTCGGTCAGGTTGTAGAGCACCTCGGACAGGCGGTCCTGCTTGCTCTCGTCCTTTGCAAGGGCCCACGGCGTCGTCTCGTCGATGTATTTGTTGCAGCGCTTGAACAGCGCAAAGATCTCGGTGAGTGCATCCGCCACGCGGAGGTTGTCCATCTTCGCAGCCACGCGTGCCCCGGTGGAGGTGACAACCGCCTTCAGATCCTCGTCCACGGCCTCCGTCGCTCCGGTGCGCTTCACCACGCCGCCGAAGTATTTGTTGCTCATGGAGATGGTGCGGTTCACAAGGTTGCCGAGGGTGTTCGCAAGGTCGCTGTTGGTGCGCTCCGTCACAAGCTCCCAGGTGATCACGCCGTCGTTGTCGAACGGCATCTCATGAAGCACGAAATACCGCACCGCGTCAACGCCGAAGAGGTCCACAAGGTCGTCGGCATAAATGACGTTGCCCTTCGACTTGCTCATCTTGTCGCCGCCCTGCAGAAGCCACGGGTGTCCGAACACCTGCTTCGGAAGCGGCAGATCCAGAGACATCAGGAAGATCGGCCAGTAGATCGTATGGAAGCGGATGATATCCTTGCCGATCAGATGGAGATCCGCCGGCCAGAACTTGCCAAACTGCTCCGTGCTGTTGCCGTCCGCATCATACCCAATGCCGGTGATATAGTTCGAAAGCGCGTCAAGCCAGACATACACGACATGTTTGCTGTCGAAATCCACGGGAATGCCCCACTTGAAGGATGTTCTCGACACGCACAGGTCCTGAAGGCCCGGCAGCAGGAAGTTGTTCATCATCTCGTTCTTGCGGCTCTCGGGCTGGATGAACTCGGGATGGGTGTTGATATAGTCGATCAAGCGGTCGGCGTACTTGCTCATACGGAAGAAGTAGGCCTCCTCCTGCGCCTTCTTAACCGGCCGTCCGCAGTCCGGACAGCATCCGTCCTTCAGCTGCGACTCCGTCCAGAATGACTCGCAGGGCGTGCAGTACAAACCTTCGTAGCTGCCCTTGTAGATGTCGCCCTTTTCGTACATTTTCCGGAAAATCTTCTGGATCTGAAGCTCATGATCCGCGTCGGTGGTGCGGATGAACTTGTCGTACGAGGTGTTGACGCGGTCCCAGATCCGGCGGATTTCGCCTGCTGTGGCGTCGACAAATTCCTTCGGTGTCTGCTCCGCCTCGAAGGCCTTGATCTCGTTCTTCTGCCCGTGCTCGTCGGTTCCGGTCTGGAAGAACACATCGTAGCCCTGATAGCGCTTGAACCGTGCGATGGCGTCCGCGAGGATTGCCTCGTAGGTGTTGCCGATGTGCGGCTTGCCCGACGCGTACGCGATCGCCGTGGTGATGTAATACGGCTTCTTCTCTGACATAATTTTGTCCTCCTTGTTCTGACGGAGCGGTCCCGTCTGTGATAACCTCGCGAGCAAAGCTCGCTCGGTGTACGCGCGCTCGGCAATCCCGTCGCGTACTTCGTACGCTCTCGATGCTGCTCATCCGTCTCACTGAAAGCATTGCTTTCGTGAGGCCGTATTCGCATCATCGCCGCCCCCGGCGGCAGGATTGCTCTCGCTTACCGCGCAAAAAAAGGCCCTCGACTTTACGGAATTGTAAAGACGAGAGTCCGAGACTTCGTGGTACCACTTTACTTCGCATATTTCTATGCCTCTGCAGCTGCGGATAAAAATCGACAGCCTTGCGCTCTAACGGGCGCACCCGGCGGAACCTAAGCGCCCAAGCGCCTCGCCCCCGCAGCTCCGGGACCATGTTCCCGACATCGTTCCCCGTATCCGTTCTCAGCTGCCCGGATTCTCTGTAGCGGATTCGTATCGGTACTCTTCCCTTCTTCGCTAAGCTTATGAAGTTGTTGCAACTATACACCTAAAGCGCGGGGGCTGTCAACCTCATTTTCCGAAAAATGCTGTGCAAAAAACCGTTTCATCATGTATAATAGGGACGCACAAGGAGACCAAACGCCATGCAGCCAACCCGTTACTACCCGCAGCAGAAGCTTCGCGCGGGCATCTACCCAAAATTGATCTGCTACGGTTCCTACACCATGCTCGGCAGCGTCCGGGCAGACTATATGTCTCTCACAGGAACCCTGGACGGACAGTACGCTCTCACCGCCGGAAGCCTTCGGGCTACCGGTGCAATTCGTGTGCCTACGCTCGGCGGAAACAATATTTTCTTCTACGGGACGTCAAGCATGCGCGGCATTCTGCAGGTAAATAAAAGTGTGACGCTCCTCGGATGTTATATCGGGGACGGCCCCATCGTCTGCCCGATTGTCAACATCGAAGGGACCGCCACGATCAGCGGGCGCATCACCGCGGCACAGATTACCGCCAAAGGAGTTCTGTCCCTTGGGATGCTGAACGCGGAAACTATCCGGGTGGAATTTGCCGATCAGAGCCACTGCACCGGGCTCCTCGGAAAGAAGATCATCATCTCCCGCAAGCCGATGCCCACCCTGTTGAGACTCTTCGCCCCGGTCCGCAGTAATCAGGACCCTAAATTTCACGTGAACAGCAGCATCACAGGCGAGTATGTGAGCCTCGAGCATGTGACCGTTGACACCGTGAAGGGCGTCGACGTGAATATCGGCCCCGGCTGCCACGTCAACAAGGTGTTTTATCGCGAACATTTATATATTGATGAAGAGGCTTACGTCGACTGGTACGAACCCTATGATGATCCGGAAAATACGCCGCCGAACGCCGGAAGCAGCAGTGGCGGAAATGTCGTTTAACAAATGTTAAATAATATTTAACAATTTTACCCTTTATTTTCCCCCTCCCGTGGTATATAATTGTGAAAACGCCGAGCGAACGGGGTGTTTCGCCCGGACCACCACGAAAGGGGGATACTTATGTTATCTTTTCTGTTAGAACTGGATTCACCGGTCATTATCGGACTGGTACTCCTGGCAATCGCATTGATCCTGCTCTTTGTCGCAGGATACGTCAAGGCTCCGCCGGATATGGCATACATCATCTCCGGTATGAAGCACAAGTCCAAGGTCGTCATCGGACGTGCATCCTTCCGCTTCCCGTTCTTTGAGCGTTTGGATAAGCTGAATCTCCGTTTGATCCCCATCGACGTTAAGACCAGCAACGCCGTTCCGACCGCCGATTACATCAATATCAATGTTGATGCAACGGTCAACGTAAAGATCAGTAACGAGCCGGATCGTCTCCGTCTTGCCGCTGAGAACTTCCTGAACAAACCCACCGATTACGTCGCAGCCGTAGCCCGCGAGGTGCTCGAGGGTAACGTCCGTGAGATCGTCGGTAAGATGAAGCTCGAGGAAATGGTTTCCGACCGTCAGAAGTTCGCGAACCTTGTTAAGGAAAATGCTGAGCCCGACCTTGCGGCCATGGGTCTCGACATCATCTCCTTCAACGTCCAGAACTTCGTGGATGGAAACGAAGTCATTGAGAACCTCGGTATTGATAATATCGTAAAGATCAAGAAGGCCGCAGCGATCGCGCGTGCCGAGTCCGAGAGAGATATCAAGGTTGCGCAGGCTTCCGCGGACAAAGAGTCCAACGATGCAGCTGTTCTTGCGCAGACCGAGATCGCAAAGAAGCAGAACGAGCTCGCCATCAAGAAGTCCGAGCTCCAGCTGGATGCCGACACCAAGAAGGCTATGGCCGACGCGGCGTACGAAATCCAGAAGGAAGAGCAGCGTAAGACGATCGAGATCACGACGGCCAATGCAAACATTGCCCGCCAGGAGCGCGAGATCGAGTTGCAGGAGAAGGCCGTTCAGGTTAAAGAGCGCGCCCTCGAAGCAGAGATCAAAAAGCAGGCTGAGGCCGACAAATACGCTGCACAGCAGAAGGCCGACGCCATCCTGTATCAGCGCCAGAAGGATGCTGAAGCGAAGCAGTTCGAGGCACAGCGTGAAGCAGAGGCCCGCAAGGCGCAGGCAGCTGCCGACCGTTTCGCCAAGGAGCAGGAGGCTGAAGGTATCCGTGCCGTAGGTGAGGCTGAGGCTAAGGCAATCGAGGCCAAGGGTCTTGCAGAGGCACAGGCGATGGAGAAGAAGGCCGAGGCGTACGCGAAGTACAACAAGGCTGCTGTCGCTGAGATGATGATTCGGGTTCTTCCCGAGATCGCCGCTCAGGTGGCCGCTCCTCTCCAGCAGATCGACAAGATCACGATCATCGGCGGCGGCGAAGGCGGCGCCAACGGTGTGGATGCCGTTGCCGGCAACGTGCCCGTAGTCATGGCCAAGGTGTTCGAATCCATGAAGCAGGCTACCGGA
This sequence comes from Lachnospiraceae bacterium, assembly GCA_017962105.1. GTDB lineage: Bacteria > Bacillota > Clostridia > Lachnospirales > Lachnospiraceae > ISDg. Next base: position 70,595 of record JAGCVY010000083.1, read on the forward strand.
ATCGACCTCGCCAACATCATCAACGCGGAGTCCTATGACGCGAAGGTGAACCGCAACATCAACGTGACCGGACTTGAGAACGCGACGACCATCGTCACGGACGGCAAGACCATCACGGGAGCTGCGGACAGTGCAGAGCCGATCGTTCCTCCGACCAACTGATCGGAGCGATACCGACAAGTAAATGAATAACCGAGGAGGCTGTCGCACCAAGCGGCAGCCTTCTTTTTGATGATCACCGGGCGGAAAGGGCCTTTGTTCCCGGGCGGAAGCGGCATTTTCCGAAGGATGATCGTGTGGCGGGGACATTTTCCGAAAGATAGTTTTCGGCGAAGGTTTCTTCAGTCTCGATAGGTTGAATCTATGGCATTCCCACGAAAAAAGGAATTGCGGCACCCGTGAAAAACAGTTGTAAAACCATGCTTGTTATGGTATTTTAGTAAATCATGGGTTTAGCCCTACAAACCGCCGCGGGAATGCGGCCAAGGAGGAATTTCAATGTCCAAGATCGAGACAAAATGTATTCACGAAGGCTGGAAGCCCTCGCAGGGGGAACCGAGACAGCTGCCGATTTACCAGAGCACAACGTTTAAATATGATTCCAGCGACGCCATGGGCGCGCTGTTTGACCTGGAGGCTTCGGGCTACTTCTACACCCGGCTTCAGAACCCTACCAACGACGCAGTAGCCGCTAAGATCACCGCGATGGAAGGCGGTTACGCCGGAATGCTGACCTCCTCAGGCCAGGCTGCGAACTTCTACGCCGTGTTCAACATCTGCGAGTGCGGTGACAGCTTCCTTGCATCCACGGCAATCTACGGCGGAACCTACAACCTCTTCGGCGTGACGATGAAGAAGATGGGCATCGAGTGCATTTTCTACGATCAGGACATGACCGACGAGCAGATCGAGGCGCTGATCAAGCCCAACACCAAGTGCATTTTCGGTGAGACCATCACCAACCCGACGGTGCAGATCTACGACATCGAGCGTTTTGCGAAGCTTGCCCACAAGCACGGAATGCCGCTCATCATCGACAACACCTTCGCAACGCCTGTGAACTGCCGCCCGATCGAGTGGGGCTGCGACATCGTGACCCACTCCACCACGAAGTACATGGACGGCCACGCAGTGTGCGTCGGCGGCGCCATCGTGGACAGCGGTAACTTCGACTGGGAAGCCAACGCAGAGCGTTTCCCGGGCCTCACCACTCCGGACGAGTCCTACCACGGCCTCACCTACACGAAGAAATTCGGCAAGGCCGCATACATCACCAAGGCAACGAGCCAGCTGATGCGCGACTTCGGTTCCATCCAGTCCCCGCAGAACGCATTCTACCTCAACCTCGGCCTTGAGAGCCTGCCGCTTCGCATGGAGCGCCACTGCAGCAACGCCCTCGCGGTCGCAAAATACCTCGAGAGCAACGACAAGGTAGCATGGGTTCACTACGCAGGCCTTGAGAGTGATCCGAACCACGCCCTCGCCGAAAAATACTGCCCGAAGGGCACCTGCGGCGTCATCGCCTTCGGAATCAAGGGCGGCCGCCAGGCATCCATCGACTTCATGGACAGCCTGAAGTTCATCACCATCGTCACCCATGTAGCGGACGCAAAGACCTGCCTCCTTCATCCGGCAAGCCATACGCACCGCCAGCTCACCGACGAGCAGCTTGAGGAAGCCGGCGTAGCACCGGATCTCATCCGCCTCTCCGTGGGCCTCGAGAACATCGACGATATCCTTGCCGACCTCAAGCAGGCATTTGGCGAGTAATACTCAAAAAACAGAAACACAAACGCAAGAGAGACAACTACCCTGTTGTCTCTCTTTTTCTTATGTCATGTCTCCATAAGTGGGCAAAGTTCCTAAATCAAAGCACAGGCAGGCGTGCCAATCGGAAAATGCGTGGGCGTTGGGGCGGCCGAAGAACATTCGTGGCGAGGACTGAGAGTAAGGCCGGCGGAGGGCATGTGGTATTCTCGGTGAGCTGCGCTCACCGAGAAGTCGACTTGGCAAACACAAGCTCGATTAGGGCATTTCGAGGACTGTTTGAGCGAAGCGAGTTCCGCAGAAATGCCCTGCCTATGAGAGCGCCGGGTTTCCCTAGTCGACTGGAACCGTCCTCCGTCCGGCCCTACTCTCAGTTCCACCAGATTCCCGGCCGCCACCCAGCCCCCGCATTTTCCGATTGACACGGCACGCCGCCTGTGCTAAGATTTAGGAACTTAATTAGAAGTCTAATCAAGGAGGTTGCAAAGATGCCGGAAAATACCGATCAATTCTTTCGGGAAATGCTTTCGCTGTACTATGCCCACCGCTCGTACAACACGCGGTATTACGCGTCGCTCGGCCTGTCCAGCGGGCAGCCGAAGGTTCTGAACGTGCTCTTTGAGGAAGAGGGATACCTGCAGAAGGACCTCGCCGCAAGATGCCGTGTGGAACCCGCAACGATGACCTCACTGCTTTCAAAGATGGAAAAGCAGAACATGATCAAGAAGGAGACCGTCTACGTCTCCGGCGGCAAGCGCGCCTACGCGATCTACCTGACGGACCACGGCCGCAAGCTCGCCCATCAGGTATCCGAGAAGGCGGCGCAGGCCGATCGGATCGCCCTCGCGGGAATGACTTCGGAGGAATCAGAAAAGCTGATCAGCCTCATGCGCAAAGCCCGCACAAACATCGAAAAAGAACTGGATGGAACCTGGGAGGAACACTGGAAATCATTATGAGACGATTGACTCTTTTGCTGTTAACTATTGCGCTTTGCGCATTTTTCGTCGGATGCACTTCATCCGACAACAAGACAAACGGGGACGGACAGACAACCCCGACGCCGACGGCTGCGCCCACGGAAAATGCGGCTACGCCGACGGAGGCACCCGCCACGAGCACCCCGACGCCGCAGGATGATCCCACCCCGACGCCGACGGTCGGACCTCACGCCAAGATCGACAATCACGTGCCTACCGACTATTCCCAATACCGTTTGAAAAATGTCGGCTCGATCGTGGAGATCACATATGAGAGCCGGGATTATCTGAACAACCCAGACGCAGTTGTCGTAAAGCCCGCCTTCGTCTATCTTCCGCCGAACTACGACGAGACGAAGCAGTATAACGTGCTCTACCTGATGCACGGCATCGGCGGCAACGAGAGCGAGTGGGGAATGACCGGGCTGACGTCCATTGTCAAGGCCATCATGGACAACCTGATCCGCTACGGCGACATCGAGCCCTTCATCGTGGTCACGCCGAACGGCCGTTCCTATGCCGACTTTGCAAACACCTCCGGCGACAGCCGTTCCTTCTACGTGTTCGGACAGGAGCTTCGCAACGATCTGATCCCGTATATGGAAAGCCATTTTGCGGTGTACCATGACGATGACATGACGGCGGTGCGCGACCACCGCGCAATGGCCGGTCTCTCCATGGGCGGCATGCAGACCATCAACATCGGTATGTGTGAATGTCTGGATATCCTCAGCTGGTTCGGAACATTTTCCGCTGCGCCGACCTCCTATCCCGCAAACCAGATTGCCGAGATCATCGGCAGCGACAAGTTCAAGGATTACAAGATCAACTACATGTACAACATCTGCGGTCTGCAGGACAAAACCGCATACTGGAGCGCCTCCGCTGCCGCGAAGGACCTTCCGAGCTACACGGACAAACTCAAAGTCGATGAAAACTTCATGTGGCAGGAGCTGAACGGCGTACACGACTTCGGAATCTGGTATCTCGGTTTCTACAATTTCGCGCAGCTGGTATTCAAGTAAACAATTCAAAAACAATTCAGGAAGACAAAGAAAGGCCGGGGCGATTGACCCCGGCCGTTTTTTCTGCTATGCCTGATTACTTGCTGTTGCTGGACTTTGTGCTGATCCCGTTCGTGAACTCGATGTACTGGGGCGTCTTGGAGCTTGTTTCCAGGCTCGCCCTGTATTTGTACTGGCCGCGCTCACCGAAAATGCCGGTAGTACCGCCGGTTCCAAACTTTCCGAGGTCCTTGTCGGAGAACGGATACTTTGCAGCCTTAAACGCCTCTACCCACTTCTTCCCGTCAAGCTCCGTGAAATCCTGTCCGTTGAATTTCACCGAGCCGCCGGTCTTGTCATGTCCCGGCCAATAGCTTACGGAATACACCTGGCAATTCTTTACGCCCTTGGCGTTGGTGGCGGTGTTCATGACCTTGAAGTAAATACCGGTCTCTGTAGCGTAGTTTCCGGTGATAGGAATCCCGATCTGGTACTCGGTCGACGGTACCGTCTTCGGAAGAACGCTGTCGCCGGTGAGATCAACGATCTTGCCGCTCTTATCGCAGATCACAAGTCCTGCATTTAAGAAATCCTGAGGCGTGCTCTTCATCGTAAACTTAGTGCCGTCCACCTCAAATTCCGGCTTCGGCGCCAAGATGTACTGGTATCCCAGATAACCTGCTGCAGCGAGGGCCGCCAAAACGATGAGAAGCGCAAAAAAGTTGAACTTCTTCTTCGGCGGCTGCGGAAGCGGCTGCGGTGTAATCTGCGGTGCGGTTCCTTCCGGCATCACGCCTGCCGGATCGGCTTGTGCGGGCACCTGGCCCTGGGGGTATTCCTCTGCCATGATCATTTCCCTTTCTCAATTAAAATTTTGAATCCGGGTCTCTCTCCCGGGTTTCGGAAAATGCCCTCCCATCGCTTCCGGCGGTTGATTTTCCGAACAATTACAGGGGAAGTATAACAGAACTTCCCCTGCGCGTCAATAGTTTTTACCTTTTCTGTGTGACAGATTCACAATTAATTGTCTTACAACTTCTCCGCCAGCTGCAGGATCAGCTGTTCCGTCTTCTCCCACCCAAGGCACGGGTCGGTGATGGACTGTCCGAAGACGTGTCCGCCCACATCCTGACGGCCGTCCACCAGGTAGCTCTCGATCATCAGACCCTTCACAAGGCGCTTGATGTCGCCGTTTAAATTGCGGTTATCAACAACCTCGTTGGCGATGCGGATCTGCTCCAAGTACCGCTTTCCGGAGTTGTTGTGGTTCGTGTCGATGATGACCGCGGGGTTCACAAGCCCTGCGTCCGCATAGGCGTCGCAGAGGCGGAGCACATCCTCGTAGTGGTAGTTCGAGACGCTCTTGCCCGCGAAATCGAGATAGCCGCGGAGGATCGCGTGAGCGTAGGGATTGCCCTGGCTCTTAACCTCCCAGCCGCGATAGATAAAGGTGTGCCCGTGCTGTGCGGCGTGGATCGCGTTGATCATGACGCCTATGTCGCCGCCTGTGGGGTTCTTCATTCCCACAGGGATGTTGAGACCGCTGGCGGTCAGGCGGTGCTGCTGGTTCTCCACCGAGCGCGCTCCCACTGCAACATAGGCCAGAAGGTCGGAGAGGTAGCGGTGATTTTCCGGATAGAGCATCTCGTCCGCGCAGGTAAAGCCGTAGTCGGAAAGCGCCGCACGGTGCAGCTCGCGGATCGCAACGAGACCCTTGTACAGGTCCGGCTTCTCCTCCGGCTCGGGCTGGTGCAGCATGCCCTTGTACCCGTCGCCTGTGGTTCTGGGTTTGTTCGTGTAGATGCGGGGGATGATGAGGATTTTGTCCGCCACCTTGTCCTGCACCTCGCGAAGCTTCTCAATGTACGCAAGCACCGGGTCGCGGTGGTCCGCCGAGCACGGTCCGATGACCAAAAGGAACTTCTCGCTCTCGCCGGAAAATATGGCCTTGATCTCCTCGTCGCGCGCCCTCTTCACCTGCGCCATGGCATCGGAAACCGGGTACTCCTCCTTCACCTCCTGCGGGATCGGGAGTTTTCTGAAAAATTGCATGTTCATAAAAAGTATATCCTCCAACGTGTACTTTCAAAAGGCCTTTCCGGCCCTGCTTTGCTCAATCACACTTTCTTGTCAAAACGCTTGCGCCGCTTGGTGGAGAGGCGCATCATTTCCCGCATCTTCTCGCGGTCGCCGCTTGCGATGGTCTCCCGGAGCTCGTCAAATGCCGCGCGGTACGCGTCCATTTCCCGAAGAAGCGCATCCTTGTTGGCAAGGAACAGCTCGCTCCACATCTCATCGTTGATGTTGGCGATCCGGGTCAGATCCCGGAAGGAGTCGCCGGTGTAGCGCTCCAGATCCGGCGCGTCGCAGGCGCACATCAAAGACACCGCGATGCAGTGCGTCAGCTGCGAGAGGAACGCGATCATGCGGTCGTGACTCGCCACATCCAATACCGAAATGTCCTTGCAGCCCAGGGTCTCGCCGAGGGCCTTGCAGAGGTTGATCGCACGCTCGCTGTTGGCCTCGGTGGGCACCACGATGTAGTTCGCGCCCCGGAATATGCGGTCATCGCTGTACTCGATACCGCTGGACTCGCGGCCCGCCATGGGGTGTGCCGCGATAAACTCAACGCCCTTCGGAAGACTCTTCTGGATCTCATAGACCACGCAGCCCTTCACGCCGGTCACGTCCGTGATGACGGTTCCCGGGCGAAGCTTACCGCCGTTTTCATGGATCCAGTCGATGAACACGTGGGGGTAGAGGGAGAATACGATCAGGTCCGCCTCCGCGAGAAGCTCCTCGTCCACAAACGCGCTTCCCCGCTCGATCATCCCATGCGCCAACGCGTAGTCGACGCTCTCCTGCCGCCTCGCGATACCGGTCACATGATACCCCTGACGCGAGAGCGCCGAGGCGTAGCTGCCTCCGAGAAGGCCGAGGCCGACAATACAGATTCTCGTGTTCTTATCCAACAACATTGTTTCAATTCCTCCCGGGGTTACAATACTTCTTCCATGGTAATTCTCTGGGACTTCATTCCCATCGCCTCGTAGAAGCTCATGGCTACGGGATTGCAGTTCCATACATTGAGGGTGACGCTGTCGCAGTTCTGTTCCTTCGCAAACGCCCTGACATGCTCATACAGAGCCCGCCCGACGCCCTGCCCGCGGGCCGCCTCATCGACGCAGATGTCGTCGATATACAAAGTCCGTACGTCCTGCAGAATCTTATGGTCCTTAAGCTCCTTGATCTGGCAGAACGCGTGCCCCAGCACCGTTTCCTCCGGATCGACGCACACAAACACCGGCGTCGTATCATCTGCAAAAATCCCGGCAAGCTCATTTTCCGTATACTTCGTCACCGGTCCCCGGAAAATGTCCGGTCTTCCGTTGTGATGTACCATATCCACCTGTACCAGCAGGTCCATGATCTTCGGGATATCCCTCTGCTCCGCTCTCCGGATTTTGTTTACGGGTTCTCCCTGTGATGCTGTCGTGCCCATTTTTTTTACTTCCTCCGCTCTCGCTATTACTTTTTCCTTCCGGGAATCGTCGTCGATATGCAGCGAACTACAGTTTCTTCCGAAGGGTCAGAATGTTCTGTCCGTCCTTGTACTCATAGGAAACGTCATCCATCAGCTTCTTGGTCATGAAAATCCCGAGGCCGCCGAGCTCGCGCTGCTCCGCGGACAGCGTGACGTCGGGATCCTCCTTGGCCAGCGGATCGTAAGGCACGCCGTGATCGATGAAGGTGATGGTCACCGTGAGGGGTTCCTCCGAAACCTCCACCCGGACCGTCGCCATCCCGATCTCGGGGGCGTACGCATAGCCGGCGATGTTGACAAAGATCTCCTCCACCGCCACATCAATCTGCATCTGCGCCTTCATCGGACAATCCGCTGCCTCCAGGCGGGCATCCACAAACGCCGTCACCTGCGGAAGATTTTCCGTCAGGGCTTCAACCACCAATTCATCCCGTTTTTCCTGATTATCCATTCCCCGGTACTCCATGCAAAGCATCGTAAGATCATCAAACTGTTCAGCGTCCTTCACAAAGCGGTCAACTGCCGCCCGGACGTTTCCGAGGATCGTCACCGTATCGCCCTCCGGGTTCTCGTTCAGCGCATCCAGCATGTGCGCGGTCCCGAACAGGGCATTGTCCGCATCCATCGCCTCGGTCACGCCGTCGGTGTAGACAAACAACCGGGCTCCGGGCGTCATCGTAAACTCGTATTCCTTATATTTGATCCCTTCCATTCCGCCGATCACCAGACCGTGTTTGTCCTTGAACAGCTCAAACCGGCCGTCGGGCATCCGGATCGCGGGATACTCATGGCCCGCGTTGGCGGCAACCACCCTGCCCGTGGAAATCTCCAGGATTCCGAGCCAGACTGTCACGAACATCTCCTCACGGTTGTGGGAGCAGATGGCCGCGTTGGTGTCCGTGAGGATCTTCGCCGGGGATTTGCCCATCATGGCGTTGTTTGCAAGGATGATCTTGGTGGCCATCATAAACAAAGCCGCGGGAACGCCCTTGCCCGAAACGTCTGCCATGACCATGCACAGGTGATCCGCATCCACAAGGAAGAAGTCGTAGAAATCGCCGCCGACCTCCTTGGCCGGATCCATCGTCGCATAAATGTCGAACTCCGGACGGTCGGGAAACGCAGGGTAGATGCTCGGAAGCATATCCGCCTGGATGCGTGTTGCAAGGGAAAGCTCCGTGCCGATCCGCTCCTTCTCCGCCGTGATGGCCAGAAGGTTTTCCTCGTGCTCCTCCAGATCCCGCTCCATGTCCGCCATGGTCAGGTACAGGTTCTCGATCTCATCTCCGGTCCGGATATTCAGGGACGAAAAATGTTCCCCGCCCCGGATGCCGGCCCGCCGATCCTCCACATATTTCTGTGCGGCCCCGGCGATGGCGTTGATGGGCTCAACCAGTTTTTTCTTCATGATCCGCACATACAGGCAGCCCACAATGATCATGATGGCCAGTGTCACGATGCTGTACTGGAACACAAAGATTTTCATTGCCTTTCCGATATCCAGAAGCGACAAGTCCGAAACGACGAAGGCAATGGTGTTGCCGGCGTTATCCTTCACCGGCACGCCGCTGGTGCACATCCATCCGTTGTCCTTGGTCTTCTCGATGTAATAGAGCTTGCCCGACCCGTTCCAGGAGAGGAACCGGGAAATCTCCTTGTCCGCAGCCGTCTCCCAGTTTCCCGGAAGTTTGGCGGTCTCCGGTTTCTCATCCGGGTCCACAAGGTAAACCATGGACGACGTCTTCTCGTCATACATGACAAGATACACCGCGTCGATGCCGTAAGAAGTACGGAAGAAGCCAAGAACACGCTTGATCTTCTGATAATCCTCTCTCCCGATATAGGAAGCAAACCGGCCGCGGTAGTCCTGAGAGTTTTGTTCCCTGCGCTGCTCATCCGTCTGCGCACGGTATGTCCCCATGATCTCCTGTACCAACTCCGCAGGATCCGCAACCTCCTCCATCGCCGCTGCCGCGCTTTTGGAGAGACTCGACACCTCGGAGATGTACTGATCCACAAGCGCATAGGTGTAGAAGCCCAATCCGATGACGAGAGCCGCCAGGCCAAGCAAAAGCGAACCGATCAACACACTGCGAAACGTCTTTGCCTCGATGGATTTGTGTCTCCGCTCAAGGCTGCTCATTTCTCTGACAGATTTTTCCGGCATACTGCCTCCTCCGCGGGTCATTCAATCGTCAAATTGTCCGCAAATCCGGTAATCTCGAATAGTTCCATGATCGTCCCGTTGACGTTGGTGATCTCCAGTCCACCCTCAAAGGCGAAGGCAGATACCCGCCTTTGCAAGCACCGGGAAGAAGTCCGGATAGCTCTTTTTGACAGCCTCTGCGCCGTCGATGGTGCCGCCGGTCACCGTGCACAAAAGAGACAATGCCATGACAATGCGGTGATCGTTGTGGCCGGAGAGGTTTTCCGTAGGAACGTGAAGGCCGCTGCCGGGGGCATCTGCCGCGTCGCTGCAGGCGACGGTCACATCATTTTCCCCCACCGTCACGGTGACGCCGAACTTCGCAAGCTCCTCGGCCATTGCCTTCGCCCGGTCGCTCTCCTTGATCGCCAGCCGCGCCGTCCCCGTAAAATGCGCCCCGCCGTAGTACGCTGCCATGGCAAACAGACACGGCGCAAGATCGGGACAATCCGACAGGTCAAATTCGCGGCACAACCCGTCCGCAAGGCTGTGAAGCATCCCATAGTACACCCGGTCACCCTGGGCGGTTTCCGCGGGGACGCCGAGGACCGTAAGGCCTGTGCCGCTCTGCAACCCGGCCGGGAACCCGCCGCCCGGCTGCCCGGACAGGAACTCATCGTCCGGCCGCGCCGAGAGAAGGGCCAATGCCTCGAGAAACGCCGCGTTGGAGCAGTCGCCCTCGACGTTATACGGCCTTTTTTGATATGCTGCATTGCCGGCCAGAACGAAGGTGTTGCCCTCGCACTGCACGGTCACCCCGAAATCCCGCATCACCGCAACCGTGATGTCGGTATAGGACCGGCTCTCGAAAGGCTCCGTCACACGGATCCGGCTCTCGCCGCCCGCAAGGGACAAAGCGATCAAAAGTCCCGTGATAAACTGGCTTGAGATGTTGCCGGGAATCGCGTAATCCCCCGCACACAATCCTCCGCGGACCGTGAGCGTTCCGTCCTTTTGTTCAAAGAGCCCGCCGTTCTTCGCGGCGATCTCCTGATATATGCCAAGGGGCCGCTGCATAAGCCGCTCACTTCCCGTAAATGTCACCGTCCGCCCGGAGAGCATCGCCAGAGGAAGCAGAAATCGCAGCGTGCTTCCGCTCTCGCGGCAGGGAAGGATTGCCCCCTCGGCTACCGCGGAAAATCGTCCGCTGCCCGGGATGGACAGTCTTCTGCACCCGATCAGCACTGAATCCGGCTTGTCGTCCGACTGATAGATCGCCGCACCCATAGCCCGAAGGCAGTCGCGGGTCGCAAGAATGTCCTCCGACCACGCAAGTCCGCTTACGGACGAAAAATCGGTCAGCGCCCCACAGATCAGCGCCCGGTGTGCCACGCTCTTCGATGGCGGCGCCGTCACGCTTCCGCGGGCTCTCGATGGTTGAATCGTAACTCTCATATGGCTCCTGTAGATAATCGACCGAGGTCGATAGGTTCTTCAATATTCTCAATCGATGCCGGCCCGGCTCATTCAGTCAATGCCGTTCGTCCCGCTTCAGTCTGCGAACGCTTTCAACACCGCATCCGCCGTCTCTCCGACAGTGCCGTCCGTCTCCACGTGAGCATCGCAGGCCGTGCAGTAGATCGGGTACCGCTCCCGGTAGCGGGCCTCCAACGCCTCGCGGTTTGCGGAAAGAGGTCTTCCTTCCGTCGCCGTGATGGAGGAAAGGGGCCGGTCAAGGAAAATGATCCTGCCGTTTGCGCGGAGAGAGGCAACATTTTCCTCCCGAAGAACGGCTCCGCCGCCCGGGGCGATCACCTTGCCACCGGTTGCGGACAGCTCCCGGATCACTTCGGTCTCCAGATCCCGGAAGGCTTTTTCGCCCCGGGTTGCAAAGATCGTCGGAATGTCACATCCCGCCTTCTCCGTGATCACATCGTCGCAATCGACAAAGTCCCTTCCGAGGCGCTTTGCAAGAATTTTCCCGATGGTGGTCTTGCCGACGCCCGGCATCCCCGTGAGGATGAGATTTTCCTTCTGCAAAAGAAGCTCTTTATACACGCGCTCCGTGTCCGCCGGATCGCCCTTCTCCCCCGTAAAATGCTCCGCCGCTGCCGCCGCCTGACCGACCAGCATATACAGTCCGCCGGCCGCCTTTATGCCCCGGGCCTGCGCCGCCAGCACAAGCTTCGTGCGGAGGGGATTGTAGATGGCGTCCACCACTCCCGTGAGCTTCGGAAACGCCTCAAAGTCGATGGGGCACCCATCCCCGTTCGGATACATTCCGACCGGCGTAGCGTTGATGATAATCTGTGCATCGGCGTGGATCTCACGCGCCTCTTCATATGTGATACAGTTGTCTCGTTTCGTTCTGGATACACGCAGAACAGTCTCTGCGCCGAGGGATCCGGCGACGGTCATCGCCGTCTTCGAGGTTCCGCCGGAACCGAGGACAAGGACCTTCTTTCCGGCCGGATCGATACCCTCCCGGAGGATCAGATCCCGCATTCCGGTGTAGTCGGTGTTGTACCCGAAAAGCTTCCCGTCACGGTTCACGACCGTGTTCACCGCGCCGATCTCCCGGGCCGCCTCATCGATCTCATCGAGGTACGGGATCACGGTTTCCTTGTACGGGATCGTCACGTTAATGCCGCGGAACTCCCGCTTCGCAAGAAACTCCCGAACCTCGTCGGGACGGAGTTCCCGAAGCTCATAGTCGTACCCGCGAAGGCTTTTGTGGATCTCCCGCGAGAAGCTGTGACCTAATTTTTCGCCGATCAATCCGAATTCCATCTCGTCCTCCGATCACTGCAGTTTCCCGGCTTGCGCCAGAAGGTCCGCAGCCACGATCGCCGTCATGGCGTCCACGACCGCGCGCACGCGGTGGACGATGCAGGGGTCATGCCGGCCCGAAGCCGCAAGGGTTGTCTCCGTATTTTCCCGGAAATTAACGGTCTCCTGCTCCCTGCCGATGGTGGGCGTCGGCCGCACCGCACAGCGGAACAGGATCGGCATTCCGTTGGTGAGACCGCCGTTGATGCCGCCCGCATTGTTCGAGGTCGTCACGACACGGCCGCCCGCATAGCGGAACGGATCGTTGGCCTCGCTTCCGCGCATCTTCGCAAGCCCGAAGCCCGCGCCGAACTCGATCCCCTTGATTCCGGGAATTGCAAACAGGGCGTGAGAGAGAAGACCCTCCACGCTGTCGAAAAACGGTTCTCCGATCCCCGCGGGAAGTCCTGTCACAGCCGTCTCGAGAATTCCTCCGACGCTGTCGGCGTCGGCTTTCGCAGCCATAATAGCCTCCTGCATATGCATTCCGGCGTCCGCATCCAAAACCGCAAAATCAAGTCCCGCCAGCAGTTCCAGATCGCACGTAAGCTCCTCGCCGCAGCCGAGGTTCCGGTCCGTGATACCGGCGATCTCCGCGATGTGGGTCCCGATGAGGACTCCCTTCGCCCTCAGCGCCGGCATGAGGAGCGCGCCGGCAGCCACAACCGCCGCCGTGATCCGGCCGCTGAAATGTCCGCCTCCGCGGGTGTCATTGGCGCCGTTGTAACGGACAAACGCCGCGTAATCCGCGTGGGAAGGGCGTGCGATCGACGCCATCTTCTCGTAATCCGCGGAGCGGGTATCCTCGTTGGGAATACGGATGCATACCGGCGTCCCCGTGGTGTGTCCGTCCCGCACGCCGCTCTCAATGACGTACGGATCCGGCTCGCGCCGGGCCGTCGAGATGGCGCCCTGGGGCCGCCGCATCTCCAGATACCGGTCGATCACCGCCGTGTCAACCGGCAGCCCTGCCGGAAGACCGTCCACGACGCACCCAATGGAGGGGCCGTGGCTCTCGCCGAATATTGTCACCGAAATCGTATTTCCGAAGGTATTTTTCATGGACAAACTCCTTTCGTCCGCCGTAAGATCATCCTCGTACAACTGTGGCAATCCGTCTCCGGAGCTGCTCCGGATCCATCCGATGAAAATCAAAGGTTCCCGGTTCCCTGCAAAGCACCGTCATAACGGCGATTCCCTCCGACTTTTTATCGTGGGCGCACAGCGCAAGCACCTCGTCGGGGTCGCACTCCGCCTCGTGGGGCAGCCCGAGCTTATCAAGCACCGGAACAAGCCGCTCCCGAAGCCTGTCGGAACACAGGGCCGTCATGCCAATCGCCACGCACTCGCCATGGAGAAGCGTTCCGCCGCAGGCAAGCTCGATCCCGTGGCCGATGGTATGTCCGAAGTTGAGCACGCGGCGAAGTCCGCTCTCGCGCTCATCCTCCTCCACAACCGCTTTCTTGATCCGGATCGCACGCTCACAGATCTCATCGAGATGCATAAACGGATCCTCTTTTTCAAACAGTTCAAACAGCTTCGCATCGCTTGTCAGCGACATTTTCAAAGCCTCCGAAAGACCGTTGACCACATGGCGCTTCGGAAGCGTCGCCAGAGTATCGTGGTCGATGATGACCATGGCAGGCGGGTAAAATGCCCCGACCGCGTTCTTCACGCCCGCAAAATCAATCGCGGTCTTTCCGCCGACGGAGGAATCCACCTGAGACAGCACCGTCGTGGGTACATTGATCCACTCGATGCCGCGCATGTACAGTGCCGCTGCCAGGCCGGTCATGTCGCCGACCACTCCGCCGCCCACCGCGATCACGCGGTCCCTGCGGGTCGCACGGAGCTCCACGAGCTTCTCGAGGATCATCGTGAGCGACTCCATGTTCTTGTGCTCCTCGCCCTGGGGGAGCGTCAGGATCTCCGCCCTGCCGTTCGCCCTGCAGGCCGCTGCCACGGTCTCCGCATACTGCGCAGGAACGCCGTCGTCCGTCACGATCAGGGAAAGTTTCCCTGCGCCGCTCTCGCCGATCAGCTCGCCGACTCTCGCAAGAGCGCCTCGCTCCATTATGATGTCGTACCCGCCGTCGCGGGTTTTCACCGGGATTACCATAGTGACTCCTTTTCCTCCGAATCCGACGACCTGCCGGATGGTTTCCGCCCTGACTACAGCCTTACTTCCTGCTCATAGCTTCCGAGCACCTTCAGGTCGTGGCAACACTCCTTCAGTGCCGTTACCATCGCCTGTCCCGCAGGGCTTGCGATGTTGCCCTCGCTCTCCGCGTAGAAGTAGTACTCCCACGCCAGCTCCTTGCGCGGGCGGCTCTTGAGGGCCCGCAGGTTAAACCCGTGCTCGCCGATGACGTTGATGGCCCGGCCGAGGGATCCGGCCGCGTTGTTGACCGAGAAGAGCATCAGGAATCGCCCGTCATCCGCGCTGGGCTCACGCTTCTCGCGGGTAAACACCGCAAAGCGCGTCGTGTTGTTGCTGTTGTCGTTGATGTGGCTCTCCAAAACCTTCAGCCCGAACTTGGCCGCTGCCTCGGCGCTTCCGATGGCCGTCAGGTCATGCCGTCCGGCAGCCGCTACCATCTTCGCCGCAACCGCCGTGTTGACCGCCTCCTCCGTGGTAAACCCGTGCTTCTCCAGATAGTTTGCGCACTGTCCGAGAGCCTGCTCGTGGCTTACGACCGTCCGCACCTCATCCATCGTGGTCCCCTTGACCGCGAGGAGGTTGTGGACAATCTCAACCTCGTACACACCGGAGACGTATAATTTGCCGAAATACGCGAGATCCAAAACCCGCCCGACATCGCCGTTCTGGCTGTTCTCAATGGGGAGCACCGCGCAGTCGCAGGTTCCGTCCTCCACGGCTTTGTACGCCGCCGCAAAATCCGCGTGCGGAACCGCCGTCGCATCGGGGAAGATCTTCTCCGCCGCGATGTTGGCAAATGCCCCTTCCACGCCGCTGTACGCCACGCGCATTCCGTCCAGAAGCCGATGCTGGTAGCTCTTGGAAATCCCGATGGTCTCCCGCAGGAAACTCACATAGAACGGCCGCAGCGACTCATCCCCGATGAGTCCCGCCTCCTCGCGAAGGATCTCCTCCTCCCGGGACCGGTCCGTGATCGGAAGGCCGTGGGCCTTCTTGTACGCCGCCACCGTGCGCACCGCCGCCATGCGTTTTTCAAACACCTTAGCAAGCTCACGGTCCGCCTCGCTGATAATTGCTCTTGCCTGTTCCAGTTCTGTCATGGAAACCACCTTCCTTCGGCCCAAATAATAGAAAAATCCGCAAAATTCCGAAAACACATTCGGAACACGCGGATCAGGACTGCTTATTTGCTTGAATCACTCTTCACGAAGCAAACCGGCAGTCCACTGTAAAATAATAAAAGTAAAAGCTCTTCGTAAACATACCGCTTTGCCCCTTTCTGCCGTCCTTTTCGTCAGTGACGGCTATCTGCGACACATAATACCCTTGCACAGGGCATTTGTCAAGCATTTTCCGTTTACGAAGAGCCTTCTTTTCCGTTTTCCGAAGGGCTTCCCTTTATGATAATTCCGCCGCAGTTCCTGCAGTACTTGTCGCCGGGAGCATTCTCGTATCCGCAGTCGCAGACCGTCCTCAACAGCTTCCCGCAGCTTCTGCAGTAGTTCACACTCTCAAAGTTCTCACAGCCGCAGTCACATCTCGTTAACAGCCTTCCGCCGCAGGTACTGCAAAATGTCGCATGCGGCGGGTTGGCGGAACCGCAGGTGCACCGTTTCTTTAGGAGCACGCCGCAGTTTCGGCAGAAGGAAGCGAACAACGGATTGGCCGTCCCGCAGGCGCATTTTCTCCGGAGGATCCCTCCGCATTTACGGCAGAACAGCGCATCCGGAGCGTTATCGGATCCGCAGGTGCAGCCGCCCCGAAGGA
Source organism: Lachnospiraceae bacterium (assembly GCA_017962105.1). Classification (GTDB taxonomy): domain Bacteria; phylum Bacillota; class Clostridia; order Lachnospirales; family Lachnospiraceae; genus ISDg. Next base: position 86,793 of record JAGCVY010000083.1, read on the forward strand.
TCACGCCGCAGTTTTTGCAATATGTAGCGTGCAGGTTGTTCAGGGCCCCGCAGGAGCATTCCTTCAAGAGACGCCCTCCGCAGCTTTTGCAATATACCGCATCGGGATCGTTCTCAAACCCGCACGCGCAATGGCGGCGGTGCTCGATCATCGCTCTGCGGATTTTCTTCCCGCCCGGAACCTTCGAAACCCCGGACATGACGACGCCCTTTGCGGAATCGAATTTCTCGCCGACTGCGTCGCCCAGTTCATTCCAGGCCTGACGGCGGAGTTCCCTGCGATACGCGCGGTCCTCTTTCCGGCGGGTTGCCTCTTCATTGATCTCTTTGACATGATCCGCAAAATGTTCATACATCCGGTCGTCCGAAGCGATGTCCATCAGCCATTTTCCGCAATGGAAGCAGGAAAAGGAATCCTTCGGAACATCGTTGCGGCAGCGCGGGCAGCGGATCATTCCCTCGGGGACAGGAGCCACCACCGGGATCTCAGCGGGCGGGACGTTCGGCGCAGGCTCTTCGGTTCCGGTCTGAAGGATTCTCCGAAATGTCTCGAAATCTTCCTCGTCCTCCGCCACCAATCTCTTTCCGCATCGGTCGCAAAATACGGAAGTATCCGGATTGTCGCTCCGACAACCCCTGCAGCGGATCATCCCCGGCGGCACCGGAGCCGCGATCGGGTTCTCGTTGGGCTCCACTTTCGGAAGCAGGTCCTCCCGCTTCACCAGATCGGCGTAATCCCCCTCCGCCTCCGGATACGGAACGTACCGAAGCGGCATCCCGCAGACTTCACAGATCGTGCCCTCAGCGGGATTCGAATGCCAGCAGTAGGAGCAGCGGATCTTCTTCTCTCCCTTCGGGTCCAGCACAGGCTCCGTGCCCATGGAGAGGACGTCTTCCTTGGGAAGAAACTCGCCGCAGAACTCACATACAACGGCATAATCCGGATTGTCACAATTACAAAAGATACAGCGCATTGTTACCTTTCTCCAAAACACCGGTATCGTGTTGATCACAGCCGCTTCAATCAAGAACGCCATCGGCGTTCTTGCCGCGGCGTGTGCAGTGCGAAGCACCTTCCTTTGCACACGCCTGCGATCCCGCCGGAGGCTTTGTTACGGCCGGGGGCCGTAACAAAGCGGCCGCCCGGTTTCGAAATAGAATACCACGGCGGCCGCAAAATGTCAATAGCATTTACCTTCTCGGAGCGCAGGATTATTTTCCTTCGACCTTACGGATAAACTGAATCTGCGGGCTCTTCTCGTCGATCTGCATCAGCTCGATCTTAATCCCGTCGGGATCGTGGGTCCAGCACTGCCAGTTGTAGTCCGCGCCCTGCTTCGGAGCGTCATCCTGCGGCGCGCCGGTCTCGACGATTTTCCGCCAGGCCTCTTCTATGTCATCCACCGCGACACAGATGTGGAAGAAGCCGATGTTCTCATCCCGGTACGGATTTTCCTTCGTCGCGCCGTAGAACAGCTCGATGAACTGGCCTCCGCCGCCGTAGAGATACACGATCCACGGCTCTCCGTTCTCCGGCCTGGGGATGTCGAAGGCGCGGCGGAATCCGAGGGTCTCCTCGTAAAATGCCACCGTCTTATCCATGTCCTTAACGTTAAATGCTGCGTGTCCGATTCCTGTTACCATAGCTATTCCTCCTTGTGCCTGTACGGTTCTTCGAAAAATAACGGCTCTGTACCCGTACTTTTTCTGAATCATAGCATTGATCTCAAGCGCAAAGAATGGAGAATGTCAGCCTGCACACGCAGTATTGGATACAATTCCCGGTCAGACGTACTCCGACGGGGACAGCAGATAGACCGCTCCCAAAAGGAGCAGAAGCGTCACCTCGATCTGCACCGCCGCCAGGAACGCGTATCCGCCCTGATTCCTGATCAGGAACGCCCCGATCCCGGTAACCGGATCCGACCAGAGTCCGTACGGCTCAACGACAATCTCGGTTTCACTGCTCCGGGATTCATCAATCTTCCCGTAAATCTCAATCGCCTCTTCACGACCCTCGGTTTTGTCCCAATACGACGCACCGGCCGGGATCAGGATATCCGGGACCGGAGCGCCGGCTTCCCCGGCCTTCACATCGGAACGATAACGGTCATAGGTTATTACATAGCCCTCGCCATCATCAATATAACCGTGACTGATGAAATCCACATAACGATACGGTCCGTACTCGATGTGCTCATATCCGGCGATAAAGGCCTCATTTTCCAACTCCCGAAGGACTGTTCTTGCCGCATTTTCCCGTTTTTGCAGCACCTCCCGTCCGTAGAGAACGATTGCAAAAAACGCGATTACGGGAAATGCGATGACACAGCCGCGCATGAACTTCCACAGCCTGCCGAGGCGTTTCTGCTTCTTCGGGATGTAGCCGTCCTCCCAGGTCTTTTTCACGGATGGCATCTGCTTCTGTTTCTGTTTCTTCATCTTACTGCTCTTCCTTCACGAGGTTCTGGATCCAGACCCCCTTCTTCACAAGCGTAAATCCGATTGCGCACTTGATCAGGTCGATGGACTGCATGCACAGGTAGAACGGCAACACCGGAAGGCCGGTGTAGCGGCTGATGATCCATGCCAACGGGACGCTCAGGCACCACAGGAATGCGCTGTCGAACAGGAAGGTGATAAAGGTCTTGCCGCCCGTCCGAAGCGTAAAATAGCAGCAGTGCAAAAATGCGTAAACCGGCATGCACACCGCGCAGATCCGCATGAAGCCGGTGGCGAGCCGCTTGACCGAGTCGGTGGTGTTGTACAGTTCCGGGAACAACGGGGCAAGCACAAAGAGGATAACCCCGAGCGCAGCGGAGGAAACCACGGATGCAAACAGAAGCTTCGTGTCCGTATCCCTCGCCTCCTCGAGTTTTCCGGCTCCCAGGAGCTGGCCGACCATGATGGCGACCGCTGAGCCCATGGCGATAAATACAATATTGAACAGATTGTTGATGGTGGAGGCGATATTCATCCCCGCCAGCACATCGAGTCCGCGTTTGGAATAACACTGGTTCAGAATGGCCATACCGACGGACCAGAGGATCTCGTTGGCCATCAGCGGAAATCCCTTGACGGCAATCCGTCGAACGAGACGGATCGGTATCCGGAATGCCCGGTACGCTCCCTTGGCCCAGCGCATGATCACGGTGTGGGCGTGGGTCCAGATGACCACGATCGCCGCCTGAACAAAACGGCTGATGACCGTGGCAATTGCGGCGCCGGCTACCTCCAGACGGGGGAAGCCGAATTTTCCGAAAATCAAAACGTAATTGAGTCCGAGGTTGACAAATACTGCCACGAGACCCGCCACCATGGGCACCCGCGTCTCCCCGCACTCGCGGAGGGTGCTTGCGTACACTTCCTCGATGCCGAAGGGGATCAGTCCGATCAGCATGATCGCAAGATAGTCGCGGCCGTACTGCATCACAAGCTCCGGCGACTGTGTGGAATCGATATCGTGAAGATACAGTTTCATCAGGGGATCTCCCTGCAGAAGCATGACTGCCACGCCTGCAAAAACAATCGCAATCCCTATATACAGCTTAAAACGAAACGTGTGTCTCACTCCGTCGTGATCGCCCTTGCCGTAGAACTGCGCGGTGAAAATTCCGGGGCCCGACAGGGCACCGAACAGCGCGAGGTACAGCACGAACAGAAGCTGGTTCACGATGCCGACGCCCGACATCGGCTCCGTGCCGACACGTCCGATCATGATATTATCAAGAAGGCTGACGAAGTTGGAGATGCCGTTTTGAACTACGATTGGCACCGCCACCGTCAGCACTTTCTTATAAAACGATTTGTCACCGATAAACTTTCTCACAAAACACCTACTCTCACACAATTCCGTAAATCTTCTTGCCTCTCGTGCCGACAACGATGGTGTTGCCGAACACCGCAGGCGAAGCCTCGATATTCTTTCCGAGATTGATGGTTGACTTCAAAACACCGGTGCGTCCGTCCAGAAGGAACATGTTTCCGTCGGAATCGCAGAGGATAATGTAGCCGTCGCCCTTCGCGTCGTAAACCGCAACGGGGCTCGACCAGCTGTAATACTTCATCTCAACGCTCCACACCTCGCCGCCGGTCTTCTTGTCGATGGCCACCAGCTTGCCGTGCTTCTTGCCGCCGGTGCGGGCAACGTTGAAGTACACAAGGTCGGAGATATTGTTCTGTCCGAGGCAGGCCGTCGCCTGAACGCCGCCGGAGACGCCGTCCACGGTCTTGCACTCGTAGGTGCGCTTCCAGATGATCTCGCCGGTAGCCGCATTGACCTTCATCACCGGGATCTCACCGCTGTCCTTCTTGTCCTTCGTCCAGTGCAGCGAGGTGGAAACGTACAGGTACGCCGTGCCGTCCGCCGCATCAATCTCCAGAACCGGGGACGCATTGCTGTCGTCCACCGTATCCTGCACCCAGACCAGCTCCATGGTGTTGATGTCGATGCAGATCAGATCGCCGCTGTTGTCGCAGGCGTAAAGGTAATGATCGTACATGCAGGCCGACGACTCGATGCCGAGCCAGTAGGTCTTCTCTCCGGTGCGGGCGGTCTCGTAGTTCCATTTGACGACGTCGGAAGGGTTGATCGTCACCTGTTTGCCGTCGTAGGAAGTGTTGAGCTTCGTCGTGTAAAGGATCCCGTTCTCGCCGGGTTGGATCAGCGTGTCCGTCGCAACGTCGAAGAGAGCCGAGGAGTCAAAGGCGCAGAAGTTGCCGTTGTCCTTCCGAAGCGAAAAATCATCGTCATTGCCGTACTCGTAGATCACTTTGCCGCGGATCAGGTCGACGATAAAGGTTCTCGCCGACTCGTCACCCATGTCATCGCCGGCACCGACCACATACAGCGGCGTTCCGTCGGGATACAGCGACCCCGTTCCCTTGATGGGGAATCCCAGGTTGATCTCGTCCCGCGTCGCCGAGCCGTCCTCCAGGTCGAGGAAGTAGATGTGTCCGTCCATGGTTGCGTAGATGACCTCGACCAGCTCGCTCTTGCTCTTCTTGCTGTCGTAGAGGTTCATGATCTGCTTGGTCGCCTCATCCCACTGTACCAGAAGGGGCTGTCCGGTCCAGCCGCTGCCGGTCCACTCGCCCTTCTTGACGCTCTTCTTGAGCTCGCCCGTGGTGACGTCCCACGCCTTGCGCAGCTTGTACTCCGTCATCACGGCGGTGCCGTAGGCTGCACTGCTGCGGTAGTTATCCCCGCGGAACGTGATAACGCCCTTCACCTGCGAATAATTATTGTTCGTAAAATGAATCTCGTCCTGACGGCGGTACCCGTCCACATCGATCCCGCCGACGTTCAATCCGGTCTTATACCCGAACACGGACGGCTTTGTGGAATCCACGGGCACGCACACTCCCGTCTCCAGCAGCTTCTGCGACGTCGTCAGCTCCGTCGTATTCAGATACGGCGCGACCGAATCACCCTTCTGCGGCTCCCCCAGAGGATCCCCGCAGCTGGTCAGCCCGATGACGACGCCGATGATCACGACGACAAATGCCGCTGCCGCGATAAGATACGATTTTTTCATACGAAACGCTCCATCCTTTCCCGCATTACGCGCCCCCACAAAATCCATAAAACGAGCCGGGGCAGGTTCTCCGCCCCGACTCGCTGATTCCTGCTGTCATTGCAGCCGCACACGGCCGCTCATTTCCGAATTACAGCACGCTCTTTACGGTTGCCACAACATTTTCCGCCGTGATACCGAACTTCTTGAAGAGAACCGAAGCCGGTGCGCTGGCGCCGAAGCCGTGCATCGTTACATAACCGCCGTCGAGGCCGACATACTTGCCCCAACCGAAGTCGCTGAGAGCCTCAACCGCAACACGCGCGCGGACAGCCTTCGGAAGAACGCTCTCCTTGTACGCATCGCTCTGCTCCTCGAAGATATCCATGCAAGGCATGCTGACAACGCGGGCGTCGATACCCTCTGCCGCAAGAGCTGCCTTAGCCTCAAGGGAGATGCTCACCTCGGAACCGCTGGCGATAATGATCGCATCCGGAGTAGCCTTCGTGGAATCCTCGATGATGTAACCGCCCTTGAGAGCATCCTTGGAGGAGCCTGCAAGCTGCGGAAGATTCTGTCTGGTGAGAACGAGCGCCGTAGGCGTCTCCTTGCTCGTCACCGCGCTGTACCATGCTGCCAAAGTCTCGGTCGCATCTGCCGGACGGAACACATGGAAGTTCGGCAGGGAGCGAAGCATTGCAAGCTGCTCGATGGGCTCATGGGTAGGTCCGTCCTCGCCGACACCGATGGAGTCGTGGGTCAGAACGAAGGTGGTCGGGATGCGCATCAGAGCGGAAAGTCTTGCCATGGGCTTTACGTAATCGCTGAATACGAAGAACGTTGCGCAGTAAGCGCGAAGTCCGTGGAGGGTAAGACCGTTGCTGATGGCTGCCATTGCGAACTCACGAACACCGAAGTGAAGGTTACGTCCGCTGTAATCGTCCTTGCTGAAGTCTGCGATCTCCTTCATCGCCGTCTTGTTGGACGGAGCGAGGTCTGCGGAACCGCCGATCAGGTTCGGAACCTTATTCTTAAGCTTGTTGAGAGCCCAGCCGCCGAGGTTTCTCGTAGCGTCTGCCTTCTCCTCATATGCCCA
>JAGCVY010000084.1 GCA_017962105.1 Lachnospiraceae bacterium
GAGGATACTGTTACAGAGGTCGGTACCTGGATTGAGTTTTACGAAGCGCTGCTCACCGGCGGGACTATTTACCTTACCGATGATGTGACCTATGGCACCGGCGGTGGAGAATTCGCGAATGAGGTTCTCGTTGTTCCGTCAGGAGTGGAGGCAATCCTTGACCTCTACGGGCATACCGTCGACCGCAATGAAGGCGATACCGCTGTGGAGGACGGCTGCGTCATCAAAGTCGAGGGTGCCTTGACTTTGGGCGACAGCGGCTCAGGCGGCTTGATTACAGGAGGCAATACTACGGCCAGCGGCGGTGGGGTGGATGTCAAAGAAGAAGCGTTTTTTACGATGAAGGGCGGTACGATTGCGAATAACACCGCCGAAGAATACGGTGGTGGTGTGGTTGTCAGAGAAAACGGCATGTTTGAGATGACAGACGGTTCAATCTGCAACAATGTGGCCTTATCCGGCGGCGGTGGCGTGGATATATATACGGCGAATTTTACTATGACCGGCGGCACGATTGCCCACAACAGTACCAGAATCTATGGCGGCGGCGCATATATTCATGGGACGTTTACTATGCATGGCGGCTCAATCATTGATAACTGGGGCGGTAACGTTGGCGGCGTATATATGTTCGGTAGCGAGATTCATATAAAAGGTGCGCCTGTGATCAACGGAAACAGCCAAGGAAAAGACGAAGTCCAAACTCCCAGTAACCTATATCTGGGTACCAGTGCGAAAATCACTGTTGAAGACAAGCTGACCGGTGAGGAATCCATCGGCATTTCGATTCCGTATGCTCGCGAATTTACGAGCGGGCTTTCCGGAAGGGGAACCGAGGAATATTTCATCAGTGACAACCCGAAACTTGTTCTCGTTCTCAGCGATAACGGTGAGGCAGAGATGGCCATGTGCGTGACTTTTACTGCCGGAGAAGGCATGACGAAAACCTCCGGCGATGCGACGCAAATTATCAAAGTCGGCAACACCATTGACGATATTGTTTATACTGCGGACGAGGGATACTATTTTCCGACGGACTATGCATCTCTCGGTAGGAAATCCGGAGTGCTCGTGAAACGTGACAGCTCGACACAGATAACAATTTCGGGTAAGCCTACGAGTGTTATTACACGCACTCTGGCGGATGCGACAGCCAAAACGAAACCCGACACGCCAAGCCTTGTGCCAACGCAACTTACGACAATCGGAGACAAGGGAAGCATACCGACCACTGAGGAACACGAATTCAGTTCGGATGGCAAAACATGGACGCGCTGCACCGGGGAAACGACCGGTCTTGCGCCGGGAATCTATTATGTTCGTGTGGCGGAGACTGACACGACATTGGCTTCCGATACGCAGGAGATTATTATCACGGTTCCCGGAGATATCCGGTTCTACGGTGGAGTGAGTCTCGACGGCAGACCCATGACCGACGGCGATATATTCACATTTGAAGTCTCAGAAGGCGACACCGTTGTCGTAACAGCGCAGAACGATGCGGACGGTGAGATATTGTTCCCCAAGATTGTCTATACTCCCGATGACATCGGTGAGCATATCTATACTGTAAAGCAGTGCGCGACGGATATCGTGGGTATTACGGTCGACAGCGTCGAATACACGGTGAGTGTGAATGTTTCCTATAACCCGGGCGATGAGGCAATTACAGTTACGCCGACAGATAACTTCAGCGCACTGGATTTCACTAATACCTTCGATAAGCAGACGCCGCCCGAATGCATCGTGCCAACGGGTTTGAAGGCAATCTACGGTCAGACGATTGCCGATGTAGCGCTCCCGGAAGGCTGGAAATGGGATGATTCGCTGACGACTTCCGTCGGGGGCGTCGGACAGAACAGCTTCCCTGCCACGTATACACCCAAAGACACGGCGAATTACAAAACCGTGACTGCGACGATTACGATTACCGTGGCAAAGGTGGCAATTTCGCCCGCCGATTTGGCTGACAATGAGAAGCCGAAGGCTGTTAATCCTCTGATTGAGGAGCCTCAGGAGCAGGCGCTTGTAACTGCTCCCGAAAAGCTGCCCGAAGGTTACACCGGCGTAAAATACAGCCTTGATGGCGAAAACTGGGCGGATACGGTACCGACGGTCAAGCAAGCGGGAGAGTATACTGTTTTCACCAGATACATCGGTGACGCCAATCATGCGAATTTCGAGGGAGAGGCAATCAAGATCGCCGTCGTGAAAGCGGTTTATGCCTTTGCTCTCGGCGAGGGAGGAAAAATAACCTACACGGAGAAGAGCGGAAAGGAACTGACCGCGACCGTCGTACAGGTGGGTGCGGAAGACACCTCCTTTGAGCATTTTTCGAGCGTTTCTATCGGAGAGACGGAACTTAAGAAAGACGTGGATTACACCGTTAAGAAGGGAAGCACGGTTGTGACGATTCTACCTACGGCAATGGAGAAGTACGGCGCAGGTGAACTCACGTTGACCGTTCGCTTTACCAACGGAGAGGCGTCAACGCAACTCACCGTGCTTGCGGCGGAAAATGAAAGCGAAAATGGAAGTGAAGGTGAAAATGACAACGACAATGACGACGCCAACGACAACGACAACGACGTTCCGTCTTCACCTCCGACCGGCGATAACAGCCGCCTCGGATTGCGGTTCGTGCTGATGTTTATTTCCCTCGGCGGTCTGGTATTGATGTTTGCTGCCGGGAAAAAGAAACGAGATTACCTGGGATAAAAATATGTCTGTGTTGCGGCGGCGGGGATTCAAAAACCCCGCCGCCTTACTTGTTTGGGATGCTGTTCGACGTGAAAGCGGCGCGGGCAGAAACGGGGAGCGGAAATCGGGACGGGGCAGAAGAAATAGATTGTTGACATCGTGTCAGAAATGTGGTATAATCATGTTGACATGATGTCAGAATACCATTCACGGAGGACGAATATGCCGAAAGGATCACCGGAGAGGACCGCAGCCAGAAAAGAAGAAATCATCAATGCCTGCGAGAAACTGTATCAGACCATGAGCTTTAAGGATATCACTCTGAAGGAAATCGGAAGCGAAACCTCCTTCTCAAGACCGACCATTTACAATTATTTCCAGACCAGGGAGGAAATCTTCCTTGCGCTTTTTGAGAGGGAATATGTACGCTGGAATGAGGAGCTGCAACGCATCCTGCTGGACAATACGTCGCTTACAAAAGAGCAGATTGCGGATAAGCTTGCCACATCGCTGGCTAACCGGGGGCAGCTTTTGAAGCTTCTTGCGATGAACAATTACGACATGGAAGCGAACAGCCGGCCGGAACTGCTGACATCCTTTAAGGTGGCTTACGGCAATTCCATGAAGGCGGTTCGCGGGATTCTTTCGAAGTTCTGCCCGGAGAAATCAGCGCAGGAGATCCAAAGCATCATCTATGTCTTCTTCCCGTTCATGTTCGGAATCTATCCCTACACATCTGTCACGCAGAAGCAGAGGGAAGCCATGACGGCGGCAAATGCGGACTTCGTATATCAGTCCGTGTATGAGATCACCGACAACTGTCTGCGGAAGCTTTTGTAAATGCAGGAGAAGAACTGAAAACAGTAAGGAGTGCGGCAATGAAATACGTAAAACTGGGAAATTCGAATCTGAACGTGTCCCGCATATGCATGGGATGCATGGGATTTGGCGATGCGGCTAAGGGACAGCACAGCTGGACGCTGGACGAGGAGCATTCGCGGGAGATCATTAAAAGAGGGCTCGATTTGGGCGTTAATTTCTACGACACGGCGATTGCTTACCAGAGCGGAACCAGCGAGCAGTATGTGGGAAGGGCGCTCAGAGATTTCGCAAAGCGCGAAAATATAGTTGTTGCGACGAAATTCCTGCCCCGGACACCGGAGGAAATAGAGAAGGGAATTACCGGGCAGCAGCATATCGAAAATATGATCAACACCAGTCTGCAAAACTTAGGCATGGATTACGTTGATTTGTATATCTATCATATGTGGGACTGGAACACGGAGCTTTATGATATCATGGATGGTTTAAACCGCATCGTAAAAGCGGGAAAAGCCAGATACATCGGGATA
>JAGCVY010000085.1 GCA_017962105.1 Lachnospiraceae bacterium
ATTCCAGGTCTGCGGAAGCCCGTATTTTTCGATGATCCCGAGGATTTCCTCGTAGGTATAAAGCCGGTTCCGGTATTCTTTGCCGTCCTTCACATTTCCGCTGAAGGTCGGGTGCGAATCGCCGTAGGTAAAGGACAGCGCACGCACATCCAGGTCCGCCGTGTCAATCGTGACGCAGGCGGTCTGCTCGTACCACTTTTCGAAAAACGGACATGCCTCCACGACCAGATAATGCGGTGTCTCCCGCTCAATGAGCCCGCCCTTTTTGCGGAACTCCTCAAGCAGAATCTTTTCGAACCTGCGCCGTTTCTGCACATAGTCCTCCGGACGCCTTGCGATAAATGCATCCGGCTTCTCCGAGCGAATCCGCTCTAAAACCTCTTCCGCCTGCACATCCGAAAGCTCCGATATACTCCGGAAAGGACCGTTTTTCTTTTCGTAGTAGTGGTATAAAAGCACCGGCGTGCCTCCTTTTTCTCCTTAAAAATGCTCTACGACATAGATCTTCTTCGGAATGAACACGCGGCGGAGCATCTCCTCCTTCGCGTTCACGGTCACGTCCGTGCGAAGCATCGCTTCGTCCATGGTAAGCGCGCCGATCGCAAGCTGCCCGAGAGCACGCACGTTGATCTCAAGGTCTGCTTTCTGTGTCGTGTCCGCGGCACTCTCTTCGTCCGCTGCGAACCGCTCGCCCACCGTCTCAACGCGGTCGGAAAGCACGCGGTAGGTGCGGTTATTTTCCGGGATCATCTCGTCCGTAATCCTGATCGTGAAATCACAATCCGAAGGTTTCCGGATGGACTCCAGAAGCTTCTTTGCGTTGATGACGCGAACCATAAAGTTCGGGAACACCGTCTCCTTGACATCGTACGCGTTCGGCGTCACGATGATGCGAAGCAGGTCGATCCCCGCCGGAAGCCGCAGTTCGATCGTGCCGTAATCAGCCTCAAATCTCGCGAGGAAACCGAGCACCGCGCGGAAGCCGTCGCGACAAGTCCACGCGCACTCCTCAACTTTGAGGATCGCGTCAGGATCATTCTTGATGTCCGTAAAGATCACGTAAGCGATCGGCTCTCCGTCCTGCTTGAGGACATACGAGAACTTCCGGTCGATATACTCCTTCTCTACCTTCACGTGCTCAAGCATCTGCTCTTCCGTGCGCGCGTGCGCCATGTTGTACTGCGGCGCGAAAGCGTTGTACACAGTCATGAAGTCGTCAACCGGATCGCCCGGGTTCCACTTCGTGACCGTGCCGTCAAAACGGTAGCGGCACAGAAGGCCCGGCGTCAGGCTGTACTTACTCCAGCCGATCACGGTCTCGTAGCCGAATTTGCGGTAAAATTCATGCTTGAACGGATAGAGCGCCGAGATCACCTCGCCGTCTGCGTACACCGACGGCAACAGATCCTGAAAGATCGCCCGGATCGCGCCCGAGTTGCGGTACTCCGGCAATGTCGACACCGCGCCGATGCCGCCGGCCTTCACGGCCGTCCCGTCCACATAAAAATCGTAATGATTGTTGATAATGCGAGCCATCAACGTGTTGTTGTCGTCAAATGCGCCCCAATCCTCGATCGTGGCGTTCAGCTGACGCTCGCGTTTCGCCTCCACATCCTCCACGCGCATGTGGAAACAATATACGGAGGTGAGGTATGCGGCGAACCTCTCCTCACCGGTTAACTTTCGTACTTCCATAGATTCTCCTTCAGCATTTTCCTTATGCTTCTATCGAAGTTTCTTCGACAGGAACAACAGAAGATCGTCGTCATTGACGCAGGGTGCATACTGGTCCAGCTGCTTGTTCTGATACCACACGCCGCTGCCGTCCGGGATATAACCGCGCTTCACGTAGATTCTCTGCGCCGCACCGTACCCGGAATGGCACCCGACTGCGAGGAAGACCGTGTCCGAGCGCTTGGCAGCTTCCGCCTCCGCAACGTCCAGAAGTTTGCTTCCGATGCCTATCTTGTGGATATGGAAGAAGACGCCAAGGTCCACGATCTCCGGAATGTTCTGACCGCCCCACGGGCCTTCCGAGGGATGCAACACAAGCGTACAGATCCCGACGACCTTTCCCTCATACTCCGGCACGAAGACAAGTCTCTCGCCGTTTTGCTGCTCCTTATAGTAGTTCTCGTAGGTCTCCATCTGCGGATGCCAGTTGTACGATGTATACGTATCGAAATACACCTTTGCATCCTCCGGCACCATGCTTCGGATAGTCAGTTTGTCGTCCCGGTAATATATCGTCGTTCCCTGTTTCGTTTCACCGTCACAGGTGACTTCTCCAGATTCGTCCGTGATGCCGCAAAAGCCAGCGTTCACGGAGCATCGGTAGCTCTCCATATTCCGGGAAAGCTCCTCGACCTCCTCCGAGACGGTTTTGCCTGTGTTGTCGAAGACATGGCCCTGATTTTCCGGAAGGTTCTCAAGCTTATTCTTGAGGAACAACGCCCGCTCCACCATCTCCGCGTCACCGCGCTCCTCAATGCGCTTCGTAATCGCCTCAGCGGAGGCCGTGAGCACAACATAGTAAAGCTCTGCGTCATGCTCCTTCGCCAGTTTCCGCAGTAACGGCAGTTCGTCCTCCACCACGTAATCGATCACCACATCAAGGCCTCTCGCGAGCACCTTTCCTGCGGTGTCGTTGATGCATTCCCAGTTGAAATTAAGGATTGCTTCCCATTCCACAAAATCCGACGGCAGCCCGTCCTTCCAAAAAGAATCCTTATAATCCGTCTCCACGAAGCCCGCATGAAAATCATCGCCGTGGATTACGAACACCTGTTTTCGCGCCCCCGTGTTCGCCAGATGCTTCGCATACGCATCCGCCAGAGTCGATTTGCCGACTCCGCAGG
>JAGCVY010000086.1 GCA_017962105.1 Lachnospiraceae bacterium
CGATTTTTTGGAATCGTATTCGAAAAATGTATTGTACCGGTGCGTCGTATCTCCCGTGATCGTCATGACGATCCTGGTGAGCCGCAGCTCGCCGTCGTAATCCATGTCGAGCCGGCAGTACGGGGACGAAACGCTGATATTCTCGTTGTAATGGTAGGTAAGCACCGTCTCGGGCGCATGCTCCTCGCCGAAGATCAGCACGCGGTTGTCGCCCTTGTAGATAAACTCGTACTCCTTCACGCGGGTGCCGGTCTGATCGGTTGCAATGCGGCAGCTGTCATACGGCGTAGCGCCCTCTTCGCCCTCCAGAACAAACTCCTGCAGATACACCATCTGCCCCTCGGCGTCAAAACCGTAGGCGATAAAGTTCGGCCCGTCAAGGCTGGTGTTTACGTACAGTTTCGTGCTGTCGATCCGGGCATACGTGATCTCACGGAATTTCCGGTCGTTCCGTCCGTCGGAAAATGTGAACCGCTTGCGGTATCCGGCGATCGCCGAGGCGTCGCTCAAAGCGTTCTGCACCGTGTAGCGGTCAAGAACGTCCTTCGTATGCTCCGTCCAGTAATCCTCGCGGATCGCGTCGCACAGGGACACCCAGTCGTCCGCCACCAGACGCTCCCTTCCGAGGGTGATGCAGGAACTCGGGATTTCCTCTGTGGTCGACTCTTTGCGAAGGTACCCGTACATGTTTTTGCGGTATTGCACCCGGTACCAGTTCTCATCGTTGAACACGCTGGTGTCCAGCTCCAGCGCCACAAACTCGCCGACCTGAAGGTCATCGAGAGCCTCCGAAGACGTGCTGGGCTCCAGAAAGATCGAATCGGCCTTGGTGATGTAGACAAGACCCGGCAGCCGGTAGGTGTTCTGCACGGTTCCCGTGGGCGTCGGTTCTCCGGTCGGAGTCGGTTCGCCGGTCAGCTCCGGCGTCGCCTCCGGTGTTACCTCCCCGGTGGGTGTCGGTTCCCCGGTAATCTCCGGCGTAACCTCGGGTGTTACCTCGCCGGTCAGCTCCGGCGAAATCTCCGGCGTCACCGTAGGCGTCGGCTCTTCCGTGGGTTCGGGGCTCGGCGTCGGCTCGGGACTCGGGGTCGGCGTCGGTGTTTCCGTCAGCGCAGGTTCCTCTGTGGGTGTCGCCGTCGGCGAAGGTTCCTCGGTGGGCGTCGGCTCCGCAGTCGGCTCCAGCGTCGGAGTCGGGGTGACCGCATGGGTCGGCGTCGGCGAGACTTCCTTCTCACCGCCGAACGGTTTCTCGCAGCCGGTCACGGCCAAAAGCATTGCCGCAACAAGACCGATCGCGAGCATTTTACGAAATCTCATCATTCTGTCTCCTCCTCTGCCCGAGATAATACTCGTGCACCAGACTTCGAAAGCCGTACGACTTGATGGTGTCGTAGCGGAGATTGTAGTTTGCTTTCGTGTGCTTTCCGGTCCGGATGTACCGGATGCACTCGACCATGTACCGGTCAAGCTCCCCCAGCGTCTTCGAAGTAGTGATGATCGGGAAGAACCAACGCGCCCAGGTGAGCTCGTTGTCATTCCGATTCTCATAGAACTTAATGTTGAACACCTTGATAAAGCTGCGCATCGCCTCCTCGGCGGTAAGCGGTTTCCTCCCGCGCTGCATCAACCGCCGGAACCTCCGCGCCTTGCGCCTCATTTTCCCCTTCAACTTCTCGGCAGACGCCTCGGACACGTCGAAGACGCCCTGATGGTAGGTCACGCCTAAGAATGTCCACGGCTCCCCGGGAAGGCTCTCAAACTCCTTCTTCGGGTTGATGGCAAGTCCGGACTCCGCCAGTGAATCGAGGATGTACGCCTTGTGCCGAGCCGCCTCCTCCGCGGTGTCGGCGAAGACGATGATGTCGTCCGCATACCGCGCGTACATCACGCCCGCCCGGTGCATATGCCAATCCATTTCGCTTAGGAAAAGGTTGGCGAGGAAAGCCGAGACCGGCACGCCGGCCATGATCCCCTTCCGCTCCGCGATGAGCTCGTCCCCCTGATACACCAACGGGTTCTCCAGGATCCCGGTGATCAGGCTGCACAGAAGAGGCTCCTCCGCCAGGGCGTTCCGCACCATCGGAACGATCCGCGCGGGATCGATGGAGTTGAAATAATCGTGGATGTCCACCTTGTACACATACCGTTTCGACAGGTTCGGACGGTACCGCAGATAGGCCATCGCCCGCCGCACTCCGCTGTCCACCCGGAAGGAGAACAGATTCGGCGCAAACAGGCTGTCGTACTCGTGCAGATGGTACGCGATCATCTTCAGAAGAAGGCTCTCGCCGCCGGAGTACGTGTAGACGATGCGCTTCCGCTCCGTCCCCATCTTGTTGACGACCTTGCGGGACGCACACGGAAAATACCCCTCCTCCAAAAAGCGCCGGAGCGGCGGAAGGTACTCCCGGTTGTCGATCTGACGGCGCAGCGCACGAAGCTCCGGAACCGTGATAAACTCACGGCCGGCGCAGTATTCGTAATATTTCTCCCACACTTCCGGGTCTGTAAGCCCAGACAAAAACTCCATACAGCGTCTCCTGTAAAGCGAAATGTGAGAAGCCCGGCCGCCGATGCATAAGACAGCCGGCGGGTAACAGACGTCCCACATTAATGTCACGACTATTGTTTCGCCCACCGGGAGGCGCTGCCTTCCGGTGAGCCAAATGTAATGAGAAGAAATCCTTAAAGTTCGGAAAATTTCCGAACTTACCGAACGATACATGGCCGACTACCTGCACAGTACCACAAGGACCATGCTGCGCCCGCTGCAGGTGCATATTGTATGCGTTCTTCTCGCATTACCAAAGGATGTGTCAGAACTGCAGGTTCTCTTTGATCCGGTTCACAACATACTCGGGACGATCCGGATATTCGATAAAGAAATTGATGTGCTTAAGCTGTGCTTTCCACACGCACATGGTGTGCAGACCCTTCTTGTAGGATCTCGTAGACTGCAGCGAAATGACAAGGGCGATCTGTCCGTTCTTGCGCATCACGAAGGTGTACGGCGGATAGTAATATGTCAGGCCGGGCACCAGCGATGCAAACGGGACATTCTCCTCAAGGGTATACTCCGGAAAATTCTGCTGAATGATCGGGCGGAAATAGTCGATATCATGATGATACTCGGTATCCCAGTCCTCCTCGGCGGGAGCTGCCTGCTGTGCTGCCTGCTGTGCCATCTGCTGAGCAAAGAATCCGCCTGCCGTCTGTTCCGCTGCCGGAGCGGCTGCAGGTGCTGCCGCAGGGGCTGCTGCAGGAGCTGCCGGTGTTGCTGCCGGCTTTTTGTTGGGATCAAATGCATTCTCAACAGCCTGCTCAACCTTCTTCTCTACCTCTTGCTCTACCTTGCGTCTGAGGATACGCTTCAAAAAACCTTCTAACATTGCAAACCCCTCCGTACCATGTAGTATGACCGGGTGCGCTCAGGATTCCGGAGCGTGCATCCGATCACCTACCGTCATTATATAATTTTACGGCTGCAAATGCAATGAAAAACTGTATCATCGTCACACAGCGGCGACGGTCACAGCACCTCGTATCCCTGTGCGGTGACAGCCTCCCGCATCGCGGATTCCGGAACATTTTCCGATGCTGTCACAACGGCGGTTCCCGCCTCATGGCTGACCACGGCGGACTCCACTCCGGGGATCTCCTCAAGACACTTTTTCACCCGCGCCTCGCAGTGCGCGCACATCATACCCTCTACCTTCAGCGTGATCTCTTTCATCGCAGTCTCCTCCTTATCCATGTTCCCCGGCTCTTCCACTGCCGGTGTTTTCAACTCTTCTGCCTTCCGTCCCGCCGTCTCCGTCTCCGGATATTTCCAGCGGTTTAAGCGCAGCGCGTTCATCACGACGCAGAAGCTCGACAGGCTCATGGCCGCCGCTCCGAACATCGGGTTCATCTCCCAGCCGAACAGCTTGACGTAAGCTCCCGCCGCAAGCGGAATCCCAAGCACGTTATAGAAAAATGCCCACCATAGGTTCTGGCGGATGATCTTAAGCGTCTGCCGTCCCAAGTCGAGAGCCGCGCTGACATCGGTGAGCCTCCGGTTCATCACCACGACGTCCGCCGCATCCACGGCCACCTCGGTCCCGGTGCCGATGGCGATCCCCACATCCGCTGCCGTCAGTGCCGGCGCATCGTTGATCCCGTCGCCGACCATGGCAACCATTCTGCGCCCGGTGCCTTCCCCCTGAAGCTCCCGCACAACCTGCTGTTTCTCGTCCGGCATGACCTCCGCACGGATCTCGGTGATCCCGGCAGACGAAGCGATCGCCTTGGCCGTGGCGAGCCGGTCCCCGGTGACACAGACCGCGCCGATTCCCATCCGTGAGAGAAGGGCGACTGCCGAGGCGCTGTCCTCCCGAAGGGTGTCCGCAACCACCATCATGCCGAGGTATCGTCCGTCATAGGCGAAAAATGCGGGCGTTCCGCCCTCACGTGCCGCCGTCTCTGCCGCCTCTGCCGCTGCCGCAGGAAGCATGCTTCCCAGTAGTTCCGCCTTCCCGGCCAGAAGCTCTTTATCGCGGTACGTTCCCTTCACTCCGATGCCGAAAAGTGCCTGAAACGCCGTAAACTCGGAGACTTCGCAGGTGCCGCCGCACTCCCCGGAAGCACCCCTGTCCAAGCAATACGAAGTAATTGCTTTTCCGATCGGATGCTCGCTCCGGGATTCCGCAAGGAGCGCATACCGTAACAGTTCGGGCTCTCCGACGCCCTCCGCCGGAACGACCTTCGTCACCTTCGGCTCCCCTTCGGTGATGGTCCCGGTCTTGTCCAGGGCGACGATCTCCGCCCGGCCGCACTGCTCCAAAGCAGCGGCGGTCTTATATAAGATCCCGTGCTTCGCGCCGACGCCGCTTCCGACCATAATGGCCACCGGAGTTGCGAGCCCTAAAGCGCACGGGCAGCTGATCACCAGCACGGAAACCGCTCTGGCAAGCGCATATCCGAAGGTCTGTCCCACCAGAAGCCAGATGACTGCCGTGAGGATCGCCACAGCGATCACGATCGGCACAAACACGCCGGCGACGCGGTCCGCCGTCTTGGCGATGGGAGCCTTCGTGGCCGTCGCATCGCTGACCATGCGGATGATCTTCGAAAGGGTGTTGTCCTCCCCCACGGCCGTCGCGCGGCAGGTGAGGTACCCGGAGCGGTTCAATGTTGCCGTAGCAACGGCGTCGCCGGGTTTCCGGTCCACGGGGATGCTCTCCCCCGTGAGCGCCGACTCGTCGATCGCGCCCTCTCCGTCGAGGATGACTCCGTCTGCGGGGATGGCATCGCCGGGCATCACCACGAAGATGTCGCCGACCCGGATCTCCTCCGCCGGGACGATCACGATCTCCCCGTCCTTCTTAACCCGCGCCGTCTTCGGCGCAAGATCGTGCAGGCTCCGAAGAGCGTCGGTGGTCCTTCCCTTGGAGTAGGCCTCCAGCGTCTTCCCAACAGTGATCAAAGCGAGGATCATGGCTGCGGAATCAAAGTAGAGGTCCCCGAGGATCGCGTGTGCGTCGCCGCTCTCCGAGAGAATCCGGATCGTTCCCGCCACGCTGTAGGCAAAGGAGGCAAAGGACCCGAGAGCCACCAGCGTATCCATGTTCGGGGCTCCGTGCAGTACGCCGCGGACGCCGTTTCGGAAGAACCGGAAGTTGATCCCAATGACCACAAGCGCAAGCATCATCTGGCACACCGCATTGACGGCAGGCTTCGTCAGGATCTTCGGAAGCGGGGCCGAGAACATGTGGTACCCCATGGAGATATACATGAGCACAAGGACAAATCCGACGGACCAGATCAGACATCGTCGGAGCGTGCGAAACTCCCTCGCCGCGCCGGTCGCCTCCGATGCGGATTGTTTTGCCCCGGATGGAGCTCCGGCCGCACCGCTGCCCGCAGTGCCGTCCCGTTTCGGGATCACCAGCCCGTATCCCGCCGCGGTGACCGCCCGCGCAATGGCGTCCTCCTCCGCGTCTCCCTCCACGGCCAGCGTGGCCGTCAGAAGATTGACTGCACAGGAGTCGACTCCGGGCACCCCGGAAACCGCCTTCTCCACCCGCGCGCTGCACGCAGCGCAGCTCATTCCCGTAACTGTAAAGGTACGCATGTATCCTTCCTTTCCGCCTCCGAGACTACTCTCCGCGTTCCCGCGGAATCCCGCCTGTCTCCCCGGCTTGGGAACTGTTGTTACGCCTGTTCCCCCGGCAAATTATGTCATTTGTCTTCGCGGCCGAAATAGTGCATCTCCAAGAGCTCATAGGCCACCGAGTACCCGAGTTTCCGGTACAGCCGGATCGCGGGCAGGTTGTCGCCGTACACCGTCAGTCTGGCGCATACGGCTCCTTCGTCGTACAGCTTGCCCAGCACAAACCGCATCAGCCGGGTGGTGATCCCGCGACGCTGGTATGCCGGGTCGCAGAATATATTTTCCGTCGCATAGGTGTGATCGGCCAGGGGCCACACGGACACCGCCGCCACCAGCCGGTCGTCGGCGATTGCCACCCAAACGCGGCAGTCCGGATTCCCCAGACGGAACCGCATCTCGTTCTCGCTGTCCGGCTGGCCGAAGCTCTTCGCATTGACCTCGAAGTAGGTGTCCCACTCCGATTCGGCGGCGTAAAATACCCGCAGCTCCGGCTCGTCGGTACCGCGCTCCATGGCCGCCTCCCGGGCTTCATCCCCGTACAGCGGCTCGGGCTCGTAGGCCGGCCCGCGGTTGTCCTCCATCACCGGCTCCTCCTCGTCGAGCCACTCGTCGGTCTCGTCGATCCCGCGCTTCATCACGGTCATCACGTTTCCGACGGAAAATCCCTCGTCGTACAGAAGCTCCGTGTAGGCCGTGTCCTCGGCGCGCACCCACACGCGAAGCACCGGCTTTCTCCCGCCCTTCCGGCGCAGCCGGTCAAAGCGGTACTGAAGCTCCTCCAAACGCGTGATGGACGCCTCCGCCTCCTCCTCGATCCCGGGGATGACGCGGTACTCCGCACGCAGATACTGATACTCTTCCTCCTCGGCAGATACACGGTAGGGGTTGGTCTCCATGATCAACCCCGCGCCGACAAAGCGGCCGTCGGAAAGGGCCACGCAAACCGTGTCTTTAAGGACATCCGCGTGTCTGACAATCTCCGCCGCCATCTCCGCATCCAACGCCTCGATGTCGCTCTGATACCGTTCCCGGTAATTGACGATACTGATCATGGTTTCCTCCTCTCGTGTTCCTGTCCGAAAAATGTTATGAATTTCCTAATCCTACTCTGTTTCGCTGCCCCCGTGGGTCACGCTGGAGTACGCCGTTTTCCCGGTCACCCCCGGCAGCTTTCCGATCTTGCCGGAAAGGGCGGAGATGGCGTCCTGGGGCGCATCCACCGCAATGCAGATGATGTTGATCCCGCAGGCGCGGTAGGGCAGGCCCATGCGGCCGATAATGTACTCCCCGTACTCGTGCAGGATCGCGTTCAGCCGTTCCACGGACTCCGTCTGCTCCACAATGATACTGATAACCGCAACGCGTGTCTCCATCGCTTT
This sequence comes from Lachnospiraceae bacterium, assembly GCA_017962105.1. Lineage (GTDB taxonomy): Bacteria > Bacillota > Clostridia > Lachnospirales > Lachnospiraceae > ISDg. The sequence goes on from JAGCVY010000086.1 coordinate 7,531, forward strand.
ACTCCTCCGTGCTCCACTCGTCCTTGTGGGCTTCCTTCCATGCCTTGATCTCCGCAAGCCGGTCGGCGATCGCAGCCTCCGCACCGGACTGCTTCGGCCGGTAGTACTCCCGTCCCGCGAGGGACTCCGGCAGGCACGGCATCGGCGTCAGCGCACCCTCGTAGTTGTGCGCGTAGCGGTATCCCTTGCCGTAATCAAGGTCCGACATCAGCTTCGTGGGCGCATTGCGGATCCAAAGCGGAACCGGCTCCGCAGGCCCCGTGCGAAGATCCTCCGTCACCTCCATGCACGCAACCTCCAGCGCGTTGGACTTCGGCGCCATGGCGAGATATGCAGCGGCGTGGGCGATGTGCACGTTGCACTCGGGAACCCCGAGGTAATGGCACGCCTGATACACGTTGATGGCCACGGCAAGCGCGTTGGAATCCGCGATGCCTACATCCTCGCTGGCAAACCGCACCATGCGGCGGGCGATATACAGCGGATCGTCCCCGCTGTCCAGCATGCGGAGCGCCCAGTATACGGCCGCGTCCGGATCGGAGTTCCGCATGGATTTGTGCAGCGCCGAGATCAGGTTGTAATGCTCCTCACCGCTCTTATCGTACAGAAGGGATTTGCGGCTGATGCACTGTGTCACCTGCTCGTCGGTCACCGTGATCCCGTCGGCGCTGATGTCGCCGTTTAACACTGCCATTTCAAGCGTATTGAGCGCCGTGCGGGCGTCTCCGCCGGCAAATGCCGCGATCGCGCGGATCTGCTCCTCGCTCATGCTCACATTGTTGTTTCCAAACCCCTCGGGGGACGCAAGGGCGTGCTTTAGCAGGGTAACGATATTGTCCTCGGTGAGAGGCTTTAACACAAACACCTTGCAGCGGGACAAAAGAGCCCCGTTGACCTCGAAGGAAGGATTTTCCGTGGTCGCACCGATCAGGATGATGCTGCCCTTCTCAACGTAGGGCAGGAAGGCGTCCTGCTGGGCCTTGTTGAAGCGGTGGATCTCGTCCACAAACAGGACGGTCCGGATGCCCCGAAGGGTCGCGTCCTCCGCCTGTTTCATGACATCCTTGATCTCCTTGATGCCGCTGGTGACCGCGCTGAAGTTGATGAACTCCGACTTCGTCTGTCCTGCGATGATGCTTGCAAGGGTTGTCTTCCCGACTCCGGGCGGCCCCCAGAAGATCATCGAGGAAATGTTGTCGTGCTCGATCAGCGTGCGCAGCATGCACCCCGGCCCGAGCAGATGTTCCTGACCGACAAACTCTTCAAGAGTCTTCGGGCGCACCCGCCCCGCCAGAGGCATCGACCTCGGCGTCTGCTCCTTCTGCATGTCAAATATGGATAACTGCTGCATTGCTTACTCTCCGTTTCTTCCGTCCCGTGCGCCGTCGCGGTCCTTATCGTAAACCAGGCGAAGCTTCTTTCTCTTTCTCCGGCGTCGGAAAATGTTGATGCGCCGCAGAAGTGCAAGCACCACGATCACAAACACAACCGTACCGACGCAGATGCACATCGCCGTGGCGCCCTTTTTGGTCATGCCGAATTTCTCGTACCAGGGTTTCTTCTTGGCGTTCACGTTGATCGGCTTCACAACCGGCTCGGCGTCAAAGGCCAGAACCGCATCGATGCACACGCCGTTTCCCTTCTCGCTGCAGTCCGTGATCTTCACATAGCGGGGCTTCACCTTGGCCGGAATGTTGGTGAATTTGTCGAGGCCCGTGAAGTCCTTGCTCTTGATCTCAATCTCATACCACGTGTTCAGGTCGGCGGACAGCTTGACTCTCATCTTGTCCTCCGGCTTGCCGGTGGTAAAGATGTAGAGGAACATTCCCGCAGAGTCGCGGATGTAGGCGTTCATATCCAGGATGATCTCTCCGCCCCGCCCCAGATTCAGGGCGCCGGTCCCGGTCTCCTCGTCGTAGTCCGGCCAGCCGAGAACCTGCACGATCTCCTGGTTGGAGGCCTCCGGTTCCCGTTCCCCGCCCACCGTGTAGGAGACAACGATGTTGGCGCAGTCCGTGTTGTCCAACAGGATCGTGTTCCCGAAGGAGTCGGTCCACTGGTCGGCGTGTCCCGCCTCTCTTGAGGAGGCAATCTGCTGATATACTGTGGGCGGCGTCGGCGTCACGGTGGGCGTCGGCGTCGTTCCTGCCGCTGCCGCTCCGCTTCTCAGTACTGTCCCTGCGGACAAAAACAAAAGGAGCAGCAAGAGCCCGATCCCGATCCGCCTTTCTAACCGTTTCATGCTCTGTACGCTCCTTTCCTCTGCCGTATGGCAATGCGGTCCTTCTTCCCTAAGCAGGCTGTGTCAGGCGGTAACGCCGTCCTCCAGCCGGAGCTCATAGGTTTCCGGGTCGCAGACAATCTTTTTTCCTTCCGTCAAAGCGCGGAAGAGGTAGTATTTTTCGTATGCCATCGCATACAGCGGAAGCTCCCCGATCTCGCGTTTCGTCACGCGGCCGTGAGCATCCAGCTCCGAGATTTTGTATCCGCAGATGTCGCCGCCGTCCTCCACTGCCGTGTACAAAAGCACATGGATGTCGTCGTCCACCAGCACGCTTTTGTTCCAGGTCTTTCCCATGGCGCGCATCGTGTCGCTCATAAAGAAGAGATCGCCGAACACGACGTGCTCCTTCGCATCCTCCTTGCGCCTTGCCGCCTCGCGGAGCGCCTGACGCTCCGGGAACGTGCGCGGATCGCGGACATCCCCCTCATGGATCAGCGTTCTGGCACGCTCCTCCCGAAGCTCCAGATCCGTCTTCTCCCGCTCGGGGATAAACTCATCCATAAACTCCGTGAGCGTCATCTGCTCCTGGGGCATCCCGGACACGCGGTACTTATCCTTGACATTGAATACGCGGTAGTCCTTCAGATCGACGTTGGCGCGCTCCCTCGCCGGATCAAACAGCGTTTCCTTCGGCGCATCCGTCATGGTGGTGATCTTCTCGGGCACGCTGGCGGAAATCCGCTTCAGCACCGCTTCGTTCTTCGACTCGTCCACAGGCGCGGACTTCTTCGGAGTTCCGTAGTAAACTTCGCCGTCGTCAAGCGGTTTGGGCGCCTCGCCGCGAACCTGTCTCTGCTTCGCAAAATAAGCTACCGCCGCCTCCGCCGCGCTGGGTGCCTTTTCCTCCGGTTCCTCTGCCGGTACTGTCCCGGCCTCCGCCGTTACCGCAGTCTCTGGCTCTGCTGCTTCCGCCCCGGCGTCCTCATCGTCGTCATCGTTGAGCGCCGCAAGCATCTCCGGCGTCACATTGGCCGCCATGCGGAAGTCATCCTCGTCATCCCGCTCGTTCCACGCCGTCGGCTCTTCCCCTTCGGGTTCGCCGGCAGCTGCGGTCATGTCAGCCGGTGCAGGCACTTCAACCGCTGCCGGCTCGCTATTTTCCGTCATCTGGGTCTCCGGCAGGATCCCGTCGCTCTCAGGGTCGATCACGGTTGCGATGGCAATCCGCAGTCCCTGTACGATCACGTCAAGTGCCATGCAGGGCTGTGCGGCCGCATCGGAGCACTGCTCCGGAACCGCCGGCACGTGGATAAACCCGCAGGGCATACCCTGAAACTCGTTCTCGCAGGCACGGAGCGCCTGATACATCAAGCAGTTGCACACAAAGGTTCCCGCCGAATGGGAAATCTCCGCGGCAATCCCCGCCTTCTTCAGGTTGCGCACCATGTTCTCCACGGGAAGCGTCGACCGGTAGGACGGCGCCCCGCTCATGTCGATGGAACGGTACAGCCACAGGTTGTGGTCCGCGTCCTCTTCCTCCGAGTGGGCGTAGTTGCCCGCCGTGGTCTCCACGCGGATCTCCGGCGCGGAGGCGTTCTGTCCGACACACACGACGGCGTCAGGCCGATGCTCCCGGATCAGGTCAAAGAGTATCTTATCGCTCCGGGAGTAGGACACCGGCAATACCGCCGTGATGATCTCCGCTCCGCCGAGTCCCTTCGGAAGCAGCGCTACCGCCTGCTGCGAAGAGTTGACCGTGAATCTGCCAAAGGGTTCGAACCCCGTCACCAACACTTTCATAAACCCCTCCGGCGCCCCGAAGGGCGCGTCATAGTATTCTCCCAAAACATAGCCGGATCATATTCTCCAAACAGATCCGGATCAGAATCTGCGGTCGAAGTCAAACCCGCGATCGCCCTCGAACTCGCGCTCGGTGATGTCCACATAGACAACGCCCTGTCCGCGAACCGGCACCGTCAACGAGATGTTTCCGCGGTTTCTCTTGGCAATCTCACTCTCCGCGAATGGAAGTGCGAAGCGGCGGATCAGCTTGATCTGCTCTGCCGAAGGATTCTTCGGCTCGCCCATGTCGTGCCATGCCTTTCTCGGATTGCAGGTAACCGGGTCCACGGTCTCGCGGAGCACGGTGTACTCCTTCGCATCCACCGCAAGCTTCACCGAAATCTCGGTATCCTCATCGGTCATGTTCCAGAAGATTCCGCGGTAACCGCCTTCCTTCTTCACGATGACCGCGTTCTTTCCCTTGTAGACGCAGCTCTGTGCCGCATCCTGCAGTCTCTTGTAGAAGGCAAATGTCCAGAACGTCGGCTTTGCGATGCAGCCGTGAGCCACAAGGCCGAAACCGCCGTGGAACAGCGAGAACGGAACGCCTCTCTCCTCGAACACGTCGCCGAAGGTCCAGTAGGAGTAGGAATAGGAGGTCTCGCCGAGACGCTCCAGCTGGTATGCCAGATAAGCCGCATTTTCGTTCGTGTCATGCAGCGGATTGTTCGGAATGTAGGAGGTGTTGAACTCCGTCAGGTGCATCTCCATCCCCTTGAATTCCTTGTAGGAATCGATAATGTCGCGGGAGGACTGCAGATTGTCGAAACCGACCTGCGGATCCGAGAGCTTCTGGTATCCGTAGTGGCCGGACGGCGACGGCATCTCGGTGGTGTAGTGATGTCTCGTCGCAAAATCGGGCTTGATCTTCTCCTTCTTGCAGAAGTCGAAAAATGCCTTCATCCACTCCTCATCGCGAACGCCGCAGATCGCGGGACCGCCGACGCGGAATCTCTTGTCCAGAGCCTTGATGGCAAGGAACGTCTCCTTGAAGAGCTTGAAGTACTCGTCCATGCTGGCGTCCTTCCAGAAACCCGGAAGGTTGGGCTCGTTCCAAACCTCGATGGGCCAGCTGTACACCTGCTCGCCGTAGCGCTTCACAAGGTGTGCAAGAGTCACCGTCACAAGCTTCGTCCACTCGTCGTACTCCTTCGGCGGCGTCGTGTTGCCCTTCCAGTAGAAGATCGTCTGCTCGCCGCTCGCCAAAGCCTTCGGCATGAAGCCGAGCTCCAGGAACGGGACGATATTTCTCTCAAGGTACGCATCCATCACGCGGTCCAGATACGTAAAATTATACTCGATGGTCTCCTTCTTGGTGAACCAGTCAACGTGTCTCTGATAGATTGCCATGTCATCTGCGAACAGACCGTGGCCGCGGATGTGCTTGAATCCGATGATGTTCTGCACAAACGACAGCTCCTTCAGATACTCCTCCGTGAGCGCTAAGCCCATACGCCCCGTGCCGATGCAGTAGTCCACGTTGTTGTGGAATGCGATGTTCTCCGCACCCGTAACCGTGATTTTTGTAGTTTTTGCCATGTTGCTTCCTCCGTAGCTTTTATCTTTTATTATTTTCCGTAAAATGCGTTAATCGTAATCCGCTCTCTCGTAATCGGGAATGTATCCGTACTGGATCTGTGCCATATCATCCAGCGAGTCAAAGAAGACAGTCCCCCAACAATGAAGGATATCATGACTACCGTCAGGGAGATTTCATTCCTCTTAGGTTCATCTTCTTCTCAATTCACTCCCTGCAGGACAAGACTCTGCTGCAGGACACTTTCGCGTATTGTTTATTATACTCCATATGACCGCGAAACACAAGGAAAACCCTTGCCCTGCGGCATGTATTATCCTCTACAAAGAAACGGCGAAAACGCTGTTTGTTCAGCGCTTTCGCCGCTTTTCATAGGTTCTTTTTCAGGAAGGACGTTTCACATTTTCCACAGGATCATCGCACGATCCGGTAGTAGGTGCGTGCCGTCAGGCGGTAGATCACCATGTAGATGAGGGCGAAGGCCACCACCGTGCACGCCGTGCACAAAAGGAACAGATTGTCGTTCGGCATCATCAGAAGCAGGAGAAGCTTGCGGATGACCGGATACGCAACGATCATGTGGATCACCGCCGTCACCAGCGGCAGGAAAAATACGATCACAATCTGGCGGCGGATCGTTCCCTTGGTCTCCTTCTGTGTCATACCGACCTTCTGTAGGATCTGGAAACGGCCGCGATCGTCATAACCCTCGGAGATCTGCTTGTAGTAGATGATCAGCGCCGTGGCAAAAAGGAACACAAGGCTCAGGAGGATTCCGAGGAAGAACAGTGAGCCGTACATGCCGAGAAGTTCGTCCCGGAGGGCCCAGGAAGTCTCCCATGCAGTGGCATCGATGTGTTCCCCTGTCTCCGGGGTATCAAGCGTCTTCAGATATTCTGCCACAAGGTCCCCAAACTCCCAGTAGGACTGTCTGCGTCCATCCTTTACTCCGTCGCGGGCTGCGATCTCCTCCGTACCCTTCAGGCTCACATAGTACCGGTACGACGTAATGTAATAGGTCCAGCCGCCTTCCGACGGTTGATACAGATCCGTCACGATGCTGTCGATGTCGTCCATAGCAGGGACGACGAGGCCGTAGTATCCGTCAGTAAACGCCTCATTTCTCATGATCGGGATATGCTTTACCTCCGGTCCGAGAGTATACGCTTTTCCTCCGAAGCTGATCTCCGACGGCAACACCTTTGTGAGATTCCCCGAGTCATCCGAAAGAGCAACCCAGCCGATCTCATTGTCCTTCAGCACGAGGTTATCCTTACAGAGCCGGTTGTAGTCCTCCAGCGGAAGGATTACAACGTCGATGGTTCCCTTCGGCAGTGAGGTAAGGGTGGAACGCAGACGCACCAGATCCGCCTTTCCGTCAGTAAAGCAAAGCGAATCCGAGAAGCTGCGGACACGGATAAACGATTCCACCTCGGCTCCGTATTTGCCGACGACCTGCTCCGTGAGACTCCGAAGGACTTCCTCCGGGATCTGTCCGGAATGACGCTCCGGTATCGCATCGCCGTCCGGCGTTTTCTCGTCCCAGACATACAGTCCGCCGACGTACATGTCCGCCCGACCTTCCAGAAAATAATTGCGGATGGTCGCTTCGGTCCCCATATAGAGGCATACGGTTGTGGAGATCATGACGATGACGCCGGTGGCGAGGATTGCGATGGACGCCAGTCCGACGGCGTTCTGCTTCATACGATACAGCAGATCCGACACCGCGATCATATTCTTTCTACGATAGTAGAATCCTTTATTTCTACGTAAAAGCTTGAGGAACGCAACACTGCCCGCAAGGAACAGCGCATAGGTTCCGATAATAACCAGGATGACTGCCGTGAAGAAATCCGGGATTGCCCGCAGCGGTGACTCCGTGGTAAGTGCAATGAAGTAGCCTGTTCCGAGTGTGAGAAGTCCGATGATCAGCATGATCCACTTGGTCTTCGGCTCCTTCTCTCCCGCTCCCGCACTTGCCAGAAGCTCCACCGGACGAAGTCTCGCAAGGCGGATGCAGTTCCACAGAAATGCCAAAAGATACATCGCGGCAAATGCACCCACCGTCTTCAGTACGAACTCCGCCTTCATGTAAAAGCCGAGGATTGTCTCCACCTGAAGCATTTTGCAGATGAACAGACAGCAGAGCTTGTAGATCAGCATGCCCGCGAGGATTCCTGCCACGAGAAGTATCACGGTGGAGATGGCACTTTCCAGGAACATGATACACCCGACGTGACGCTTCTCCATGCCGAGCACGTTGTACATACCGTACTCGCGGGTGCGCTGCTTCATCAGGAAGCTGTTCGTGAAGAGCACAAGGATTACCGAAAGGATTGCAACGACCGTGAGGCCGATGATCATGATGGACGGGATCGCGTACCCGCCCTTGATCTTCCGAAGGCGGTCATCGTTGGCAAGCGTCTGCATGACATAAAAGATGGCCGTCAGGCCGGCACCCGCAAGGATATGCGGCACGTACAGCTGGTGGTTCTTGCGGATGTTGGACCACGCAAGCCGCAGAAAGAGTCCCAGTTTCATCGCTGCTCACCGCCTGTCGTAAGAAGTGTGAGCGTGTCGGAAATCTTCTGGTAGAGCTGCTCGTTGGTGCAGTCTCCGCGATAAATCTGATGGAATACCTCGCCGTCGCGGATAAACAGGACGCGGGACGCATGGCTTGCGGCCTTCGTCGAATGGGTTACCATAAGGATCGTCTGCCCCTTGGCATTGATCTCACGGAATACGCGCAGGAGATCATCCGTGGACTTTGAGTCGAGAGCACCGGTGGGCTCGTCCGCCAGAATCAGCTTCGGGTCCGTGATCAGGGCACGGGCAACCGCCGTCCTCTGCTTCTGTCCTCCGGAAACCTCGTAGGGGTACTTTGCAAGAAGGTCCTTGATCCCGAGCTCCTCCGCGATGGGCAGCAGTTTGCTCTCCAGCTCCGCAGGCTTTGCGCCGTTGAGAACAAGGGGCAGCAGAATGTTGTCGCGGATGGAGAAGGTGTCCAAAAGGTTGAACTCCTGGAACACAAAGCCGAGGTTCTCGCGGCGGAACGTTGCCATCTCCGCCTCCTTGATGCCGGAGAGTTCCTTTCCCTCCAGCATGACCTTGCCGGCGGTGGGCCGGTCAAGTGCCGCTAAGATGTTGAGCAGCGTCGTCTTGCCGGAGCCCGACTCGCCCATGATCGCCACATACTCTCCCTTTTCGACGGAAAATGTCACGTTCGAGAGTGCCTGTACCTTGTTCCCTCCGAAGCGGGTGGTATAGATTTTCTTCAGGTTACTTACTTCCAAAATTGCCATTTTTGATTTCCCTCCCTGCGCGGCTTAAGCCGCATGATCTTCCGGGACAAGTCCCCGTCCGCGAAGCGTTCTCCCCCGTACCGGCGGATTCCGCCTGCTTCATTCTCCCCCCGCTGCGCAAATACACCGTCGCTCGCAGCCGGGGCTCTCCCGTACTTACATTGGCGATTATACGCCGGGCGACGGTGTAAAAACATCGAATGTGGTTACATTTTCCGATGGCGATGTGACATTTTTGTAAGGTTACGGAATCTCCGAGAGCAGACCGAACCGGTACCCCTGCTCCTCCAAAAAGGTCAGCACGGCGTCCAGCTCGTCCGCATTCTGCTGGCAGTCGTTGTGCATCAAAATAACGGCACCATTGTGGTAATACGTCTTAAAATGGTCGGTCACGTATCCGGGGGCCGGCGGATTCTTCTTGTTGTAATCGCCGTAGGCGATGCTCCAGAACACCGTGCGGTAACCCGCGTCGTGGAAGATTGTCAAAAGCCTTTTGGTGTACGAACCGGAGGGCGAGCGGAAGAACGGGTCCATCTCGTAGCCCGACTCCTCGTAGAAGTACTCCGCGACGTCGATGATCTCGGAGATGATCTTCTCCACGGACATCTGGCGAAGGTCCTCATGGGACACGGTGTGGTTGCACACGGCGTGCCCTTCCTCCTTCATCCTTATGGCGTAGTCCATGCACTTCTTGAGGTAATGCTTCGTGACGAAGAAGCTGGCCTTGGCGTTGTGCTTCTTGAGGGTATCCAGGATGCTCACCGTGAGATCGCTGGGGAATCCGCAGTCAAACGTAAAATACACGACTTTCTCGTCCGCCGCGCTCTTGTCGATATAAAATCCGCCGTAATCCGCGATCGGGATAAACTCCCGGGTGCCCGACTGGGAATGATCCTTCTTGCGGATAAACTGCCACGTGTGTTCCGAGGTGTTGTCGATGGAATTATAGTAATCCGCATTGCTCAACAGGCACTCGCGGATATACTCCATCCGCGCCATCGGATCCGTGATATCCTCGGGGATATCCTGCGGATTCGTATACGGAGCGTCGGGATCCCCGAGTTTGGGCATCGGATCCGGCGTCGGCGTGGCTGTGGGTTCCGGCGTCGGGGTGCTCGTAGGCTCCGGCGTGGGTGTGCTTGTGGGCTCCGGCGTTGCCGTCGACTCCGGACTCGGCGTATCTTCCGGCGGATTGGTCGGCGTGTCAGCCGGCTTCGTCGCTTTCGCGGTTTCCCCGGCTGCAGGTGTCGGTTCCCCCGGCGCCTTCGTGGTGGTGCATCCGCACAGCAGGCTCCCGATCAGGATCAGGCAGACAATTGTTAAAAAATTCGTTCTTCGGTACATCGTTACTCCCCCGTATTTTGGGCTTGCGCCGTTTTCGTTCGAAGCGTTATCGCACGCTTCGGAAAATGTTCAATCCACGACAATATCCTCTTTGTGCATATCGATCGTAAAGGCGGACCCCTTGCCGATCTCAGACTCCACGGAGAGGCCGACATTCAGTTTGTGCGCGATCTTGCGGCAGAGGTACAGCCCGAGGCCCGTCGCACGGCCGCCGTCAGTGTCCCCTGTGGACACAAGACGCCCGTTGAACCCGGTGAAGCCCTTCTCGAAAACCCGCGGCACATCCTCCGGCGCGATGCCGATGCCGGTGTCCCGGACGATGACCTTGGCGTCCTCCGTGATCGTGACGGTCACGCCGCCCTCGTAGGTGTATTTGACCGCGTTGGAGAGAAGCTGCTCTAGAAGGAAGGTGAACCATTTTCCGTCGGTGACCACCGTCACCTTACAAGGCTCGTAATTCAGACTGAGTTTCTTCCCGATAAACTGCGGCGCGTACCGCCGTATGGAAGCGCGCACCAGCTCGTCCAGATCGCACTCCCGCACCGCAAGATCCGAGGCGTCCTCCCCGAGGCGGATGTACCCGAGGGCCATGTCGACGTACTGCTCCGTGCGGAACAGCTCCGCCGCCAGCGCACGGTTCTGCTCGGTATCCTCCGACTTGACAAGCATCTGCATCACCGCGAGAGGCGTCTTGATCTGGTGCACCCAGGTCGTATAGTAATCCTTTGCCTCCATGCGCTCCGAAAACTGCTGGTCCATCAGGGAGTCAATCCGCTTCCATAATGATTCTACGAGCGTAGAATAATCCCCTGCGGCAACACCGATCTCGTCCGGCAGCTCCGTTTTCTCATAGGCTGCTGTCCGGATCGCATGAAGCCGGATCTTGTGCTGTTTCCACTGTCTGACGAAATCGAAAGCACCCACCGCGAGGCCTGCCGTGATGCACAGGATCGCGGTGTAGACGATCGCGTTGTTCGGGACTCCGTAAAGCCAGAACACCAGCACACAGATCGCGATTGCAACAAGCCCCCAGACGATGGGGTAAATCCGTTCCTGAAGGAACGACACAAAAAACTTCATAACCGTCCCTCCCGCAGCTACTCCACGATATATCCGCTGCCGACCTTCGTTGTGATGAACCCGGGCAGTCCCAGGCCCTCCAGCTTCTTGCGAAGACGCGTCACATTGACGGTCAGGGTATTTTCCTCCACGTAACTGTCATCCTGCCAAAGAGCCGTCATCAGGGCGTCTCGGGACACGATCTTCCCCTGGCTCTCCAGAAGCGTCCGCAGGATGCGGAATTCATTCTTCGTAAGCTCCACCCGCTCGCCCTCGAAGGTGGCGGAATTGTCGCTTAAGTTGAGCGTCAGCCCACGGTGCGACAGCGTCTGCGGCATCTCCCCCAGATCGTAGGCGCGCCGCAGGATGGCGGAAACCTTCGCCGTCAGGACCATCGGGTCCACGGGCTTGGGAATAAAGTCATCCGCCCCGAGATTCATCGCCATCACGATGTTCATATTGTCGGACGCCGAGGAGAGGAACACGATGGGCACGTTGGAAACCTTGCGGATCTCGGTGCACCAGTGGTAGCCGTTGAAAAACGGCAGCATCACGTCCACGAGCACCATCTGCGGATCCGCCGCGGCAAACTCCTCCATCACCGAGCGGAAGTCCTTCACCGTGACCACCTCGTTGCCCCAGCTCTCAATCTGCTTTTTGATCGCCTGCGCAAGCGCGTAGTCGTCCTCAATCAGAAAAATCTTCTTCACTCCATAACCTCACTGTTCCCAAGGATGTTCATTGATGATCCCCAGTGCCCGCTCCCAGCGGACCGGCGCCCTGCAGGCCGCAATGCTGGGGAAAGCTGCCCGGATCATCGCGCACAGGCACTCCGCCTTCGCGCGGAGATGGGGGCACGAAAGATACTCGGTGAGCATTCCTTCCGGATACTCCATAAGGGCTTCCATAATGCGGGCACGGTCCTCCGTCGGGTAAGTGCGTGCGTATATATCCGTAAACCAGATATCGTCCTTTTTGCTATACGACTTATAGGTCCCGCGGGTATCATAAACCCTTTGCCCATGAGAATCATAATACGAATCGTAGAAGCCGTACTCTTCGCAGTTTAATTCGTTTCTCCAATAGTCAAGCACGTTGATACCGGATTCCTCACCATACGCTTCAAGCCGGGCATCCATGGCGTGCATCATTTCATGTACCAGCTTCGTGCGGAAATAATCGAAATCCCACGAGTAATCCAGCGCGATATGTGTCGAACCCAGATAGTTGTTGGTAACTCCGTCGACATCGGAAGGGCCGGACTCAAACCAGTTTTCCAGAGACTCACACAGATAATAATGTATCCCCTGCCGGTTCGTCGTAACCTCCTCGAAAAATCCCGGCGGATACTCTGCCAGCACTGCATACAGTGCGTCCATCATCTCCAGCAGGTGGTCCTCATCCTGGGCCGGCGAGAGACGCATACCGAATCGGAAAAGAGGCATGTCCTCGGACTTGTAGTAGAGGTTCACGCCAAACTGCACACAGATCCTCTCCGCTGTTTCGGCGACTTCCTCCGCCTTTGTTCCGACAGCCTCACTGCGGTGAAACACATGCTCCGGATACGACGGCTCACTGCCGTAATCCCAGAGGTAAAAACGGATTCCCTGCCGCTTTTGGAACACCGCCAGCAACAACTGTGATTCTCCGGCAAATACAGATTTGTACAGTCTGAAATCATCCGGGTTCTCCAGCCGCACCCCGGTTCCGTCTGCAAGGTTCACCACGGAAACCGCTTCGCTGTCCACTACAGAGACTCCCCCTTCGTCATAATGGCAGCATTGGGAATACATTGCAGCGCATCCGCTCCGGTAGTCCTCCACCATGGTCGAATCATACTCCGGAACAAATACGACGTATGTTTCCTCCGGAAGGAACGATGTATACAGTTTCTGATAATTCCGGAATCCCGGGTTGTAAAAGGCATAATCCCCTTGGCGTCCGAGGAGAAACTGATCCGATTTTACGGGCAGCCCGCGTCTCTCCTGGTCCACACAGGAATTCCCGTCAATGCGGAAGGAAACCCGGGTGCTGCCGTCCTCGGAAAGGGCAACAAACACATACCTCTGGCTCTCCATCCCGCAGTAAATATACAAATAGTCCGCCGGATCATACGGCTGCTCCGCTCTCTTTGTTCCATCCGGGTTCATGGCTGCAAGCACGTTTCTCTCGGTGTCACAGAACCACAGTAATCCGTCCTCGGAGCACCCGATACAGGTTCCGGCACAGGCGAACCGGAAGGTCTCCCTCAGTTCCCGGTCATAGCAGATAATCTCAGAGCTTTTTCTATCCCGGGCATATACCGTTCCGTCCGGAAGCACCATGGGTTCCACGGATACCCCTTCCGGGAATGTGAGCCTCGCCGGCGTGTCCGGATGATCCAGATCCATCAGCTGCAAACTGTTGTAAAAATGTCCCTTTTGAGATTCCGGAAGAGAATCATAAGTGCTGGATTGAACAAGCACATAGTTTCCTGCGGAGTACAGATTACAAGCGGTAAATTCCGTCTCGCTGAGCGCAGGCAGCAGCTTCAGCGCAGCACTGTGGTCTGCATTTCCGGCAGGCCGCGGCGGCACCGGCGTGATGGAACTCGTGGGCGTCGGCGACGACTCTGCATTTTCCGCCGGCGTTGCGTTGTTCTTTTTTCTCAGTTGCGTGGAATCCTCGGCACATCCGCATGCAAACAAAGCGATGAGGATGATCAACGCCGCGATCCGAAACCTTGCAAACCATTTCTTTTTCATACCTTCTCCCCTCCGAAAACCCCCGCTCCGATAACAACCTGTATTATACACGATTCCCGCTGTAATTCCAACAGGTAACCATCCATGTCCGCCGTAAAAATGCTCCCGTACAACGCAGAAAGGGCACCGGATCGCTCCGATGCCCCTGTGTATCCCATTGATTCTGTTTCCTCGGAAAATACTCCCGCAGCCCCGGTGATCAGTGGATAAACCGCACTGACAGGAGATGTCCGTTGCCGCCGCCGACCTTGGTCAGGTACAGCGCCGAGACACCGTCCGGGATCGGGCAGGCTGCGCGGTACTTCTCCCAGATGTCGGAGGAGTCCACCTTGACGGTGCCGATGACCGGTCCGTTCAGCTCGGTGCGAACCTCGAAACTGTCGTGGATGTAACCGCGGACCGTCAGCTCGATCTCCTTCACACCCTTGAAGTTGATGTACTTGAAGCCGATGGTCGTGCCGTCGTGGATATTCGCAACATACGAAGGATTCCTGTCGCCGTCGCGGCCGTCCTGGGTGATGCGCGGCTGGTTGCCGATGCCCACAAGCCAGTGCATCGGCTGCGTGATCTCCTTATCGAACAGGTTGCAGGCGATGTGCGCCGGAAGCTCTTCCGTGTCGAGAAGCGGACCGCCGTTCAGGCCACAGGAGGTGATCTCCACCTGTGCGATGGAACCGTCCGCTGCGAACTTCACTTCCTCAGCGCAACCCTGGCGGGAATACCAGGTGGCGTTGGTCTGGCGATGATAGAAAATGTAGCGCTTGCCGGCGATCTCGATGAGGCTGCCGTGGTTGTTTGCGCCGTACGCCGCGGGCGTCTCCGCATCCTTGTAGGTGCCGATGTGGAAGTCGCTGTTGGAGACGATCACACCGCCGTAAACAAACGGTCCCTCGGGGCTGTCGGAGGTTGCGTAGCAGAGCTCGTGCATCACTTCGCTCGAGTAGATAAAGTAATACTTGCCGTCGAACTTGCGGATCGAGGATGCCTCGAAAAATGCGTGTCCTTCAAAGCCGGTACCCTCGCTGTAGCAGGAGCCCGGAACCACAATTCTCGGCTCCTTCACGATCGTAAGCATGTCCGGTCCGAGAACCGTCAGCTGCGAGCCGTGGCGGCTCTTGTCACCTCTGCCGCAGAAGCCCGTGAAGAGGTAGGTCACATCGCCCTCGGTCAGTACGCCCGGGTCGAACTGCGGCTCATCGCCTTCGCGCTCGCCGAGCTTCGTGCCGTCCTCATAGTGCACATAGCCGTAGAACTCATACTGTCCGGCTGGCGTGTCGCACACCGCAACGGAGACGATGCCGACCTTGTCGAGCACGTAGTACAGGTAGTAGCGTCCGTCGGGACCGACGGTCACGTCCGGCGCGTACAGCACCATGTTTCCGCGGGAGTTCACCGGATCCTGAGTCTTCTTGTAGGTAACGCCCTCGTAGCGCCAGTTGCCGAGGTCATTGACCGGCGCGGACCAGCACACATAGTCGCCCTGGCAGAACACATAGCCGTTGAACTGATCGTGGGAACCGTAGACGTAGACGCGGTCGCCGAAGACGTAGGGCTCGCCGTCCGGGATGTACTCCCAGTTCGGCAGGTACGGATTGTACGCCTGCTTGCGCTCCGGGATCGTCTGGTCGGTGATGACACCGATCATGAAGTCGTTGAAGGGCTTGTTCTCAAAGCTCGGGACACAGCCTTCCTTGAGGAAGTTCATGCCACAGTGCGCGCCTGTTCCGTACGGTCTCCAAACCGGCATATCGGTGCCGTCGGCATCCTTGCCGTTGGGGTCGCCGGTCTTTACGAAGTTCGTAAGGTAGTTGCACATCATGCGTGCGAGGTCGAAATGATATCCCTTGAAGGGTCTCCAGCAGGCCGCCAGGGTCTCAAAGAAGAACCACAGGTCAACCGAGTGGAAGGTGCCGGGGTTGTCCCAGCCAGGGATATCCGGGTTGAAGTTGTAGTAGTAGGACGGAGCTTCGTTGTGGGCAAATGCGGCCTTTACGGCGCACTCCAGCCCATCGGTCGGGGCGAACATATGCCCGTTGCGCACATGGGCCTCCGGGAAGGACATAAACTCGTCGTACTTGTCGCCGAGAGCTTCCTTCGCCTTCTTCTTGAAGTCCTCCTCATCGTCCGCGAAGACAACGGATTTGAACTCGTCGCCCGTATTGCCCGAGATCATCGGGACGTTGGCGTGCTTGCCCTGAAGGAACAGGATGTAGGGATCCGCCACCATGAACGTTCCGTCGATGGTGGGCGCAAAGCGCGGATGATCCTTTGCAAACTCCGCGTAACGATCGCGGATGTAGATGGCGTCAAGCGCTCTCGCTTCCTCGAGAGTCTTCACACCTAAGAATTCGAAAAATGCCTCGCCGTTTTCCTCGGTCTTCGACAGCGGCTTCGGAGTGATAAATCCGTCGAGCATATAAGGGCTGCGGATCATGCCGCTGTGCACGATCGCCTTCTGGAAAAGGCCGATGCTCTGCGGGCTCGTCAGCTGGTTCATAACACTGCCGCCGCCTGCGGACTGGCCGCCGATGGTGATATTGTTCGGGTCTCCGCCAAATGCCTTGATGTTGCGGATAACCCACTTGATTCCCGCCTGCTGGTCAAGGTTACCGAAGTTCGTCGGCGCCTCCGGCGATTCCTTCGTGATCTCGGGATGCGAGATGAAACCGAACGCGCCGAGGCGGTAGTTCACGCTTACGAACACCACGCCGCGCTTGGCGATATTTTCCCCGTTAAACTCCATCTCCGGCGGATAACCCCACTGGAAACCGCCGCCGAAGAACCATACGTACACGGGCAGATTGTCCGTGTCGCTCTTCGCGTTTGTCCATACATTCAAATACAGGCAGTCCTCGTCCATCGGGATATCCGGATCCACATGCCACTCACGGCAGTAGATGTCGGTTCCGACGCCCGGCTGATCCTGCACAGAGATCGGTCCGAACTCAAAACAATCTCTCACGCCTTCCCAGTCCGCTGCCGGCTGCGGCGCTCTCCAACGGTTCTTTCCAACCGGCGGAGCTGCGAACGGGATGCCCTTGAACACGCTGATGCGGGTGTTGTTGCCCGGCAGTCCGTGCACGAGACCATTTTCCGTCTTTACTACTTTTAACATATACTTCCTCCTGATATTCACACGAAGCCGGCCGCCAGGGGCGCGCCATCCTCGAAAAATGTGCCTATATTATACTGTTTTTCAGCGGAAAATACAATCTGCACGCAATGTGTTATGTCATACATTTGGCCAATCCGCAGATGCAAAAAAGGATGCCTCCCGGGTTTGGGAGGCATCCCTGTTTACTTCAGTTTTCACTGATCATCGTCTTCGTCATCGTCTCTTCTGCGCTTCAGGATGAGCAGGATGATCACTGCCAAGGCAAATCCGAGAAGCGCGGCCAAATAGACCATGTTCATGGAGTCGCCGGTTCCCGGAGTAGGTACATCCGGCTTGTCAGGAGTCCCCGTCGGCGTCGGCTCCGGCTCCTTGGGTTCCTCCGTCGGGCTCGGCTCCGGCTCCTCAGGCTCTTCCGGTTCCTCAGGTTCTTCCGGTTTCTCGGGCTCTTCCGGTTCCTCAGGCTCCTCCGGCTCTTCCGCCTTCGCGGTCACACGGAACTTCGCATCGATAGATTTCTCTGCTGCGTCGTCAAAAACTGCCGTCAGTGTGTAATCACCGGGTTCAAGACTGTCAAGATACTTGGGCTGCAGTTCGACGATCACGCTGCCGCGGTACTTGTTCACTCCCTCACTCGGAGCTGCCTTGCCGTTGATCCGAATTTCCTTGAGATGATCAAAGGTTTCGTTATCGTAGATGTTACTCTTGAATCCGAACATGATCGTCGTTCCGGACTCCAGCTCGCTGACAGGGATTTCGGTGTTGGGAAGAGTTCCTTCGCTTCCGCCGTACCCCTGATATGCAAGGTAGTATTCCTTCTTCGTCTCCGTAAACTGCGCGGTGTATGTCGTTTCCTTCTGGGAAACCGCCGTGATCTCCGGCGACCAGGTTCCGTCAAAGGTGAACAGGCTCTGGGACGTTCCGGTCTTCGCAGGTGTCTCTCCCTCGTAGGAAGGAATCGTACCGAACGGTACAACACCGCTCTGCAGAACCTTTCCGTCACCGTCTACAAAGGTCACCGTGCATCCGTAGATCTCGAACTCCACCGAGTTGTCCTTCTCCGGAAGCTTGTAGTTTTCGTTGGAAAGCGCGGTTACTGTTGCGGTGTATTTGCCGCACTCCGTGCCCTCGCCCTCGATTGTCAGGTCACAGTTGTCATTTTCCTCAAGGTTGGTGATCTCAGCAACAGGCTGATGGCTCTTGCCGTCGTACGCGAACGAGGTATCCGACCACTGCAGAACAGCTTCCTTCTGCTCGATCGTCAACTGACCGTCCGCCACCTCGAAGGTTACATCAAAATTCTCATTCGCGTTCCTGAACATTTCGTCCGAGAGACCCATCAGGTAATCACCTGCATTCGTACCCGTCGCAACGGCTGTTCCGCTGAACATGAAATCATTTTCCGTGTAGATGGTATCTTCGATCGCGGCCGAATATCCCTTTACAGTGTGCGGCGCACCGTTGTAGACCACGGAATCGCTATTGCCGGTAATCTTCACTTCCACGCTTCGCGGCGTGACCGTCAGCTTGCCCTCTGTCTTTGTGATAACATAGTTTGCCGATCTGAACGAAGCACTTTCCGTGTAGATGATGGTATTGAAAACCGCACCCGCCTCCGTCACGGATCCTATAGCCTTCAGGTCGGCCACTTCGTCTTCGACAAATCCGTCGCCGCCGACTGTCACAGCCGGCTTCGTCAGAGGCGTTCCGTCGTATACTTTCTCACCGCTTTCGCTGGTCAGGGTTACTTTCCTCGGAACAATGGACAGGGTTCCGCAAGTGGTCGTAATATTGTCATAGAAATCGCTGTTCTCGATCTCCACCGAGAAGGTGTTATTGGCCAGATACTCTGTGGAGTAATTCTTCACTCCGTCAGCAGTCGGTATGATCGTCAGGACATCCCCGTTGCTCAGTTCGAACACCAAACCGGTCTCATCAGCCTCAATCTCGACATCACCGTACGTAACCGTGTACACGTTGTCAAAGTGGGTCTGTCCGTCATAGGTCCAGCTTCTGTCGGAGGACGTAATGACAATCGGAAGTTTGCTCGGGATAACCATAGCTGTTGCCGACACGTCAGCCGGATCATCACCTCTTATGGCTGTCGCTGTTGCCGTTACTGTATTGACCACACTGTCCGCATACACATCCTGTTCGGTAATTTCATACGTATAGGTGATTTCCTTCACTTCCCCGGGTGCAAGCTTGAACTCAGCCTCATTCAAGGTTACCAGTGTATCACTCAGTTCAACACCTGTTACCGTGACATTTCCGGTATTCTTCACAACAACGGTGTAAGTGATCGTATCTCCCGCTTTGACACCGCCTGTCTTGTCCGCACTCTTGGTAACAGCGAGTTTCGCCTCAGCTGCCGCCATTATCACGTCCGCAACATCAGCCGCAGTCACCTGGCTTCCCTTGGGATCTTGGCCGGTCGCAGTTGCCATAGTTTGAAACACACCCGCATCCATATCCGACTGAGTGGCCGTATATGAGTAAGTGATTGTCTTCGTTCCGTCAGGAGCGAGCGTAAACGGATCCGACTCATACCCTGTCAGATTATCTTCCAGTACAATCTCTGATACCGTAACATTGCCGATATTCGACACGGTCACCGTATACATGACCGAATCTCCGACCTTTACTCCGGAAGTCTCAGATACACCCAGAGCAACGAAAATACCGGGGTTTTGCCTCACCGTAGTTACCGTTGCATCGCCGGATTGGGTCACATCCCCGCCTCGGGGATTCTTTCCCGTCGCGGTCACCGTATTATCAATTTTTCCGGCATCCACATCCGCCTGCAAAACGGTATACGTATATGTGATTGTCTTTGTTCCGCCGGGTGCAAGCGTGAATGGGTCTTCGGAAATCGGCACCATCGTATCGGTCAAAACGATGTCCGAAACCGTTACGTTTCCGGTGTTTGTCACGTTTACCGTATAGGTGATGGTATCACCCACCTCAACATCGCTTGTCTTGTCCGCTGTCTTGGTGACAGTCAACTCAGCATTAGCTTCCTCTGTGGTGACCGTTGCCGTCGCTTCAACTTCCTCGGGATTCTCCCCGCGCTCAGCCGTTGCATTTACCTTTACGGTATCCACTATCTTTCCGGCATCAAAATCGTTCTGAGTCACAGTGTATGTGTATGTAAACGTAATCTTTTGACCGGGTGCCAGAGCAAATGTCTTGCCACTCAGGTCAGCGAGATTACTCTCCAGCGTGCCGTCTTTCACGGCCACATTTCCGCTGTTCGTCACTTCGACTATATAATTTATCGTAGCGCCGACCACGACACCCGATGACGGTTCTGCCGTCACTTTAACCTCGAGTTCCGACAACAGAACCTCCAAAGTTCCGTTAACCGTCGTAACCAGGTAGTTGCCTACCTTAGTTTCGACTCCCGTACTTACGGGCACGCCGTCAACCGTCGCAATGACATTAGGTTGAATGCCCACATTCGTGATTGTGCTTTCGGGTGTCATAACAACCGTAAACTCGTGAGTATCCTCATCAGCCAGGCCATCAACATCAAAGCTCGATTCCGTCAAAGGATCGCCGTTGTACGTTTGCGATGCATCCTGGGCTGTGATTGTCACCGCCCGAGGGCTTACCGTCAAAGTTCCGTCAGCCGACAGAACAAAGTAATCGTCAATCAGCACAGCATCATCTTTGCTCACAGATACATCATTTACCGTGTCGATGACATTCGGCACATTTCCCACATTCGTGATTGTGCTGTCATCCGTCATCTTTACGGAAAATACAGGCTTGTCAGCCTCGGCAAGGTCAGCCGGGTATCCTGTCACTGTAAATTCAGCATTGGTCAGAGGCGTGCTGTCATAATCTTTACTGGCATTGCGAGCTGTAACGGTTAATACAACTTTGAACACAGCCTGGTAGGTCACGTTGGCAAGGGCAATCGGAAGGCTGTCCTTGTCATAAACCGTATGTGTCGTCGTGTCTTCCCAACCGTAGAACTTGTAAGTTACATCCGAAGGATCCCGGACCGGTTCTTCTTTGGTGTACTCGGGAGTCGAACCACAGTTAACTTTGACTGTATCAAGCGTGGTCTCGCCATCAACAAAGTTTACCGTAACTTCGCTGGCTCTATCATATAATGTAGCCTGGAAATTACGATGAATTGCCTTTATATTGATTTCATTTCCCCAAGAATCCGTATCCGCGCCATCCAGCCAATTATCATCCCACGTGTCTTCGCTGTTATGGATAAGTTTATCATTGGCTTCAACTCTCGGGTTTTCCTTATCAATGGTATAGAAGTTTACGCCTTCGGGCGGGTTCTTCTGCTGTTCCGGATCCCAGTAAACATAGACTTTATCGTTAACCTCCAGATTATAAGCTTCATTAGAACCGGAGAAGTTGCTGAAATTGTAGTCGGCGATATCGTACGGAAATGCCTCCCGGTTGATTTCCTTACCGCTTGTAAACAAGGCAACCGGAGCAACCACGATTCCCTGTTCCTGCTTCTGCAGTCTGTAGTATGTTCCTGTATTGCCGGCCTTGATAAAATTGTACACCGGCTGAACAGCAGTGTCGACCAACGTAATTCTATAATCACAATGAAGGCTGCTCTGAGCGTTTCCTGATGGTTCTGTCTCATTCATCCAGTTGCTCTCATACAGCCAGCCACCGGATGTTCCGCCGATTTTTCTACGGAAATACTGGATTCTCAGAACTGCGCCGTCAACGGCACCTCTCATCTCCGGTTCAGCTTGATAGTAGCCGATATTGTCACCGAAACCATCATCGGCGCTGATAGCTTTCTGGAGATTCGGCGTATATTTTCCGACATATACGTAATTCCAACCATCGTGGAACATACCCTGCCCGGTAGAAATCTTCCGGGTTCCAAGGATAGGCGTAAAGAGATCCTCGTCCTGGGTCGGAGAGATTTCATAATCCGAAGTCGGCACGTTTATATTATTCCCGTTCCCGTAACTTCCGGGATAATCGAGAGGATGTCTTTCCTTGTTAATAAGAATGGACGTTTTGTTCATCCGGAAAAAAGCTTCCTCGTCATCCAACGTTTTCAGTTCCGTCTTCTTTCCGTCGGAATCGTAATACCATAACTTCGCAAAGTTATACAGAATGGCTTCTTTCCGCTCCGGCTTGGTCTCCCCCTCGTTATTATCATCGGCGGCTTTCGCTGTCACCTTCTCCTGCAAACGCTCTCCGAACGTCGCAGCGAGTTTCGAAAAATAACCGCTCGTCACCAAAAGACAAACGATCATAAAGACAGCTCCAAGTCTCTTCCCCATGTCTCGCAGTTTTCTCATAAATCTTTCGCGGATTGCTCCGCCCTCCTCTTTTCGCAGCGTATATGCCGGCCCAGCGCAGATTTATTGTATCAAACCGGCACAAAAAAGTATTCTACAACAGTACAATGATACCTCTTTTCACCCGAAAAGTCAACACAGGCAGTCCGAACACATCAACCTAAACGTTTCAAATACCTCAACAGAAATGCGAACCCTCAGCGGAAATCGACTCCTGTACACATAACAAAAAGCGCCCCGGTTGAAGCAACCGAAGCGCTTTTGGAAATCAATTCATTTTACGTCAAGGACATCAGTCCTCGCATCTTCTGCTCCTCAGGATCCAAAGGACGCTGATCACAGCAAGTCCGAGCAGGAAGATCAGCAGGAACGGAGATGTATCGGCATGATGACCAGTAGGAGCCGGGATAGCCACCTTGTTCTTCACAACGATGGTATAAACCGAGTTGCCCTCTTCACCGGGTACAATCACGTATGCCTGGTCGCTGCCGCTGATGGTAACGACATTTTCCGCATCCGTTTCGCCGCTGTTCACCACGATGGTGATGGGCTCCGAAAGTTTCAGGTATCCGGAACCCGGAGTTGTTTCACTCAGGTAGTAGGTTCCGTTCTCGAGCTCGATCTGCTGAATCGTGACTCCGGACTCCAAAGCCGTCAGCCAGCCATACTCATCCGAGGTCATCGTGTACAGCGTCTGCTGCTCACCGTCAACCATTCGATAGAAGTCGAAGACCGCGCCGGGAACGGCGTCAAGGGTCTCCGCATCCACCTTCTGGATCGTCAAAACCACATGGGTCTTTTTGTTTGTGAAGTTGATTGTATTCTTTTCGTTGCCCTGCGGCTGAGCAATCTGCTCCGTAGCGGAAATCGCACGGATGTTGTTGACGTAAGCCGCATAGCCGGACGCGTTCTCCTGCACCTGCAGGAAATATCCGACAGGCAGGCCTGCAAGAACGATTTCGTCTCCGTCACCCAGCTGGAACTCGATAATGTCACCATTTACCGTAGCACCTGCAGCCTCAGCCATTGCAATATTGTCTGCCGAAAGTGCAGCCGGTGTGGTATCCGTGATGGCCTTGAGAAGTTTTGCGGTAAATGCAAACTTCGTACCGGCCGGCAGCTCCTGTCCCTCTTCAAGGAACACATGCTTGGTGATCGTGTAATCCGCTGTCTTCAGCGTGTTTCTGAAATCGATTTGTGCGTTTTCGCTGAGCTGGTCAATCGTGACTGTCAGTTCTTCCGCAAATTCATTAGGATCAAGTCTGGACTCGGTGATATAATCCGGATCTTCCGTCTGTGTGACAACCAGCTTGTAGTCACCGGGAAGTCCCGCAATCACGTAGGATTCGCCGGACTTCAGCGAAATCTGCATATCCTTGCGTGCGTTGGTAATGGTCATCTGAGAATCATTTTCCAACGTGCTCGGGAACACAACCTGCGTATCGCCGTTCCAGAGCGTTGCCGTGTACAGGAACGCCTTGGTAGTGCTGCCGTACTCAACCGGAAGAACCGTGTTGGTAACCGTTACGTCGTAAGTGTTTCTGCGGTTGGTGAAGATAATCTCATCATCGCCGTCCGGGGAAACCTCGGTAAGAGTAAACGTCTCATCACCTTCGGTCGTTCCGTCAGTGGATGTTGCGATAAATCCTGCCACCGCCTCAACCACTGTCACAGTGCCGCCGATCGGCACACCGCGAAGCAGTACGGACTCGCCGTCCTTCAGAGTGAAGCTAACTGTGTAGCCATCCACCGTGTAGTCATCCGACTCCGCCGGAATCACAGGGTTTCCGTTTCTGTCAGTATACGTTGCGGTGAAGTCAAACTCTTCATTGCCGGTCAGGTAATCGTCGTGCTCAACAACCTTCGAAACCTTCACATCCGTATGGGTATGAATGTTGGTGAAGTCCATCGCCACGGTGTCATTGTTGGAGTAGGCCGGGACACTGTGGAGGGTGTAGGTTCTTGAATTACCGCTACCATTGGAAGACCACC
Organism: Lachnospiraceae bacterium; assembly: GCA_017962105.1. GTDB lineage: Bacteria > Bacillota > Clostridia > Lachnospirales > Lachnospiraceae > ISDg. Next base: position 31,990 of record JAGCVY010000086.1, read on the forward strand.
CATATGTACCATTCTGAGTATTCTGTGGTGCCGTGCGCAAAGTGGTAACGCTTCCATTGTCAACTTGCTCACCATTTACCGTAACTGTATAATTCGGATCAGATGTCTCAGTGATTATTACGGACTGATAAACAACCGTTGCATGCCCCGTTGTGTACCGTGCGAAAGTACCCGTAGAGTCTTCCGAATCAAAGTATAACGGCAATGTACTGCTTTCACCATGTTTCAAGGTAATGGTCTGTGTTTCGGTCTTTGTTTCAGAATCAAGAGTCGGGTTATCGTAGCCACTATTGGTTCTGCGATATACCGACATTGTATACGTCGTAGTGGTGATCACCGCCGTAAACGTAAAGTCTTTATTCTTCTGCTCCGTGGTCAGCGCGGAACCATCCTCATTTTCCACAGTCTTGCTGATGACAACATCGATGTGGTCTGCGTTAATCCAGGATGTGTACAGATCCAGATTCTGTGTAACCGGAGAACCGATTGCATACACATTGGAAATATCACCGATATCTTTCGCCGCGGTCTGGGAGTTTGTATCCGTAACCCAGCGATAGAAACGGTTTGCAGCATTGTTTCTGAACGTCGGTGCCGAAGGAAGAGTCAGCGTATCGCCCTTTGCAACCGCAACCGTATAGATGCGGTCGTTTCCGGTGCCGTTGGTCGGACCCACGAAAACTTCTGTATTGGTATCCGTCCAATAGTGATAAGTGGTGTTAACATGGAACCGTACGTAAACCGTATCGCCCCATACTGCGTACAGAGTCATTCCCTCGGTGACTTCCGAATCGAAGTTCCAAAGGTAACTGCTCTTAATCACGGTAAGGTTCGTAATGTTGCTTGCCTCGTCCGTTCCGGGAAGATCAAATCCCGTAGGATCCAGCTGGGCAATATCCGCATCGGTCGTCCAACCGATGAAGGTCTTGCCGCTGCGTACCGGCTTGGAAGGCTCGGTAGCGACAACAGATGTTGCCGTAAAGTCAACAGGCTGATAAACCAGACCGTCCTCGCTCACATAGATATAGTCATCATTTCCGATAACTTCGTCATAGCTCTCGCCCGTACGGGTATCCGTCCAGGTACCGCCGTTTACATCGAAGAATACGGTGTCAACACCATCGAAGTAAACCAACACGCCGGTCTCATCCTCGCGGAAGGTATCCTCAAGGTCAAACTGTGCCTGGGACGAACGATTCGGTCCCGCTGTCGACTGTCCGGTCTGTTCTCCGTTGAAGTAACTGCTTACCGTCAACAGCTGTGATGTGCTCGTGTTTGTTCCGGTAACGGAAAATGTCTTGCCCGCGCCCTTCGGCATAACGAACTTGATCTTTTCGCCGGGTTCCAGCGTTACCGTAGAACCGTCATATTTCACACGGTCGTAAATGCCCGTGACTTCGTTGACGATGCTCATCGCATCGGAATCCGTGCTGGTAACGTCAAATGTCACGGAGTGCGTCGTGCGGTTCTCGAAAGTCACATAAACCATCGGCTCCCATACCGCGTAGAGCACGATGTCATCCGTTCTCTGAACGGAAATCACGCCGTCCGCAGCAAAGGTAGGGATGTAAGCCTCACCGGTCTTCAGATCATCTCCGGTGCCGGATGTACCCTCAAGCGAATAATCCGAGCCCTCATCGAAACCGATCAGGAAATGATTGTTCGGATGCTTGAAGAAAATGTTGCTGACATCGAACGATGCACCCAGTGTGCCGTTCTTCACAGCATACTTGTACAAATGCACAGCGTCGTTGGACTGCATATCCCCGAAGATGATCGCCTGCTCGCTCGCAACCTCCGCAACAGTTCCGACTTTCCAACCGGTCGTCTGGGTGATCGCGACATCGCTGTCCGAAGTTTCAATCCGGGTTCCGTCGGCGCGTACAAGGTATCCGCCGTTGGCTTTCAACCGAAGGTTTGCAATCTCAGGTCTTCTGTCGGACTCTGCAACACGCTGATAAACGGCCTGCAGATGGATACAACCGCTATCATCCGCGTAATCCGCATTGATGGTAAACGGAGCAGCCGCATCGAAATAGGTGCTCGACAGCGGCGTGTAGATTGCCATATTGTCCTCATCATTACCCATGAACTTGACAATCTGCCATCCGCGGAAAATGTAATCATCAGCGGCAGGAACACCGTTTGCACGGATGTCCGTAGGCTGCTGTGTCGTATTCGTAGGAGCGCCGTCGCTGTATTTGCCGGTAGACAAATCTGCCGGGTCTGTCCAGTAAGGAATGATTCCGCTGATGATCGTAGAATCATCCATCTTATAAATCGTGTCGTAGCCGATGTAGTAGTTGCCGACTTTTCTCCACACACCCTGCAGGGTCATGGCATCTTCGATCGGGTTTGTAAAGTTGAACGGGTTCTCGGAGATTGTGCCGTCCTCGTTCTTTACATACCAGCCGACAAACTCATAGGTACCGGCAATCGCCTGTCTGTATAATGCATACCCGCCGGTATTGCTCTTCTTGACGTACATTTCCATGAAGTCTTCGAAAGTCTCCGGAAATGTTCCGTCATAGTAGCCCTCATTGGCGGTGTCATGCCAAGCCTTCGCGGCCTTGCAATACTTGTAGTATGCCTGCAGTTCATCATAGGTAAGATACAGTGCATTACGCAAATCGGAATGCAGACCCCACAGGATCTGACCGTCACCGTCATCGAACTGCATATTTACATAATAGTACTTCGTTCCTTCATGGTCCTCATCACATTCAACGTAGTTACGCTCCAGCGAATACTCGCCGATTGTAACACCGTATCTCGCGCTGAAGTAGGTGGAATGGGAAGTGATGTGCCCCTCACCGGTCTCCATCAGCGTCTGTACCCAGGATGTGTCGTTGTCTACAGCAGCAAGCGCTGCAACCCAGGCGGGATCCGTCGTATCCGGATTCAAAAGTCCGCTGAGATAGAATGTCGGATAGCGGCCATCAGTAGGCTCGTCATAGTTGATGTGGTTGATCACACCGCCGGCAGGATCAATGCCGATATTGTAGTAGATCGGCTCCCATTTACCGTAGATAATCTTATCTGCCGCGGGCATCGTGGTATCAAAGTTGAACGGGGTATCGCCATTGGCGTCCTCATACCAGCCCTTGAATTCATAATGAGCAGGGATCTCACTCTCGGAAGGCCGGATGGCATTTTCCGTATCGTCATCATGCGCAATATAGTTGTACGGATCCAAAGACGACTCGTAAGGAATGTTCTCTTTGACAACCGTCTTGTCTCCCATGTCAACTTCTGTCGGATAATGATAGTCAAACGTGAGGGAATACTGGTTGCGGAGATAGTAGCAGTAAATCGTCGACGCACCGCCGCTTCCCCAAATGGTGGAGCTCACACTGCCGTTGGAAGTATATCCCTGAGGCGGATAAGCACTGCTCTTCGAGAAACCGATGATGTTGATATAGTCCTCGGCCTCTGTAAAGAAACCGTAGTTGGCAGGCATTGCCTTGTATTCCACAAAGGTCTTGCCGTTGTAATCCCTGGTGGTTTTTCCCGTGAGATCCGCTCCGGGCAAGGGCTCAATGTAGTAGTAAATATATTTTGTCGTGTTGCTGGAGGTATTCAGATGGAACGCAATGCTCTCATTCGGCATGGTATCGATATAAACCAACACCTCCGAATAAGTGCTGCTGTTCTGAGGCTGCCATCTTTGACCCTGATTATAAGTAACACCATTCGTTCCTACTATCGGGAAATACTCCGAGATATTCTGCCCGTACAGGGCATTGATGGTGCAGATTGTCTGCCATTGATCTCTTGTATAAATCGTACCGGAATAAACAGTACCGTTATTACTATTAGATGTTCTGAAAGCGTTGTTTCTCCAGTAAAGCTGGACATAATTGTTATTTACCAACCCATACTTTGTTGGATCGTTATCATTGTCCGTCGCAAGCAACTCATGATAATAATAACTGTTTCCCGAAATCCGGAACTCAAGCTTTCTCGGAATACGGTCATAATACACGTTCACTACGGTGGAGCCGTCGCCTTTGACTCCTTCATCGGTCATTTCCGCGCGGCCGTACTGGAATCCCCAGAATTCGGAGTTGGCAGTGGCATTGTTCGCCAGCGTCGTGTACGGTCTTACATCCGAGTTCGACGCAAGCAGCTGCTCAAGTGTACGTCCGGATGCGCCGGTCTTCACAGCCATCTCGTAGTAGTCGTAGGTCTTCTGGCTGTTCGAAGCATTGTAAGCATCCGTAACCTTCTGCTTCCAAACGACGATGGTGTACTCACTGTTGGCTTTCTCTTCCCAGAGAGCGAAGAACGTCAGCTTGCTCAGAGGGTACTTCAGGGTAAGCGTACCGTTTTGAATCGTGTAAGCCACGCCGAGATGCTCAACACCGTTATTGTCTTTATACGTTTCCTCAACCGTAATATCAACGGTGGAAAGGAAATTGCCTTCCGCGTCTGTTACCGTCTCATAAATCGGGATGGTCTTCGCCTCATCCTCATAGCCGGTAATTACACGCCAGCCGCCGAAGTCATATCCGACTCTTTCGGTGCTGGGAATACTCTCCAGTGTTCCGCCGATTTTTGCGTTACCGCTCTCTTCGTTGAACTCTGCCAGCTCGAACTGAGCGGGAACATACTTGGCACCGTTACCACTCTCGCCGACATTGAAGTACAGCCAGCGGCCTTCCTGGAAGTACGGATACAGGTTAATGTTGTCCGTAACATCGAGATGTTTTGTAATTGTGTTGTTGTGGTTATCGATTGTCTGAATGGAAACCCATGTATCGTTGATGCGGTACTGCCATCCACGGAAGATACGGCGGATGGTATCGGTGGACGGAGCCACAACATCGCTGACAAGAACGCTCTCGGTTTCGTCACCGCCGAGGATAACCAGCTTACGGGTAAGGAGGCTTCCGTTCGGGGATACCTGATATGCAAGCTCGTGGAAGTTCACGAAGCAGTAGTCCTCGTAAAGAGGAGCGACGTAAATATGCGCGCTGTAATCATCGCTGTTTACATCAGCGGTTTCCGTGTATTCCGTGCCGTCAGCGGTCCAGGTCATCGTAAATGTGCCGTTATCATTATTTACGATATCAACCGCAGACTCGAAGGAAAGCTTCTTCGGGTGATCCGTCCAGCGGAATGTAATGTCGTCACCGCTCTCGGAAACGAGACCGACAACATACCATCCGTAGAAGAACTTGTTTATAAGGTTGTTCGGGTTGGCAATCAGCTCAAGGGTTTCATTGTCCTTGACAATCAAGGTGTTCTGGTTGTCACCGGCCTTGTTTACGAAATGATACGGTGCGGCCGTGTAGCGGAATTCACCGTTGACAACGGATTCCTGCGAATCGTCGGTTACAGGTGCGATGAAATGAATCGTGAAACGAGGAGTTTCAACATTCTCACCGCCCTCATGGCCGATGATTACGTACACCGAGAAGCTGTCGGTGGAGAACTCGACGGATTCGCCGTTGACCGTGGATTCCACGGCGTCAACGTTGAATGCATCAGTGGAAAATGTGTCCGCATCCTGCTTTTTCTCGTCTTCCTTCTCCTCAAAGTGAAGGACATCCACGTTCTCAAGATTCTCGAGATCGCTGCCTACCAGGCGGATGGAAACGCTGACGTTGCCGTCAGGCTCATACACGTGCTCATGGTCCTCAGCGTCAACAATCGTGATATCGAATACTCTTGTCAGACTGACATTTTCCGCGTCCGTTCCGACTTTCTTGGTACTCTCATCAACATAGAAATCATAACCGTCATCGCCCGGGCAGATCTCGGAAACAAGAAGTTCTGTTCCCTCCATCGGAATTCCCGCGTCCGCTTTGTAAGAAACCTCAATGTCGTAGGTCGAACCGTCAGAGGTTGTGATCTTCTTCACAAGGCCCTTACCGTTAGCGGCTTTTGCACCGCGGTTGGCGGGTTCTCCGGTTTCATCTCCTGTCACATCAACGTCCGAATCATCCTCAGACAACGCAAACGAGCGTACGCCGATTTCTCCCTGCGCCACGGCAAGGAAATTCTGGCCCACGGTACTGATGATCAGGCAAACCATAACGATTAATGCTAGCAACCGTCTTTTTTTCAAAACGAGCCTCCCATTGTGCTGTATTTTATGCTCTCTCAGACTCCTCCGCCCCGTTCTCGCGGTAGCGCGTAAGCGCAAGATCTGCGACAAATACGGTAACGGCAAGGAGAAGCATCAAAGGCGTCCATTTGTCGATGAGGATCATCGGCAGACGCATATTTTCCGTGTTAAAGAAGGTGAGAACCGAAACTGCGGCAAGCACCGCCTCGATGGCGATACCTAACCGGAACTTGCGGGCGAAGCGGTTGACGCGATAGTAGCGTGTCTCCACAGCCTTGGCAAATTCTGCCTCAGTAACTTCGGCATTCGCCTTATGTCCGTGTTTACTGCGGGCGATCGCCATGATCTCCTCTCTCTCGGCAAGCTGTGCCGGAGTGAGGCCTGCTGCGTTCCAAAGACTCTTCTTCGACTCATTCAGCTTGCGCATCTTGTCGATACGGCCGAATTTGTCGCGAATGCGGTGGAACGGGAACAGGATATATAAAGTAACGTAAACACAGATAAGATTGAGCAAAGCCCATGCATTCAATCCGTAGGAACTTCCGCCGGGCAGGAAACGGTCGAAGAGACGACTCAGCCACGAGGAATGCTCTCCGGTCTTCGGTGCATCCGGTCCGCCGCCCTGTTTCGGGGTAACGGTCGGTTCGGGAGCTGCCGAAGGTGAAGGCTCGGCCGGACGGCCTGTGGGCTCAACTGCTCCGCTGACCACCGGGGTAGGTTCCTCCGACGGGGTCGGTTCCTCAGACGGCGTAGGCTCATCGGTCACGCTCGGCTCCGGAGCAGGTTCATCCTTATGGGGCGTCAGAACGCCGAACACAAGCAGTCTGCCGTTGGTCTGTGCATCCGCACAGGTGGACAGCGCGATCACTTTCGTTGCATTCTTGGCCTCCAAGGGCTTCTGTACTTCAGCGTTGGTACCGATATAGGCAATCAGTTCATCAAGGTCGCGGTTGCCTACCTCATAGATCTTCTCGTCATACGCGTTCGTCTTCATTGCCGCGAAGAAGCGAATGTCGTAAGATCCGCCGGGGTACACCAAAACGCCGTCCTGATGCGCCTCGAAATACGAAGGCGTCAGAAAATGATCCAGATCTCCGAACATGGCACCGTTGTCCATGTGATGACCGTAGATCACAATGTAATTGTCACTCAGATCCGACTTGTTGTCGAAGGCCATATAGATGGCACCGGTAATGCTTGTCTTACCGTCGACATCATGATTTGCGTAGTACAGATCGTCCGTGCCCTGCATCACAGGGTAATCGATATGGGTATCGTCGACACGGAGCCATGCGCGGTAGTCCTTTCTCGCTTCCGCGAGGGAGTCCTGTGCGTCCTGCAGTTCTGCCGTGTCCTGGAATTCGCGTATTCCCGAATCAAATGCCCGGTTCTGGGTATAAACCTGTTCGTACAGGGAATATCCGCTGTACGCAACCATCACGGAACCCAGCAAAGCCGAGGATACCACGAGAACGCGAATGCCGGCGAAGCTCAGCATATTCAGTGCACTTTTCAACTTCAACAATAACATTCTGTTCTCCTTGATTTACAATTTGTTTCGACGGAACAGTGTGATGATCGTTCCGAGTATGTCTTTCTTGGTCACCGGTCCGAAGTACCGGCTGTCAACACCCTTTGTCCGGTTATCCGACAAAATGAAGTATTCGTCTTCCCCGAGGGTGAGCGGGTATTTCACCCTGTCTCCGCGCTTTGCGGTATCGCGGATGTAGCTCTCCGATTCGGCAATCACGTTGCCGTTGACCACCAACCGGTTGTATTCGTTGATGTCCACCGTGTCTCCCGGTGCCGCCATCACGCGCCCCACCATAAGCGTCTTAGTGCCGTCGCCCTCGATGTCCGCCTCAAAAACGATGACGTCCCGGAATTTCGGTTCGCGGTCCAGCCGGTAGAACACCAGCAGATCGCCCGCATCAATACGGGGTTCCATTCCCTCCGTCGGCATGTGTGTGATGCCGATGATCTTGAAGAAAAGGATCCAGATGATCGCAAGGAACACCAGCAGGTAAATCAGGAATCGCTGGGCATTTTTCATGCCCTTCTCCGCCCTGACAAGCTCTTTCTCAAGCTTAGCGGAATCTTCCTCCGTCAGAGTTTCCTCCACCTCGTCCGGTTCCTCCTGCAGGGTATCCTCCGTTTCATCCTGCAGAGTATCCTCGGGCTCCTCCGGCTCGGGGATCTCTGCCAGAATATCGGCGAGAGCGTCCTCTTCGGCTTCCCGCAGCTTATTGTTCTCTCTGTTTTCTGCCGTCATACAACTCTCCCGTGAAAATAAAAGGTGAAAAGACCCGACAGCCATGTGGAGGACATCGCCGTCGGATCTTTCTTTAACGCCCCGACGATCCGCTGGGGCTATTTAGTTTCATGCCTCGTCGTTCTTCTTGGAGCGGTTCATAAGCTTCAGACCGAGCACCAGAATGAGGATTCCTCCGAAGAGCACCAGAATGTAAGGTGCATAGCGTACGATAACGCCGGTAGGGGAAATGGTCAAAAGGGTGTTGGTGATGACAACCTCATATACATTGTCATCATTTTCATCGGCTTCCGTTGCAATAGTAACGGGAGTAGAATCCTGGCGTTCTGCAAGGCTCCCATCAACGGTAGAAGCATCCTCATTTTTTGTATCATTAACCAAAAGATCACTCGTAACGCTGTAGATAGCACCCGTCACGTTGTTCGTCTCGTTCACGATTACTGTTGTTCCGCAAGGGATACCAATGATCTTAACCTTAGCACCGCTCAAAATGCTCACGCTATAGATAAAGCTGTTCAGGTCTGCAGCGTCAGGATCAATGGTTCCATCAACCTTCTGAGCATCCTCGTCGGAAACGAAGCCGATAAGGTCAACCGGTTCACTAACGCTGGAATTAAAAACAACAGTGAACGGGAACTTATTCTTGCTCTCCGCGTAGGAGTCACCCTCTACGATCTTACCGATGGTAACGTTGAAGGTGTAGTAGCTGTCTGCGGTATAGCTGGCAGAGCCTTTGGTTTCCCTTACACAGGAAGTAAAGCCGGAAGTCTTGCCTGCAAGATCCTCTTCTGCCGCGTCAATGCTGTCGTTAACGATAAAGCAGGTGTATCCGTAGATGTCCCAATTGTCAGGGCCGGGCTCATCCGGGTTAGCATTCTCTGCATAGCGAACGTACACATCGATGAAACGCTCGTGAACATTTTCATCCGCTCCGGAAACCTGTGCCTCAGTTACACCGGCAGCTGCATAAGCTTCAGCTGTAATATTTTCGGTAATCTTGTAACGGTAAACTCCGGCACCACCGAAATCGATACCTGCAAAGCTGATGGAAATCTTCTTAATGTTGTCCTCACCGTCGGTAGCGGTCCTAAGCTTGTCTGCATTAGTCCACTCAATAACACCTTCATCGGCGATAACAGGACTGCCGACACCCGACTTCACCTGTACCGTCACAGAGGTCTCAGACGCATGAATGTCAGCATCGTCACTGTCTGTAACCGTAGTATCATCGGTGACCTCCGCACCCTCGATCGTATAGGTGTACTTGATGTTAGGAGCGCCAACCTCAGCCTCGTCGACATTGTATCCAACGAGGTTTTTCACGAGAAGCAGCGTCTTGCCCTTGCTGTCCGGGGTGTCCGGAGACTCGAATTCTCCGATCTTGCCATTCTCATCTTCCATGTCCTCATCAGCGAAGGCCGCTGTCGTCATGGCCATAGCCATAACAAACACAAGGATGAGTGCTAAAAACTTACTGAATCGCATATTGCTTCCTCCAATTTTTTATAAAAATTGTTTTTTCTTGCGGCAGGACATACCAACCGCATAATACATTTGTGATTTTATCGCATAAGGTTTCATATTGCAAGAACAGAACAAGTAAAAAAATGACATTTGGAGTAAAAAAAGTGCAGAAAAATGCAAATAGGGCGTTATCCGTGGATAACGCCCCCAAATCTGTCGTGAAATCAGTAGTTCTCTGCGTGGATTTCGAAGTAGCTCTGTGGATGTGCACAGACCGGGCAAACCTCGGGAGCCTTCGTGCCGACCACGATGTGACCGCAGTTGCGGCATTCCCAGACCTTGACCTCGCTCTTGGCGAACACTTCCTGTGCCTCAACGTTGTGAAGCAGCGCGCGATAGCGCTCCTCGTGGCGCTTCTCGATGGCTGCCACGCCGCGGAACTTCGCAGCGAGCTCCGGGAAGCCCTCGGCCTCAGCGGTCTTCGCAAAACCCTCATACATGTCGGTCCACTCGTAGTTCTCGCCGTCCGCTGCCGCAGCAAGATTTTCCGCCGTACTGCCGATGCCGTTCAGCTCCTTGAACCACATCTTCGCATGCTCCTTCTCGTTGTCCGCCGTCGTCAGGAACAGCGCTGCGATCTGCTCGAAGCCTTCCTTCTTGGCCTTCGACGCAAAATAGGTGTACTTATTTCTCGCCTGGGACTCGCCTGCAAATGCCGCCTGCAGGTTCTTCTCCGTCTGGGTTCCCGCGTACGGATTCTTCGCATCCGCTGCCACTTCGCTCACCAGCTCAAGGCTGTCGCCGCTCACGCCGCAAACCGGGCAAACCGGCTCCTCGCCGTCCGCCACCGTAAATACTTCACCGCACAATGTGCACTTATACGTCTTCATCGTCTTTCTCTCCTTGTTTTGTATTTGCCATCGCCGGGCGCTGCCGGCGAAATGCATTCATCTTCAGGCCTTCCACAGGCTGTGCAGGTTGCAGTATGCGTAGACCGCCTCAACCTCGTCGCCCTCGAGGATTGCAAAGGCCGCCTTCGGCTCCTCGCCCGGCGCAAGCACCTTTCTCTGGTTGCCGAACTTCGTCTTCAGGGCAATCCATTCAATATAATGCTCCGGCAGCATCGGATGCGCAACACTTCCCACCGTAACCGTAACAACACCGTTCTCCACAGCATAAACCGGCACGTGCTTCTCCACGGACGCGTCCGTCGTGCCCGGCACAATCTCCTTCATCGGCTGACCGCAGCACATGATCGGCACACCCGTCTTCTTGACGACTGCCACAATCTGTCCGCAGTGCTCACAGCGATAAAACACCATCTCCATCTCGTAAACCCTCCTTCTTCTGTTTTTCTCCGGCGGAAAATGCCACCTTACGGGTATTGTACCACATTCCTGTCACAATGTCACTTATGATATAATGTCAAAAATGATATAATATTCGAAAATACGGAAAATATTATTCATCCGCCCCTAACCGATTCCTTTTTTCGGCATTATCCGTGTGAAAGCTTTCAAGACCATGGGAAAGGAGGACCGCCATGACCGCAGAACTAAGCAACGAACAGATTCTACAGTTGTCGAAAACCATTTTCCGAATGAGAATGCCTTCTACGGTTTTGTCTGGAAGACCGCGGAAAATGTTCTGAAGAGCTGGTATCGGAGACAGAAGGCCCGGCGCACCGAGGAGCAGCTGAGCCTCCAGCTCGGCGTCCCCACCGCCTACCTCGAGGACGAGCTGAAGAAGCTCGCCGGCCTTGATCTTCTTATCAAGACGCCTTGCCGGCATTCTCTTTCTCAACGAGTCCGGCGACATCGCGCAGCTTCTCTGCGAGAGCGCGTGGCTTCTGCCCTATCGGGACGGAATCAAGGCGACGACGGTGTTTTTGGAGAGCTGATCACCAGCGGAACGAGTTTGATTCAACAACCTAACAACCGAAATATAAAGACGGCCCGGGAGAATACCCTCCCGAGCCGTTATGTTTTTGACTATTCTGCCTATTTTGACTATTCTGTTATTTCTGACTGTTCTGCCAAATCTGAATTGTCCGACATCTTATGCCACTCGTATCGGTTTATCCGGTTTCTCAACATTGCTATCTGCTCCGCCCCTCTTCAGGCCGGACTTCTTTACAACCCACGAGCGGTACCGAAGCACGCAGGAGATACCCGCGATCATCCAGGTGAGCCCGGCGGTCAGCCAGATCGCCCACACACCGATGTTCGTGTATCCCAAGAGAAGAAACGGCAGGCAGATCCGCCCGAACATCTCCACAATGCCGTTCACGAAGGAGAAGAACGCGTCGCCGACGCCGTTCAGAGTTCCTCTCGTGACATAGATCAGGCCGAGGAACAGGTAGAAGAAGCTCGTGATGCGAAGCGCCCGTCCGCCCATGGCAATCACATCCTTATCACTTACGAACATTCCGATCAGGTTGTTGCCGAAGACCTGCATCACAATAAACATCAATACGGAAAATGCCCCGACCGCCGCGAAGCTCTGCCGCAATCCCTCACGGATCCGCTCGGGCTTCTTCGCTCCGATGTTCTGACCGGAGTAGTTTGAAAGCGCCATGGACATCGAGCCGTAGGGCTGCTGCACCAGCTGCTCGAGACGGTTTGTCGCCGTGTAGGCCGCAACCGCGATGGTTCCGAAGGTATTGACCACGCGCTGCAGCGCTGTGGTGGAGATAGCGATCATGCTCCACTGAAGAGCCAGCGGGATGCCGAGCCGCACCGCGCGCTTGGAGATTACCGGGTCAAAGCGCATGTGCTCTTTATCAATACGGAAGTACTCATTGGTGCGGATCGCATAGAGAAGCGACCCGAGTCCCGCCAGAAGCTGCGAGAGCATCGTCGCCAGTGCCGCCCCGAACACGCCGAGTCCGAACACACCTACAAAAAGAAGGTCCATACCCACATTCAGAAGACTTGCCACGATCAGGAAGTACAGCGGTGTCCGCGAGTCGCCGAGGGCTCTCTGCATGGAAGCAGCATAGTTGTATACCGCCACCAGCGGCACGGACGCGCAGGTCATGCGCATGTACGTAATGGAATCCGGAAGGATCTCCGCCGGCGTTCCCATAAACCGAAGCACCGTGGGCACCAGAGCAAATGCGATGGAGCCCATGATCAGGGCAGCCGTGAACATGATGTACGCGGAGTTCACGATAGCTCTCTTCACATCGTCCTTCCGCCCCGCGCCGAACAGCTGCGCCGTCACGATCCCGCCGCCGCTGCCGATACCGTTGCTCACCGAGAAGAACAAAAAGGACACCGAGCCCGTGGCGCCTACCGCCGCCAGCGCATCCTTCCCGAGCAGCTTGCCGACGATGATCGTATCCGCGATATTGTACGCCTGCTGGAAGAGGTTGCCTAAAAGAAGCGGCAACGCAAACAAGGCCAACAACACGATCGGCTTGCCTTCGGTCATATTTTTCGTCCTCGCAGCTCGCATGAACAACACCGCTCCTTTCACTGTTTTCGACTTGCACTTCTCCCCTGCCCCAAGTCGCGCTCATTATAGGCACTGCATTTTCCGAAATCAACACCAAAATGCGGCTTACAAAGAAGTGGAATTGAAAGTACATCAAAGGATGCCCTAAACTATCTTCTCCGGTTGAAAAAAATCCAAAATTTTTGTACATTGGATACAAAGAGGATATATCGGCGATATAAGGTATCATCAAGGAGGGCAACATGAGCTACCGAATTTTACTGGCGGAGGACGAGCCGGGTTTGCGGAACATGACGGCGGAGTACCTGCGGGGGCAGGGATTTACCGTAGACGCAGTACGTGATGGGGAAGAGGCCGAATGGGCCGTGAATCAGAACCGCTACGACGCTGTCATCCTTGACATTATGATGCCGAAGAGGAACGGGCAGGAAGTTTGCTGCACGATCCGCGAGCGATACGATGTGCCGGTCATTTTCCTGACAGCGCTGAACGCGGAGGACGTCATTGTCAGAAGCTATGAGATCGGCGCGGACGAGTATGTCACGAAGCCGTTCTCCAACGCGATCCTTCTTGCGAAGGTCACCGCTCTCATCAACCGCTATCACGGGTTGACGGTGCAGAGCGGCATCGTGCGGGAAGGAAATCTCGTGATTGAGCCCGCCAGACGCCGTGTCACAATTAACGGCTCGGTAGCCGAGTTGTCTCCGAAAGAATACGAACTGTTGCTGTTGCTGATTGAAAACCGCGGGCACATTTTAAGCCGGACGCAGATTCTGGACCGCGTGTGGGGCGCCGATTATGCCGGATACGAGCGCACGGTGGACAATCACGTCAAGAAGCTGCGCATCGCCCTGGGGGCGGAAGGCGTTCACCTTCGGACAGCAATCAAGGCAGGGTATTACTGGGAAGGAGAAACATGAAACAAGATAAACGGAAAATAAAGAGATGGCTTGCAAGCGTTCTCATTATCTTTGCGTTGCTGATCGCCTATCGTTTTACGAAGGACAAGGTCAAGGAAATCAAGGAAACAATTTACACACATGTTGCCGAGGTGGCATACAACGGTTACAATGACCCGGTTTTAACTACGTGGCTGGTGGAATCCGGATACTGCAGTACCGACGCGGATTACCAGTCCTATACGGGATCGTGGATTGAGCTGGTGGATGAAAACGGAGCGAAGGTTCCTCTGGAAAGGCATGTTTTGGAGCTGTATGCAAAAGACACCGACCAGGGCGGCCATTTTCTCGATATGGTAGCCTCCGTCCCCTACGATGGCATTCTGACACAGAAATGGACGTACATCGATCCGAAAACCAACCTCGAAAAATACTACTATGTAGATGATCTGCTGAACTACGCGGAGATCGGCGACGGCTCGCAGTCCTCCTCCGTCTATCGGCAAAAAGGCGGGTATATAGAAATCGAAGAACGATACCGCAGAAATCTTCCGATCATGATCACCGGCACCCGGAACGGGATCGTAGTCACCATACACGAACTTTCCATCGATGTCGGACAGATTATCGCTGACGCCGGCGGTGACGGTTCCAGTGTGGAACCTCTTCGGATTGTCTTTCCCCACAAGGACTCCGAAGGCGTTGAATTCGTCTACAAGGATCCGTTCTTCCAGAAGTACGACGGTCCTTATCTGCCGCTGGAATTGATGGGTGTTTCGGGTTTACCCCACTATTCTTTGAAGGATGTAAGCCTCTTCAAGGACGGTGACTTCGTTCAATTCGGAAGTCAGGAGAAAGACAATAAATGCGGGGAAGCCTGCTCCCTGCTGCAGGAACAGCCTTATCTGAAACCCACCGAGGGGAGACTCAAGGTGGAAAACGGTCTGTTCACCTATGCCATCCGCTGCAGTTTGTCCATTGACTCCCACTTCAATGATGACAAGGATATTGATTTTCTCGGCTGCATGCTGTCCGCGGTGTATGTCTCGCATCCGCTTCGCATCGCCATGGTCAAGCTCTTTTGGGTCTATCTCGTCATTGCCGTTATAACCATCGTCATTTTCCTGCTGTACAGCCAGGTGGAAAAACGCATGTCGGACATGTACGAACGATACGAGCGGAGCCGTCTCGCCATGACCCGCTACGCTGCCCATGAGCTGAAAACTCCGCTGGCGGTTGCCAGAAGCTACGCTGTCGCACTTGCGGAAAATGTGGAGGACAAGGAGCAGCGGGATGCCTGGGCAAAGGACATGGTCAGCCAGGTGGATTCCGTCAACGTCCTGATTGAGGATCTGCTGGAGCTCTCCCGTCTGGAAACCAACGCAAAGCAGGTTTTACCGGAGGTCATCGACCTTACCTCGCTGACCGGAGCTCTCTTGAACCAGATCAAACCTCTGACGGAAAATCTGACCGTCACGGTCAATGCTCCGGAGGGCGAAAGCCTTGTATCGGCAGACCTCGGTCTGATGCGGACCGTACTCATGAATTTCCTCTCCAATGCGGCACGGTACGGCGAAAGCTACATCACGGTTGCCATCACAAAGGAGAAGAACCGCATCCGCTGGTCCGTGAGCAACGACGGCCCCGCGATCCCCGAGTCCGAACGAAGCCGCGTCTGGGACGCCTTCTTCACCGTGGATGAATCCAGAAGCAAAGCGAAGGGCGGCACCGGCCTCGGTCTGGCCATCACCAAGCAGATCCTGGATCTGCACAAGGCGAAATACGGCTGCACCGGCGACGACAGGGAGACCGTGTTCTTCTTCGAAATGCCGGCGGCTGTTGAGGAAGAAGCTGCGGAATAACCTTTGTTAATAAAGAGAAGAAAGCGAAAATCGCGGAATAACTCTTGTCGGAAAATAGGATTACGAACTCACTGCCCGGGAGGCAACCTGCCTTCCGGGCGGTTTTTGTATTTTCCGGTGTCCAAACACAAAACACAAATAAAGACATTCTCTTGCGAATAATGGCCATTGTTAACGGGTTAACATTTTGCTACGCTATAGCCATACAATAACACGGAGGCACACATGGACAAGAAAAACAAGTATCCTAAATCCCGCCTCGGCTGGCTTTGGGAAAACATGGAGGGCCGCCACGCCCTGTTCATCACGGCGCTGCTCGGCACCGCGCTGTACAACGTGCTCCAGCTGGTGGTTCCTCATTTTTCGAGGCAGTTGATCAACCTGTTTTCGGAGGCGCAGAAAACCGGCCAGCCCTTAAGCGACAAGGAGGACACCATCTACACGCTGATCGGGCTGATGGTGGGCCTTACGCTGTTCCGCGTCATCGTCGTGTACCTCGACTGTATGGCGTATGAGCGGGTTTCCCAGGGCACGCTGTTCCGGATCCGCAACTTCCTCTATAACAAAATTCAGCGGCAGGACATGAAGTTCTACAGCACCTACCGGACCGGCGACCTGATGACCCGCGTCACCGGCGACCTGGATGCGGTGCGCCACAACATCGCGTGGGTAATCCGCAGCATCGTGGAGTCGATCACACTCTTCTGCTCCGCGGCAGTCTACTTCTTCCTCATCGATGTGGGTCTGGCGCTTTGCATTGTTTCCATCGCTCCGCTGATCTTCTTCATCGTATTAAAATTCCGCAAAAAAGTCGGTCCGATGCACAAGGCGCTCCGCGAGAAGCTCGCCGGCATGAACACCGATGCGCAGGAAAATATCTCCGGCAACCGCGTGGTCAAGGCATTTGCCCGGGAGGAGTACGAGAAGGCGAAGTTCGACCGTTCCAATCAGGACTACCGCGACACCAACATCAAGACGCAGATGGTGTGGCTTAAGTTCTTCCCCTTCGTCGAGCTGATCGCCAACGCGCTTCCCGTGATCCTTCTCATGGTGGGCGGCGTGTTCATCATCAACGGCCGCATCAGCATGGGCGACTACACCGCATTTTCCCTCCTGATCTGGGCCATCGCGAACCCGATGCGCATGATGGGCAACATCATGAACGAGTTCCAGCGCTTCAGCGCGGCCTCCGACAAGGTTATGGAAATCTACTACTCCGAGGCGGAGATCGTGGACCATCCCGACGCCATTGCGCATCCCGAGCGCTTCGAGGGCAGAGTCGAGTTCGACCATGTCAGTTTCCAATATGAGGACGGCAAATTACCTGTCCTTAAGGACATCACCTTCACCGCCGAGCCCGGCGAGACCATCGCCATCATCGGCGAGACCGGCTGCGGCAAAACCTCGCTGATCCAGATGATACCGCGGTTCTACGAACCGAACTCCGGCTCGGTCCGCGTGGACGGCGTTCCGGTGGAAAACTACAAGCTGACCGACCTCCGCAAGAACATCGGTCTGGCGACGCAGGACGTCCTGCTGTACTCCGACACGATCGAAGGCAATATCTCGTACGGCGCCATGGCGCTTACCGCAGAAGAGGTCGAGAAATACGCCCGCTACTCCGCGGCGTCCGACTTCATCCACCACATGCCGGAAGGCTACGACACCATCGTCGGTGAGCGTGGCGTGGGCCTCTCTGGCGGTCAGAAGCAGCGCATCTCGCTGGCGCGGGCGCTCGCTATCCGGCCTTCCATCCTGATCCTCGACGACACGACCTCCGCCGTCGATATGGAGACGGAGAAACAGATTCAGCACAGCTTGCGGAATCTGGATTTTCCGTGTACGAAGATCATCATTGCACAGCGTATTTCGACGACGAAATTCTGCGACAAGATCCTTGTCTTAAAGGACGGCCGGATCATCGAGTCCGGCAACCACAGAGAGCTCGTCGCCGCAGGCGGGTACTACGCGGAGCTTGTGAAACTGCAGCTCGGCGAGTCACTCGTCAGTGCATCGTAAGGAGGTGACGGATCATGGCTGAAAAAAATACCTACAAACAGGACGAACGCCTTGACGAGCCCTTTAATATCCGACATCTCCTGCTCGCTTCGGCGTATATCAAAAAATACCTTCCGAAAATGGCCCTGGCGCTGATCATCAGTGCCCTCGGCGCCGCTTCCGGACTGCTGGCCCCGATCTTCACCCAGAAGGCCATCGACGACGCCATCCCGAACGCGGACAAGCCATACCTGTTCCTTTTGGGCGGAATGCTGGTCCTGGTCTTCGCCGTAAGCGTCATCCTCGGACTGATCCGGTCCAAACTGATGATCCGCGTTTCGCAGAGCATCATTTACGACATCCGAAAGGACCTGTTCGCGCACCTTCAGAAGCTGCCGTTCCAGTACTACGATGACCGGCCTCACGGCAAGATCCTGATCCGTGTCGTCAACTACGTAAACTCCGTCTCGGATATGCTCTCGAACGGCTTGATCAACGTCATTTTGGAAATGATCAACCTGATCCTGATCATCATTTTCATGTTGATCGTGGATGTGCAGATGACCCTCGTGGTCATGTGCGGCGTGCCGTTCCTCGCAGCGTTCCTGTTCTGGATCAAGAACCGCCAGCGCAAGGCATGGCAGCGCGTGTCCAACAAGAACTCGAACCTGAACGCCTATCTACAGGAAAATATCGTCGGCGCAAGGATCACCCAGATCTTCGCCCGCGAGGACGAGAATGCCAAGATCTTCTCCGGTCTTGCGGATGACTGCCGCCACACCTGGATGCACGCCGTGCGCTGCAACAACCTGGTATGGCCCGGTATCGACGCGATCTCCGTATGTATCCGCGCCGCCATCTTCATCTCCGGTATGATCCTGTTCGGGCAGGGCGCCAAATCCATCGGTACCATTCTCGCGATCTCGAGCTACTCCTCGCGGTTCTGGCAGCCGATCATGAGCCTTGGAAACATTTTCAACAACTTCTTAAACAACATGGCTTACCTAGAGCGTATCTTCGAGACTCTCGGCGAGCCGGTAACCGTGGACGACGCACCGGATGCCACGGAGATGCAGCCCATCAAGGGCGCCGTCTCCTTCCGGGATGTGTGCTTCTCCTACGAGGAGGGCAAGGAAATCCTGCACAAGGTTTCCTTCGACGTAAAGCCTGGAATGAGCGTCGCGCTGGTGGGACCCACCGGCGCCGGCAAGAGCACGATCGTGAACCTTATCTCCCGCTTCTACAACGTGGATTCCGGCCAGGTTTTGATCGACGGTCAGGACATCTCCGAAGTGACACTTGCTTCCCTGCGAAGCCAGATGGGCATCATGATGCAGGACAGCTTCATCTTCTCCGGAACCATCCGCGACAACATCCTCTACGGTAAGCTTGACGCCAACGACGAGGAGATTGTGAAAGCCTCGAAGCTTGTCTGCGCCGACTCCTTCATCCGCGGCATGTCCGACGGCTACAACACCGAAGTCAAAGAGCGCGGCTCCCTCTTAAGCCAGGGCCAGAAGCAGCTGATCTCCTTCGCCCGCACCGTGCTCTCCGACCCCGCCATCCTCATTCTCGACGAGGCAACCTCGAGCATCGACGTGCAGACAGAGAAAGCTCTCCAGCAGGGCCTGAACTCCATGCTGAAGGGCCGTACCTCCTTCATCATCGCGCACCGTCTCTCGACGATCCGCGGATGCGACCTGATCATGTACATCAACGACGGCGGCATCACGGAAGCCGGTACCCACGACGAGCTGATGGCGAAGAAGGGGGATTACTACCACCTGTACACCTCGCAGCTGGAGGATATCGCGTAGGCAGCCTGACACACAAAAAAACCCGGCGGAATCCGCCGGGATTTTTTGCGTCTTATTCGTCTTTTGATCAATCCATCTTCGGGAGCTTTGCAAGGCTTGCAGCAATCTCCTCGTCGGACGGAATGTAGTCGCTCATCTCACCGTTGTTGAACTTCTCGTAGGCAACAAGGTCGAAGTAGCCGGTACCGGTCAGACCGAAGAGAATGGTCTTCTCCTCGCCGGTCTCCTTGCACTTGAGAGCCTCGTCGATGGCGACACGGATTGCATGGGAGCTCTCCGGTGCGGGAAGGATACCCTCAACGCGGGCAAACATCTCCGCAGCCTCGAACACCTTCGTCTGCTCAACGCTCGTAGCCTCCATGTAGCCGTCTGCGTACAGCTGGGAGAGCGTGCTGCTCATGCCGTGGTAGCGAAGGCCGCCTGCGTGGTTCGGAGCGGGCATGAAGTTGCTGCCGAGCGTGTACATCTTCGCGAGCGGGCAAACCATACCGGTGTCGCAGAAGTCGTATGCATACTTGCCGCGCGTGAAGCTCGGGCAGGATGCCGGCTCTACGGCGATGATGCGGTAATCCTTCTCACCGCGGAGCTTCTCGCCCATGAACGGAGCGATGAGACCGCCGAGGTTGGAGCCGCCGCCTGCGCAGCCGATGATCATGTCGGGAACGATGCCGTATTTGTCGAGAGCGGCCTTGGTCTCAAGACCGATCACGGACTGATGAAGGAGTACCTGGTTCAAAACGGAACCGAGCACGTAGCGGTATCCCGGATTGCTCACGGCAACCTCAACCGCCTCGGAGATAGCGCAGCCAAGGCTTCCGCCGGTTCCCGGATGAGCGGCAAGGATTCTCTTGCCGACTTCGGTGGTCTCCGAAGGAGAAGGAGTAACGCTCGCTCCGTAGGTTCTCATAACCTCGCGGCGGAACGGCTTCTGCTCATAGGAAACCTTTACCATGAACACCTTGCAGTCAAGACCGAGGTAAGCGCACGCCATCGAGAGCGCCGTGCCCCACTGGCCTGCTCCGGTCTCGGTGGTAACGCCCTTGAGGCCCTGCTTCTTAGCGTAGTAAGCCTGAGCGATAGCGGAGTTCAGCTTGTGGCTTCCGCTGGTGTTGTTACCCTCGAATTTGTAGTAAATCTTCGCGGGAGTTCCGAGCTTCTTCTCAAGGCAGTACGCACGCACCAACGGCGACGGACGATACATCTTGTAGAATTCACGGATCTCGTCGGGAATCGGGATATATGCAGTATCATTGTCGAGCTCCTGCTTTACGAGCTCCTCGCAGAAAACTCCGCCGAGTTCCTCAGCCGTCATGGGCTGGTGGGTTCCCGGGTTAAGAAGCGGCGCCGGCTTGTTCTTCATGTCGGCACGCATGTTGTACCATGCCTTGGGCATCTCCTGCTCTTCGAGATAAATCTTGTAAGGGATTTCTGTGTTCGACATCGTTGTGTCTCCTTTCTTTTGTGTCGGGACAAATTGAAAAATCCTGTCCCGCATTAATTTGGTTAATGCCGGGACAGGATTAATATCTCATTCCTGCGGTGCCACCCTGCTTGATGCTCTCGCATCCTCTCGTGCATACGTATCATATGCGGGTCGTTGTTGACGGGGAATCCTTGCCCCGGCGCCCATACTCCGGCTTGCGCCGTTTCCTCTTGCCCTCAAAAGCCCATTCGATCCTTCGGTCGTTGCCGCAATCCCAGCACCTGCGGCTCTCTGTGTACTCCCTGATGAAGAACCTACTCACTCTTTCTCATCGGTTTAATTCCTTATACCACCCTATTCCATGCATGTCAAGCATTTTTTCACGGCAGGGCCTGACGGCGGTCTCACTTGAAGGAATAGTACGTGTAGACGCCGTCCTTTCTTACGACAAATACGGTATCCCCTTCCCAGTGGGCTTTGTCGCCTTCGACGCAGGCTGTCCCGACGACATTCAGATCCAGGTCGATGAGGTCGTAGGATTTTCCGTCGTTGGAAACCAACGCGTAGCCGGCGCTGTTAAAGTTGGTCGCATCCTGGTAGAGCGCCTCCGTGTAGCTGTAGCGCTTGTTCAGGTACCCGTATCTCCCGTCTCTCGCCCGGATGAAAGCGTACTGGTTCGCGATGATCGGAGCGTCCTGACAGCTGCTGATATTCCGGTTAACAAAGGTCTCAAAGTCGAACTCCATGTTGGGATCCGCCAGGCAGTTTTCCTGGACATCCACAAGGATCAGGGGATTTACGCTGGCATTGCCGTCGTAGGAGGACGGGTAGAACGAGACATACCGGGATGCGCACAGATTGTACGGCTTGATATTCTCCTCGCCCTCCGGAAGGACAACGGTCGTATGCGCCTCGCCGGTTTTCTCCCCGCGGGCGTTGTACATGCAGATCTTGCAGTCGTTGGAACTGTCAATGCAGGTCGTCACAATGGCCGTCTCCGTCTCGGTCAATCCCCACCGGATGACGCACTGGCTCCAGGCACAGGATTCGTCCGTCGCGATATCGATGGTGTTGATCAGCTTCTCGTCGTAATCATAAATATAGATCCTGTCTTCCCCGTTCTTCCCGCAAATGATGGATTCCGGCGTAAAGCGCATCGAATCCACCTCTTTTGAAAGCACAGGAAGATCATATTTGGTACAGCTGATGGGCTCCCCTTCGGTCTCGCCGCACACGGAGCAGGTTTTCGGCTTGTCCAGGGTCCGCGGAGTCCAAGTGTGTCCCAGTGCCTGGCCGTCGAGCATGCCCATGCCGCAACGCCTGCAGTGTATTCCCGTGGTGCAGGTGGCCTTCTGGAAATCATGGCCGAGAGGCTCCCCCTCGATCTCGCCGCATTTGACGCAGTGCTTCGGCTCGGTACAGGTGGCCTCTTTCCACTCGTGCTTCGTACAGCATCCGGTCAGCAGCAGAACCGCCAGCACACAGCAGATCCCCAATAGTTTTCTCATGATACACCTCCGTAATCTTCTCCCCATGGCCTTCCCGTGAAGGCCATTTGATTCAGTATAACACATTTTCCGAAAAATAAAACCCTCCCTGCGGGATATCCGACAGGGAGGGTCGTCATTACTTTGAAGTTTACTGCTCCGGATAATCGAAGCCGGCCTTGTCCTTCATCATCGCAGCACCGTAGAAGGCGTTCTTAACCTTCAGGTTCTTGTTGAAGAGGTTGGGCTGGTACTCTTTTCTCCAGGACATTCCGTCGGAAAATCCCCAGAACGTCAGGGCGTCAAGCTTGAGGGTGCCTGCGTCGACACGATCCATGAGACCCTTGATGAGGTCGTAGTAGAAACGGCCCTGATTTGCGAAGGTCTTGGGACTTCCCACCGAAGGATACTGGTATTTGCCGAGGCAGACATCAAGCTCGGTGAGCTCGATCTTCAGGCCGAGAGCGCTGAGCTGGTCAACGGTCTTGAAGTATGCGTCAAGGCTGTCCTTGGTGTAAAGGTGAGCCTGGAATCCGATACCGTCGATCAGGTAGTTGCCCTTGTCATCCACAAGGGTCTTCACAAACTTCTCGAGGGTGTCGGTCTTGAACTGCTCGTTGTAGTCGTTGTAGTACAGGTCGATGCTCTCCGGAGCGTACTTGTTCGCAAAGTTGAATGCATGCCAGATGAAGTCGTCACCGATGGTAGCGGTCCAGTTGCTCTTGCGAAGGGTACCGTCCTCCATCCACGCCTCGTTGACAACGTCGTATGCGTAGAAGAGATCGATGTAACCTGCCTCCTCAAGCTTCTCGAACACCTGCTTGATCATGCTCTCCATACGCTTGAGCATCTCCTCGCGGCCTACCAAAGGCTTGTTGGTGTCGAAATCTTCGTGGAAGATCCAGTTCGGGGTCTGGCTGTACCATACAAGCGTATGGCCGCGGACCGCCATGTTGTTCTCCTTCGCCCACTTGAGCATCGAGAGCATGTTGGAGTTGAACTCCACAACGATCTCGCCGGCTTCCTTGCTCTTAGCCTCGCTGAGGATGTAGTCCGGCTTCATGTCATTTTCCATCGTAACGCTGTTGAACTGCTCGGTGATGAGCTTCGCCGTGTCAGCGTTGCCGATCATCATCGTCGTAAGGCAGGTACCGGCCTTTACGCCGTGCTCTGCATAGATATCCTTAAGGGAAACACCGTCCGGATCCGGAAGAGGGGACAGCGTGGGAACGGGGGTCTCCGTCGGGATCGGGGTAGGCGTATCCGTGGCCGTGGGCTCGGCGGGCGTCTCGGTTGCCGTCGGCTCCGGTGCAGCGGTAGGACTCGTGCTCTTGTTGTCCTTGCCGCAGGCGATCATAGCGCCCATCACGGAAAGAACCATCAACAAAAGAATCAGTTTCTTCTTCATGACTCTTACTCCTTTATAAACTCCTTATATCGTCGCGCAAAGCCTTCTTCGGAAAATGCCCGCGCAGTGCCGGGTTCGACACCGTCACGGATTATACCACACCTGCAAGGTTCGATTCAATACGAAGAATGTGGTTTTTCTGTGTCCTTCGGAAAATGGAAAGAATAAGGAATTCCGTGGAAAATATAGTCCATTCATAAAATTCCCATTTTCCGATACGATTAGGGAAGATAATACAGGAATCACGGAGTTTGATGTACTATACCGTAAGGGAGGTCCCCTATGAAAACGCTGTGGAAACTCACCAAGGAAGCTGCCCGCTACAAGGGTCTGTACCTGATCGCGATCCTTTCGACATTCGCCCTCACCGTCATCAACCTGACGGCGCCGAAGCTTCTGTCCAAAATGACCGGCATCGTCAGCAAGGGCGTCGACGACAAGGCGCTGGAGACCATCCGTCTTCTGGCGTTCGGGCTGCTCGGGCTGTATCTTCTGCGGGTTCTGTTCCGGTTCCTTGCGAACTACCTCGCCCACCGCGCGGCGTGGTATCTGGTGGGGGATCTTCGGAGCCGCCTGTACAACAAGCTCCAGAGCCTCGATCTCGCATTTTTCCATGACAAGCAGACCGGCGACCTGATGAGCCGCGTTGTCAACGACACCCGCGACTTTGAGCTTCTGTATGCACACATGATCCCCGACATCATCACCAACCTGGTGACATTTGCCGGGGTTTTGGTGATCCTTCTGACGATCAACTGGAAGCTGGCCCTCATCACCTGTGCGCCGATCCCGCTGATTCTTCTCTCCGGCGTCATCTTCGCCAAGGTGGTCCGCCCCTTCTTCCGCGCCTCGCAGAAGACCATGGGCGAGCTCAACGCCCAGCTGCAGGACAGCCTCTCGGGTCTTCACGAGATCCAGGCCTTCGGGCAGGAGGAGTACGAGGGCGAGCGCGTCCGCAACAAGAGTCTGGAGCAGGTGGTTGCAATGCTTCGCGCCCTCCGCGCCAGCGCCATCTTCCATCCCTGTGTGGAGCTTCTCTCCGCTGCCGGAACCGTCCTTGTGGTGTTCTTCGGCGGCCTTCTCGCACACAAGGGAACGCTTACCGTGGAGGACATCGTAGCGTTCCTCCTCTACTTAGGCCTCTTCTACGCCCCGGTTTCGGGCCTTGCCAACCTGCTTGAGAACCTGCAGCAGTCGCTGGCCGGCGCCGAGCGTGTCACGCTCATTCTGGAGACGCCCTCCGCCATCACCGACGCCGAGGACGCCGCGGAGCTTACCGACGTCGCAGGCAGCGTGCAGTTTGACCACGTGAGCTTTGATTACGGCAACGACATCCCTGTCCTTAAGGACATTTCCTTCGAGTGCAAGCCGGGAATGATGGTAGCCCTCGTCGGTCCCACCGGCGTTGGCAAGACCACCGCGACCCAGCTGATCTCCCGCTTCTACGATCCCGTGGAAGGCCGCATCCTGGTGGACGGACAGGACATCCGCAAGGTGACCCTTGCCAGCCTGCGCCACAACATTTCCCCGGTGCTCCAGGACACCTTCCTCTTCAATGGCACCATCGCGGAAAATATCGGCTACGCCAAGCCGGGTGCCTCCCCTGATGAGATCGAGGCCGCTGCCAAGGCAGCGTACATCCACGAGGACATTCTCGCGATGCCCGACGGGTACGAAACCCAGGTGGGCGAGCGCGGACTCCGCCTTTCCGGCGGACAAAAACAGCGCGTCGCCATCGCGCGCGCCATTCTCCGCAACTCTCCGATCATCATCCTCGACGAGGCTACCGCCTCCGTCGACGTGCAGACGGAGCGCCACATTCAGGCGGCCATCAACCGCCTCGCCGGGCAGCGCACCATCATCGCCATTGCCCATCGTCTCTCCACGATCCAGAACGCCGACCTCATCCTCGTCATCCGCGAGGGCGAGATTGTCGAGCGCGGCAGCCACGCCGAGCTCATGGCGGCGAAGGGCCACTACTACGAGCTGCAGCAGGCCCAGGAAGTGGGCGTGATGGTGGAGGACTGAGATTTCGGTTTTCGGCGCCTTCTTGGCATCTTCCGGGCGCCTTCCGGCGCCTTCCGGCGTCGGCACACACAAACTTTTCGTCCAAAAGCAGACTAAACCCAAAAATATCTTGATTAGTCTGCATTATGAGAAAAACAAGCATTGAGTTCCTTCAAAAATGGGATTTCGTGCGCCCCAAAGCGCCCTCAGCCGATACAAAAGCACTATCTATAATTTTGCGGGCAGTAATAGAGTGGGCAGAATTGTAGCGGGAGCAAATTGAGTGGGTTGACTGAATCTGCATCTCTGCAACACCATAAAAAACAGCGTCTTAAAATGCAACACCGGGCACCCTCAATCTGAGAGCGCCCGGCTGTTTTTTGTTATGCACTTAAATTTCTAACCTGCATCACTCCACCGTGAAGGAGTACACCGTGCAGAAGTCGTACGGATCGCCATCCTGGAAGATGCTGGTCGGGAAGGCTGGGATGTTGCAGGAGTTCGGATAGAACTGCGTCTCGAAGCAAACGCCGTCGCGCTTGTTGTAGACAACGCCGCCCTTGCCCTTGTTGGGATCAGCAGCACCGTTGATGAAGTTGCCGCTGTAGAGCTGCATGCCGGGAAGATCGGTGTAAACGTCCATCTTGCGGCCGCTCTTCTTGTCGTAGAGGGATGCAACCAGCTCCATCTCGTCGTCCTCGATGTCGAGGTCAAGCACGTAGTTGTGGTCGTATCCGCCTGCAATCCTGAGGCACTCCAAGTCCGCGTCGATGTCGCGTGCAAGAGGCTTCGGGGTCTGGAAATCCATCGACGTGCCGGTGATGTCCATAATCTCGCCGGTAGGGATGAGGAACTTGTCGGTGGGGGTGATCTGGTGGCTGTTGATCCATACCTCCTGATCGAGCACAGAGCCGCTTGCCTGGCCGGCAAGGTTGAAGTAGGTGTGGTTCGTCAGGTTGATGACCGTAGGCTTGTCACTGATCGCAAAATACTCGATCGCCAGGTCATTGTCGTTGGTCAGGGTGTACGTCACGCACACATCGAGGTTTCCGGGGAAACCCTGCTCGCCGTCCGGCGAAGTGCGGGTGAACTCCACGCTCACGCTCTCCTCATCCACATAGGTCTCCACATCATAGAAGTACTTGTTGTAGCTCTTCGGACCGCTGTGAAGGTTGTTGATGCCGTTATCATTTTTCGCGAGCTCATACGTCTGACCGTTGATTGTGAACTTCGCACCGCCGATGCGGTTCGCGTGGCGGCCGATGAAGGAGCCGTAGCCGGGACCGTTGTCCTCATAGCCCGTCACGGAGTCGTAGCCGAGAGCCACGTCCTCGAAGTTGCCGTCGCGGTCGGGAACGATAATGTTCACGATTACCGCGCCGAAATCGGAGACGGAAACCTTCATGCCGTTCTTGTTCTCCATGGTGTACAGCGTAGCTTCCTCGCCGTCTTTGGTCTTGCCGAAGCTCGATGTTGTTACTTGCATTGCCATTGCGTTGTTCTCCTTTGCATTCTATGCTGTGCGGAACGTCACACGTCCGCTTCTTCCCGTTTTTCTTCGGAAAATGGACCTGCGCTGCCACCTGTTCTACTGTAGTAGAACTCACATTTCCGTCGCTTTCAGATCAGAAGTGCCAGAAGCGCTCCGATCTGGATCACCGCTGCCAGCGGAACCAGGATCTGAAACTTCAGATGCTTCGTCTTGTGCCTGCAGAGGTACATGCCGAGCATACTGCCGATACCGCCGAACAGAAATGCCGAAAGCAGCAGCGTCCGCTCGGGAATTCTCCACTGCCGGCGCTGCGCCCTGCGCTTGTCCACGAACATCATAACAAATGCGATTCCATTTGTCACGCAAAGAATCGCTGCAATGAGCAGGATATGGTCCTGAACCCAAATTTTCATACACATCTCCTCGAAAAATCCCTATAAACTGCGGAAAATCCGTCACTCCCGGGGAATCCGTCCGCCTCTCACTCCGCCAGAAGCTTGGCGTTCCGGAGGGTGCAATACATGTACTCGCCCTCCATGTAGGTGTCGAACTCACCGACGACGCAGATTTCGGTCCCGATCTCCGGAAAATCATCCGGATACACCTTCAGGTCAACCGGCTCGAACTCAAGGCCCTGGGCGCAGCAAGCCGTGGCGTCCTGGATGATGCAGGCATAGTAGTATTTGCCGGTGGCCTCATCGACGTAGACCTCGAAGGGTCCCTTCATCTTTATGGTGCGGCCCTGATACTCCTCGGGGACGCTCATCATGTTGTACACTTCCGAGTATACCAGAGTGGAGGACATGGTTGTCAAGTCCAGATCAACCGAAACATCCCCGGGGTTCGCAGAGCCTGTGGGCTCAGCGGGAGTCACGTCGCCGACCGCCGGAGTCGCAGAGCCTGTCGGTTCAGCGGGGTTCGCAGAGCCGGTCGGCTCAGCGGGTGTCGGGGCAGAAGTGGGCGTAGTATTGCCCTTCGCGTCGTCCTCCTTCTTTTTCTCCTGGGCGAGGATATCATCCACGCTGGTCCCCTGGCTCCCGGTCTTGTGGCCCGGGGTCGCACTGCCGTTGCTGCTGCCGCAGCCCGCCAGGATTACAGAGAGAACCGCAACGAGCATCACCAGCGCAAGCAGGGCTGCCGGCTTTTTGTCATACATCTTCCGCATACTGGTCTCCTTCCCGCAAACACAATTCCGCATACCGATCTCCTTCTCACAAACACACTTTCGCATACCGATCTCCTTTCTGCAAACACACTTTCTCATACTTATCTTCTCCCTCCGACCACTGCCGTGACGCACACGGTCAGCGCATACACGATCGCGTCAACTGCCACGATGGTGGATCCCACCGGGGTTCCCATGGTGATGGAAACCAGCATTCCGAGCAGGGCGCAAAAAACCGATACGATTGCCGCGCAGACGGTTACTGAGAGAAAGCTTCGGAAAATCCGCATGGCCGTCAGCGCGGGGAAGATCACCAGTGCGGAAATCAAAAGAGAACCCACCAGGTTCATGGCTAAAACGATGATCACGGCGATGACCACCGAGATGACCAGGTTGTAGCAGTTGACCCTGGTGCCCGCCGCCTTCGCGAAATCCTCATCGAAGGTGACAGCAAATATCTTGTTGTAAAACAGAATAAACACGACGACAACGACAACGGACAAGGCGGCGCACAGGATGACATCCTCCTTCTTCAGCGTGAGGATGGAGGTGGATCCGAAGAGGGTGCTGCACACATCCCCCGAGACGTTCGATGAGGACGAGAAAATGTTCATGAACAGGTAGCCGAACGCCAGCGCCGTCACGGACAGCATCGCGAGCACCGCGTCCCCGCGGGCCTTGGTCTTTGTGCGGAACAGAATCACCGCGCACAGGATCGTCAGCGGCATCACCAGGTACATGTTGTTGGAAAGGTTCAAAACCGCGGCAATCGCCATGGTGGCGAAGGCGACATGGGACAGGCCGTCGCCGATGAAGGAGAACCGCTTCAGAACCAGCGTGACGCCCAGAAGCGCCGAGCACAGCGCGATCAGCATGCCGACGATCAGCGCGTACTGAACGAAGGAATATTGAAGGTACAACGCCAGCTTATCGATCATTTCGCATCACCGCCTTCCGTCGCGCGTTCCAGCTGTTCCTGCCCGTCCTGCGGCAGGAACAGCCGCCCTTCCGGACTCGCCAGATAGTCCTCCTTGGTGCCGAAGAACACCGAGGAACCGATGTGTAAAATGTGGGATGCGTACTGCACCGCCGCCGCGATGTCGTGGGAGATCATGATGATCGTGACGCCCTCGCGGTTTAAGTTCGCAATACAGTCGTACATCTCCATGGTGACCTTCGGGTCGAGCCCCGTCACCGGTTCGTCCAGAAGAAGGATCCTCTGTGTGGCGCACAGCGCTCGCGCCAGAAGGACCCGCTGCTGCTGCCCGCCGGAGAGCTCGCTGTAGCAGCGTCTGGCCAGGTTGTCAATGCCCATGCGGCGCATGTTGTCCATGGCGAGCTTCTTCTGCTCCCTGCTGTAGAACGGGTGCCAGCCGCACCGCGCCTGACAGCCGGAGAGGACAACCTCCCGGACCGACGCCGGAAAATCCTTCTGGATCGCGTTCTGCTGAGGCAGATAGCCGATCTCATTTTTCGCAAGCCCGTCTCCCATCCGAATCTGCCCTCCGAGAGGCTCCTGCAGGTGCAGAAGCGTCCTCATGAGCGTGGATTTGCCGGAGCCGTTTTCACCGACAATACAGAGGTAATCCCCCTCATTTACCGTAAAATTCAGTCCTTCTACGATGATCCGCGAATCGTAGCCGAGGGACAGATCCGAGATGGTGAGCAAAGCCATTGTCAGCCTCCTTGTGTCAAGCCTATTTCAGCGCTTCCGTGAGCACCTTCAGGTTATTTTCCATAGCCGAGAGATACGTCTTGCCGTTCGCCGCATCCTTCGATGTGGTGGACTGCAGCGAGTCGAGGGACAGAATCTTCTGGTCCTTGGTCTTCGTGTTGGCGACCACAGTCTCGGCGATCTTTTTGTCAGCGCCGTCGATGGTCATCACCGCGGAAAGCCCCTGCTCGTCAACCTTGCCTGCAAGGAATGCTATGGTCTCGAAGCTGGCCTCGGTCTCGGCGGAGCAGCCGGAAAATGCAGCGAAATACTTCAGGTCGTAGTCGTCCGTCAGATACCGGAACGGGAAGCGGTCGCCGAAGAGAAGGGTCTTTCGGGGAGCCTGCGCCACCATGTCCTTGAACCGGCCGTCCAGCTCCGTGAGCTTCGCGATATAGTCCGCCGTGTTCTTCTTGTAGACGTCCGCGTGATCGCAGTCGATCTTGACGATGGCCTCGGAGATTGCCTGCGTCAGGATCGAAGCGTAGCGCAGGGAGAGCCACACGTGCTCGTCGTACTCCGGCTCCTCGTCATGATCGTGGTCATGATCGCCGTCCTCGTGGTCATGATCGTGGTCGTGCTCCATGCCCTCCACGAGCTCCTCGACCTTGGCTTTGTCGCCCAGGACCTCCATCAGGTTGATGACGATCATGTCCTTGTTGACCGCCTGGGAGAGCGCATTTTTCACCCAGCCGTCGGACTCGCCGCCCACGTAGATGAACAGGTCGCAGGTCGAGATCTTGAGGATGTCCTCCGCGGTGGGCTGGTAGCTGTGCAGGTCGACGCCGTTGTCCAAAAGCAGCACAACCTCAGCGTCCCCGGGGTTGTCCCCCAGCACGCTCTTCACCCAATCATATTCCGGGAAAATGGTGGTAACAATACGAATCTTGCCGTCGTCCGCGGGAGATCCGCCGAATGTGCACGCGGCAAGGCAAAAGACCGTCAGAAGGGCGGTCAGACAGAATAGAATTTTTCTCATGATAAACCTCCGTAATAGAAACATGACAAATAAAGCTGCTGCCAAGAAGGCGCAGCAACCCCTGCGGAGGTTACCTCAATTATTCATTCGGACATTTTGCGAAACGAGAGTCTCGTGGAAGAGCTCCGGGACAACGGGAGCCGCCACAGACAAGACAAAAGACGCGAGAAGCAGGACCGCAGAGCACGCGATCAGGCCGTGGCCGACGTGACTCAACAGCTGCTCGCACTGCTCCATGCAGGCGCAGATGGGGCAGTCTTCCTGCCCGCAGCAGTCGTGGTCCGCCTCTGCGACAAGATAGAGGGAGGAGCACGCCAAAATGATCAGCATCCAAAGACATACGATGCCGGTCAAACGTCTGGTCCATTTGGAATTGCGGAACAAACTCATGACAAACTCCCCCTTTCTGTCATAATCAAATGAATTCGTCACAGAATGACGATTGAAAACGATTTACTTTACGGCATCCGCAAGCTCTGCGATCGCCACCGGGCTCTGCTCGCCGGTCTGCATGTTCTTGAGCATTACCGTGTCGGCTGCAGCCTCGTCCTCGCCGATGATGGCGGCGAAGGGAACGCCGATCTTCGCGGCGTACTTCATCTTCTGCTTCATGCCCTTGCTCTGGTAGTAGACATCGGCGGGAATACCCGCGCCGCGGATTGCCGAAGCCGCCGTGAGCGCTGCGCCGAGCTGCTCATCTCCCATTGGGATGACAAGGCAGCGCGCAATGCAGGCGCCGGTAGAGGCGATCAGGCCGTTCTCCTTGAGCTGGTAGAACAGGCGGGTCAAACCGATGCTGATACCGATGCCCGGAAGCTTCTGGTCGGTGTAGTACTCCGCAAGGCTGTCGTAGCGGCCGCCGGAGCAGACGCTGCCCATGCTCGGGTAGTCGTTGAGCATGGTCTCGAAGACCGTGCCGGTATAGTAGTCAAGGCCTCTTGCAATGGTGAGGTCGATGATGAACGCGCTCTCCTCGACGCCGAAGCGGCGCAGGTACGAAACCACCGTCGCCAGCTCCTCCACGCCCGTGCGGTAGAGCTCGCTGTCCACCGACTGCCCGCGGAGCGCCTCGAGGACCGCGTCATTGTCGCCGCGGATGGCAAGGAAATCAAGGATCTTAGCAACGTCAGCCGCTGCCACGCCGAACTCCGCAAGCTCCTTCTCCACGTTCTCGCGGCCGATCTTCTCCAGCTTGTCGATGGTGCGCAGGATGTCGCCGATCTTGTCCGCGTAGCCGAGGGCCTCGAAGTATCCGTTCAGCACCTTGCGGTTGTTCATGCGAATGGTGAAGGCGCCGAAGGCAAGCTCCTTGAACACGTTGTAGATGACCGCGGGCATCTCCGCGTCGTACACGATATCCAGGGAATCCACGCCGATAACGTCGATGTCGCACTGGTAGAACTCGCGGAAACGGCCCTTCTGCGGGCGCTCGCCGCGGAACACCTTGCTCATCTGGTAGCGCTTGAAGGGGAAGGACAGCTCCCCTGCGTGCTGTGCAACGTAGCGCGCTAACGGCACCGTCAGGTCGAAGCGCAGGGACATGTCCGTGTCGCCCTTGTTGAAGCGGTAAATCTGCTTCTCCGTCTCGCCGCCCGCCTTGGCCAGGAGCACCTCCGACAGCTCGATGGTGGCGGTGTCCAAAGGCAGGAAGCCGTATCTCTCATACACGCGCCGGATGGTGTCGTACATGCGGTTGAACGCAATCTGATCCTCCGGAAGCAATTCCATAAAACCGGGCATAATCCTCGGTTGAACTTTGTTCGTACTCATATATCCTCCATTCCGCGGCCGGCAGAAGCCGCCGCAGTCCCGTATCACTAATAGTTCCGCGTTCCTTTGCGCCCGCCGGCGCCTTCGTCAGTTCAGTCTTCTCCGCGGTCACCCGCGTGAGTCGAAAGATCCTCCGAGTCAAACAGGAGCGCCCGGTCGATCATTTCCCGGACAGGCGCAAACTCCGGTCCGTAGACGACCTTGAGGAAGGCAAGGAACACTTTCATGTCGTACTCCCGCACATCCCCGATCATCTCCTCGACGGCTACGTCCACGGAAAATGCCGCGCGGTACGCGCGGTTGCTCACCAGCGCCGAGAACACGTCGCAGACCCGCAGGATCCGTGCGCCGTAGGGGATCTCCTCCCCCTCGAGGTGGTGCGGGTACCCCGTGCCGTCGTAGTTCTCGTGGTGGTTGGCGATGAACGAGATGACCTCCTCGGAGTACGCGCCCTCCTTGCGGAGAACGTCGATGCCAAGCGTCGGGTGCATCCGGACGTACTTCGAACGCTCGACCGCCAGAATGTCGTCGCGGTGGCCGTAGATGACGTCCGCGAGCTCAAGCTTGCCGATATCGTGCAGCATGCCCGCCACGGCCAGCTCGTCGCAGAAAGCGTCGTCACAGCCGAGGGCCTTTGCCACCAGCACCGCAAGCCGGCTCACGATCTCGCCGTGTGCAAAGAAATCCCGAAGGTCCCTCTCCACCGTGAGACGTGCGCCCATGCGCTCGATCAGTTTTCTCTCCCGTTCCAGTTCCATGATCCCGTTTCCTAAAAACTCTCAGTTCCGTTATCTGCCGGATCGGTCACGCATTCATCGGATTTGCTTCGAAGAATGCCTTCTTCCGCTCGATCATCTCGTCGATGCGGCCGATGTAATCCGTCAGGCTCTTGACATTTTCCACACGCTCAATGCGGTCCTCGTCGTAGAAGACGAACTTCGACATTGCGCCGGCGCCGGCCGCGAGGATGGTCTGCTTCTCCTCCATGATGAGGATGTTGTAGATGCCCTCCCTGCCGAGGCGTGCGTAACCGACATTTTCCAGGTTCTCCGCCATGTTCTTCTGGCGGTATAAGTAGTACGGCCGATAGTCGTGCTCGCGGCAGAAGCGGATGCTCTCCGCAAGCATCTCCGTGACGCCCTGCGCCTCGAGGCCCTCGTAGTCCTCCTTCTGCGTCGTAAGGCGCGCCGCGCGCTTACGGGCAAGGGTGTGCACCGTGAGGGAATCGGGGTTCAGCTCCGCGATCTGCGCCAGGGTGCTGCGCACATCGTCGGGGCACTCGCCCGTCAGGCCGATGATGATGTCCATGTTGATGTTGTCGTGGCCCACTTTGCGCGCAAGGTGCATCGCGTCCACGATCTGCTGTACCGTGTGGCGCCGCCCGATCAGGTCGAGGGTGCGCTGCTGCATCGACTGCGGGTTGATGCTGATGCGGGTCACGCCCTGTTCCTTCAGCACCTGAAGCTTCCGCTCCGTGATGCTGTCCGGCCGCCCGGCCTCCACGGTAAATTCGATGCAGTCCTGCATCGGAAGGTACTCCCGCGCCGTCCTAAGGAGCCGCTCCAGCTGCTCCGCGGACAATGCCGTAGGCGTTCCGCCGCCGATGTAGACGGTCTGCAGCTTCTTCCCCGGCATGCAGCCGCCGAGATATATGATCTCCTTCGTGAGCGCGTCCAGGTAGTCGTCCGTGAGCTTCCCGAACCGCTCCAAAGGATAGGATGTAAACGAACAGTAATGGCAGGTCGTGGGGCAGAACGGAATGCCGATGTACACGCTGTACCCGGACCTGTAATCCATCTCCGTGAGGATCGCCCGCTCGCGCTCCGCCACGGTGAAGCTGGTGGCGATCTTCTCCTCGCTCACGAGGTATTCCTCCCGAAGCCGCGCCTCGATGGCCGCAGGCTCCTCGCCCGCCTCCAGGGCTTCATAGACAAGCTTCGTGGGCCGCACCCCCGTGAGGATTCCCCAGGGGAGCTCCGAGCCCGTGTCAGCGCTTAGCACACGGTAAATCTCCCGCGCCACGCGGTTACGAAACGCCTTCCGCTCCGGATCCACGTCCTCCGCGTCCGCCGCACCGATGCGCTCGCCCTTTTTGTACACGCGGATGCGGAACCAGTCGTTCATCAAGATGCAGGAAAATGTGTAGTCGTACGCCGGGTTGGCCGCCAGCAGGACCGTCGGCTCCTCGCGGCAGAGACTGCGCATCTCCTCCTCTTCCGCCTCGTAGTGGTTGACTTCAAACTCGCCGTGGGGCAGGAACGCGCGGATCAGCGGACGCAGTTCCTGCTCGTAATCCCGCCCGTACAGGTTCAATTCGATCAGGGTGTCCATTGCGCTCCTTTCCGTGCCTTCCGGCTTATATTGCACGCCTTGCGGCGCTTCGTTACTCCTTCACCTCGGGAGCGTCGCTCTTCTTCCGTCGGAACAGCCCCCGCTTCGGCGCAGCCGCCCTCGCGGCAGCCACAGTCTCCTTGGTCTGTCCCTTCTCCCAGGTGTACATGTTATAGCGTTTCTCGTATTCGATGTTAGTGGCCGGCCCGTGCCCCGGGAAGACTAACGTCTCGTTGGGCAGGCGGTACAGCTGGCGCCGGATGGCCTCCGTCAGGACCTTCATGTCGCCGGTGGGCAGGTCCGTCCGCCCGACGCTCTCCAAAAAGAGCGTGTCCCCGCTGAAGAGCACCGACTCCGTGGGGAAGAAATAGCACACGCCGTCCTCGGTGTGCCCCGGCGTCGCGAGACAGGTGATGGGGAAGCCCGCATACTCCACGAGTTCCTCGTCCTCCACGTACTTCGCAACCGGAAAATGCATCTGCGTCTCCGTAAAATACTCCCGGAATCCCCCGGGGGCAACCTTGTCATAGTCCTTCAAAAACTCTTCCGCGCCGACGCCGGCAACCACGGGGATATCGTACACCGAGAGAAGCTCCCGCACCGCGCCGATGTGATCGAAATGGCCGTGGGTCAGAAGGATCGCCGCCGGCATCATGTTCATGCTGCGGATCTCCTCGCGGATCTCGTCCGGATCCGCACCGGGATCGATGATGATCACCTGCTCCGTCTCCGGGTTGCCCACAAGGTAGCAGTTGGTCTGCACCGGACCCACGTGGACTGTCTTGATTGTCCTCATAGCTGCTCCCTCCTTCTGCAAGCCGGGATGGTCTGCGCCGTGCGTCACCCCGCCGTGCGCTCCACATCCACGACGAACTCGATCTGGCGGATGCGGTTCATCATGGTGTTCAGCTGCGCCGTGCTGTGCACCTCGAAGGAGACGACGATCGTACTGATGTCGTTCTTGCCCGGGCGCACCGTCGTGGAATTGATATTCAGGTTGTTCTCGTTCAGGATGCGGATGACCTCCAGAAGGGCCTCCGTCTTGTGCGAATTGTTGGCGAAGATACGGACCTCCGCGTTGTAGGTGCGCTCCGGAACGGACTCTTCCTCGTCCGGATGCGGCTCCCAGGAGGCCTCGATGAGGCGCTGCTTATCCTCGTCGGAGAGGTGCTGCATGTTCACGCAGTCCGCTCGATGGATGGACACGCCGCGGCCGCGGGTGACGAAACCGATGATGTCATCCCCCGGAACCGGCGCACAACACTTCGAACAATGCACCGACAGGTCGTTGGCGCCCTGCACGATGATCCCGCCGCCCTGACGGTTGCGGGACGGTTTCGCGCGCTCCTCGGAGAGGAGGGCTTCCACCTGCTCCTCGGCGGACATGGATTTTTCGCGGGCGCGGTTCCACTCCTCGAAGAGCTTGTTGACAACCTGGCTGGCCTTGATGGTACCGTGGCCGATGGCCGCCATCAGCGAATCCCAGTCGCGGAAGCCGTATTTTACGAGGGCCGCTTCGCGGAATTCGGACTTGGTGATCTCCGAGAGGTTGATGTCCTTGGACTTCGCATACTCCGTCACGGCGTTC
The DNA here is from genome assembly GCA_017962105.1 of Lachnospiraceae bacterium. Lineage (GTDB taxonomy): Bacteria > Bacillota > Clostridia > Lachnospirales > Lachnospiraceae > ISDg. The sequence continues at coordinate 69,198 of JAGCVY010000086.1, forward strand.
TTGCCGCGGATGATGTTGTCGTCCTTGAGCTCGGCCTTGAACCACTGGTTGATCTTATTGCGGGCCTGCGCGCTCTTGACGATCTTGAGCCAGTCGCGGCTGGGGCCCTTGGAGTTCGGCGACGTGATGATCTCCACGCGGTCGCCGTTCTGGATCTCGTATTCGATGTTCACGAGGCGGTCGTTGACCCGCGCCCCGATCATCTTGTTGCCGACGGCACTGTGGATGCTGTACGCAAAATCCACGGTGTTGGAGCCGACCGGCAGCGTCTTCACCTCACCCGTGGGCGTGAAACAGTACACGCTGTCGTTGAAGAGGTCAAAGTCACTCTTAAGACTGTTTAAGAACTCCTTGTTGTCGGACATGTCGCGCTGCCACTCAAGGATCTGCCGAAGCCATGCGAGCTTCTCATCCTCGGCGTTGTCCACGCGCTTTCCGCTCTGGGATTCCTTGTATTTCCAGTGCGCCGCGATACCGTACTCGGCGATGCGGTGCATTTCCTTTGTTCGGATCTGGATCTCCACCGGCGTGCCTCCGGGGCCGATCAGCGTCGTGTGAAGCGACTGATAGTTGTTGGCCTTGGGCATGGCGATGTAGTCCTTGAAGCGCCCCGGCACGGGCTTGTACATATCGTGCAGGATACCGAGGGCCGCATAGCAGTCCTTCACGCTGTCCACGATGATGCGGATGGCGAAGAGGTCGTAAATCTGCTCGATGGTCTTGTTCTGGTTGACCATCTTACGGTAAATGCTGAAGAAGTGCTTGGCACGTCCGTCGATCTCGGCCTTGATGCCCGCCTCCTCCATCTTCTTGCCGACCTCGTCGGAGATGGTCTGTACGAAGGCTTCGCGCTCGGCTTTCGTCGCCTTGATGTCCTCCGACAGCTGCTTGTAGATGTCGGGCTTGAGGTACTTAAGCGACAGGTCGTCCAGCTCCTTCTTGATTCGGCTGATACCGAGCCGGTGAGCGATCGGGGAATAGATCTCCATGGTCTCGCGGGACTTTTCGATCTGCTTCTCCGGAGACTGGTACTGCATCGTACGCATGTTATGCAGGCGGTCCGCCAGCTTGATCACGACGACACGGATATCCTTCGCCATGGCGATGAACATTTTCCGAAGGTTCTCCGCCTGGACTTCAATCTTATCCTGGGAATAATTGAGCTGTGTCAGCTTCGTCACGCCGTCCACAAGAAGCGTCACCTCGGCGCCGAACAGGCGCGAGAGCTCGGCCTCGGTGAAGGTCGTGTCCTCGACCACGTCGTGGAGGAGTCCCGCCACGATGGTCTCCTTGTCCATCTCGAGCTCCGCGAGGATGATCGCCACGGAAAGGGGATGGATGATGTAGGGCTCCCCGCTCTTCCGCTTCTGGTTGCCGTGGGCGTCCTGTGCGAGCTTGTATGCCCGCTCTATGATCGTGAGGTCCGTCGTCGGGCGATATTTGCGGATCGTCTCGATCAGTTTTTCATACAAACGCTCGGGCTCCGTAAAATCCTCCGTCGCCCCGAGTCCTGTCCCGGTCTCCGCAACGTCAGTCTGCTCCGGGCTCAGATTCTTCTCGTCCGTCATAACGGTACCTCCTTTCCTGATAATCACTATAAATTCAGATTATACCATCTAACCTCGTGAGATACAAGAAAAACCTTCGGAAGATGACGTATTTTATGGCGGTACGCGGGCACAAAAAAAGAGCCGGCAGGCAATGCTTACCGGCTCTGAATTTGCTGGTTACGAATTCTGTCACGACTCCTGCCTCTGCAGGCGCGTCCCATCCTGGTTTACTCCCCGAACCGCAGTTTCCCGGTGGAGAAGCTCATGCCCGCACCCTCGGGGAAGCGGATCAAAAACGACACTTCCGGGTTGGCCGTACCGTACAGGTCGGTGGTGATCTTCTCCCGGTTGGAGGAATATATGTACCCCGCGGGAATCTCCTCCTCATAGAGGAAAAGGTACGGGTATTCCGCATCAAGGCGGGTTTCATTCTGCACGATCATGCAGCGGTCGGTCTTGTTGACGATGTAGAGGACATAACCGGACATCCCGACGCTTCTCTCCTCGTAGCGGCAGTACATCTCCACCTTATCGTTGGAATAGAGGGGCTGCAGACCGTCGAGGTCGATTTCCTTCGGCGCTGTCTCCGCCGTGGTGGTAACCACGATCGGTGCCTCGATGCTGTGGATGGGGCGTCTATGGTTGTCCCACACGTCCAGCTGAGTGATCACCATCTCGAAGACCGTTGACTCCGAGAGGCCGCTGAATGATTCATAGATCACGGTGTCGCGGTTTTTGCGGAATTTGTCGAGGACGAAAAATCCGTTGACATCGCCGCCGGTCACGCCGTTGACTGCGGTGCATTTCAAGTCCACTTCCAGCTTTTTGTCCGTCCGGTTGGTCACGCGCATGCCGACTGCAACCTTGCCGTTGTCCCGTTTGTCATTGCCGACATAGAAGCCTGTAATGGCAATCGCGATATCACCGTCGTCGTAGATGACCTCGTCGCCCTTCACCTTGAAGTCCGCTTCGCGGTACCCCGAAAAATTCCTGCTCTGCAGCGTCTCGTCACCCCGGTAGTCGAGGATCGACTTGCGGATCGAGACGAAGGCGACCAGAACGATCGCAGCAAGAAGCGGCAGGGCCGAGAGGAAGATTTTCCGACGAAGGGACTTAAGCTCCGGCTGCTGCTTCCAGGAGGCCTTCCCGCTCAGGTCGTCGTAGACGCGGCCGGACATGCCGTCCACTTTGCTCTCGTCGACGTTGCGGCGGCTGGTCCACTCGGTGTCCTTGTTGTAGGACGCGCCACACTTCGGACAGACGAGGTTCTTGCGGGTGTCGATCTTCGCACCGCAGTAGTCACAGCTAATGACCGGGTCACGGAACCGCAGCCTCTTTCCCACTTCCTTCTTCGTGGCGGCGTTGATATTGGCCGTATTGAAAAAGGCCTGTCTTGTACGCTTGTATCGGATGCCGTAGTAAAGGAACAGGATCAGCGACACCCCCAAACCGATAAGAATGATCACAACATGCTCAGTATTCATTTCCATCCCCCTGCAAACCAGCTTTCGCTGCACACATGATTACCTTCCCGTGGCGATCAGTTCACGCGGAATTTCCCCGTGGAGAAGCTTTTGGACGTATCCTCCGGGTCGCGGATCATCAGCGAAATCTCCGGATCCAGCCCGGCAAGATTCATCCGGCTCCGGTCCATATAACCGACAAGGGTGTACCCCTCGGGAATATCGGCACGATAGAAGAAGAGATACGGATTATCTCCGAAAGGACGGGTCTCATTCTCCACATTCAGAAGGCAGCCCGCCTTGTTGACGATGTAGAGATAGTAGCCCGGCTCTTCTTTTCTGTCCTCATAGCGGCGGAAAATGTCAACCCTGTCGTTGGTGAAGACCGGCGTCTCACCCTCAAGCTTCACGACGGACTCCGGAACGGCGGCCGTGGTGGTGACCACAAGCGGCTTCTCAAGGGAATGAAGAAGCTTGCCGTTCTTGTCCTTCACCGTCAGTTCGGTGATGACCATCTCGTACAGCGCCTCTTTCGGAACGCCGAAATAGTAAACGTAAATCTGGGTATCGCGGTTTTTGCGGAATCTGTCGTATACGGTGAAGCCCTCGTGAGGGATCGTAACCCCGTTATAGGAATCGCTCTCCATCTCGAGAGACAGTTTCTGATCCGTCCGGTTCGTGATGCGCATTCCGACCTTAACGTTACCGTTCCATTCACCCTCCTCGCGCTGCAGTGAGAGTATGCTTTCATCGAAATAGAAACCGGTTATGGTGATGGCGAGATCGCCGTCATCATAGATCACGGGATCACCCTTTACCGTGTAGCCGGTGGATACGAAATGGGAATCTCCCGAATTCAGGGAATCATCTCTGCGGTAATCCAAAACCGTTTCCGCAAGAAATGCGTAGATACACAGCACCGCTGCGAAGATGAGCGGAAGGGAGGAAAGGAAGATTTTCCGACGAAGGCTCTTAAGCCGCGGATCCTTCTTCCAGAGCTTCTCCTCAAGATAGCCGTACTCGCAACCGGAGAGGTTTCCCACTCTCGTGTTGTCGGCGTTGCGGCGGTATTTCCACTCGAGGTCCTTCTTGTACACCGCACCGCACTGCGGGCAGTTTAAGAACTTGCGGGTGTCGATCTTCGCGCCGCAGAAGTCGCAGCTGATCATGGGATCGCGGGCCCGAAGCCGGTCAACCTCCTTGCGGGTCGCGGCATCTATATTTTTCTCATTGTAAACATCCTGCTTCACGCGTCTGTAGTGGATGCTGTAGTAAATCCAGAGCACCAGCGACACCGCCAGACCGACGAAGAACAGTACTACATAAAGTATCATATTTCCCCCAATGAAATAATAAACCAACCGGCATCACTCCCGATGCCTGAAGAAATAATACAATATCTACGAGGTTCGTGTCAAATCAATCCCGCTGAAATATGCAGTTTTCGGCCCCAATTGTCATCCCGGGTGGTTTTTCCGTCTACTCAACCTTCTCCTTTACGATCTCATCATACTCCCTTGCTTTTCTTCATCAACTGCTCCACCATCTCCCGCTTCTCGTACAGGACGCACCCGCCCTCGTGGTCATCCTTCATCGGTTTCAAACTGCCCTTCGCTTACTCTTCAAACACCCCGATCTCGTTCAGGATCCGCTCTCCCATGATCTTCCGTTCATCCTCCAGAACGGCGAAGATGATGTCCATCTCGTAGTCCGGATAATCCTTGAAGAACTCCTTGCACGCCCGGATTGCCACCTCCCAGGCCTGCTCCACCGGGTAGCCGAACACGCCCGAGGAAATCAGTGGGAAGCCGATGGAATGAAGGTCATGCTCCACGCAGAGCTCCAGGGATTTCCGATAGGCGCCGCGCAAAAGCGCCGGCTCGCCGTGCCTGCCGTCCCGGTACACCGGTCCTACGGCATGGATCACGTATTTCGCGGGCAGCCGGAATCCCGGCGTGATCACCGCAGAGCCCGTGTCGCAGTGGCCGATCGCCCTGCAGGCAGCCGTCATCTCCGTAGAACCCGCGTCACGGAAGATGGCTCCGCACACGCCGGTCCCGGCACGTAATTCATCATTGGCCGCGTTGACCACGGCGTCCGTAGCAAGTTTCGTCACACCGATTTTCTGTATCGACAGGGAACGCATAACAGAACCTCCTTTTCTATCGGGACCTGCCCCTTCTTCGACAGTACCATTCTCAATATCCTCTGGTGCATCTCCCTCAAACGGCAGCACCTCCGGCGCATCCTCGTCATTCAGGATCGCCGCCATGCCATCCTGTAGGAGCCGCTCCACATCGGCCCCGGCCACGTCCAGCCCACCGACGAAGAACTGCTTCACCTTCGGGATACCGTAGAAATTCTGCGCCAGTGCCTTCACGTAGCCAAAGCCGAATTCCTCAGGAACATAGCTCCCGCCGGCGGTGGCAACATAGTACAGCTCCTTTGCCTTGCACAGACCCTTCGGGTACCCTTCCGGCGTATACAGGAAGGTAATTCCAAGCACATTGATCTGCTCCAGGTACTGCTTCAGGGCCGCCGGGAACGAAAGGTCCCAGTACGGCGCCGCAATGACGATGCGGTCCGCTGCTGCGAACTGTCTCGCATAGTCAAACATCGAATCCTCGAACCGCTCGGCCGCGATCAGCCGGTCGCGCTTTGCGAGGAACGCTTCGTCCACCTTCGGCAGACAGGCCTCCGCAAGCCGCACTTCCTCCACCGGGTCGTCCCACCACGACAGCAGGCAATCCGCCAGCCGTTTTGTCCTCGAATCGCTGCGAACACAGGCGTTGATGAAAAGTGTCATAGCTCGTCCTCCTCCGGCCGCTCCTCCAGCAGCCGCTTCAGCATCTGATCCCGGTTCTCCAGGAACAGCTTCGTGACCTGATAGCTGTCCGTCTCCTCGTAGGAAACCGGGTGGACCGGACCGTTGTCAAAGCTTAAGATCTGCGCATCCGGGATCCCCAGAAGGATCGGCGAATGCGTCACGATAATGAACTGGCCGCCCTCCTTCACGCTCCGCGCGATCTCGCACAGAAGCGTCAGCTGCCGCTGCGGCGACAGCGCAGCCTCGGGCTCGTCCAGAAGATACAGCCCTCTCCCGCGGAACTGGGTCTGTGCAAGGGCAAGGAAGCTCTCGCCGTGGGAGCGCTCGTGGTAATACTGCGGTCTCCCGCCGATCTCGTGGCTGTACCGGTCCTCGGCGGTGGCCACATTATAGAAGCTCTCCGCGCGCAGGAAATACCCCCAGCCAGGCTTTCCGGTGCCCTTCACAAGCGTCATGGCCCGGCACAGCTCCGAGTGGGAATCGTAAGTGGAAAAGCGGTAGTTTCTCGTCCCGCCTTCGGGGTTGAAGCCGTAGCACACGGCGATGGCCTCGAGAAGCGTGGATTTGCCGCTGCCGTTCTCTCCCACGAAGAACGTCACCCCGCCGGAGAATTCCATGTCGCGCATCCCCGCGATCGCCGGGATTTGCCGAAGGTAGCTCTCCTCGTCAATCTCCTCCCAGTCGATGCGAAGCCCGCGGAGGAGCAGATTCATCTTATCCATCAATTCAGAACCCTCTGTCTTATGTCTCAAAGATCAATATACAGATCACCACGCTGATAAGCACGAAAATGCCCATCGTAAGCACCGGTCTCTGTGCAAACCAGTTAAAGATCCGCAGGAAGAGATTCGGTTCCGATTTCTCGACCAGCCTTGGCTGTCGGCATCGTTGGCAGATTCCGCCGTACTCACCGAGTTTTCCCTCGTTGACCGCACCGCATTCCTCACATGTCCAGGTCGTTCGGTTTGTATCCGGATCGTCCAGGGTCGTCCGGTCGCGGCGGTACTCGCCGCAGCATTTGCAGACGGAGCCGGTGTTTCGGATACCGCAATGGTACCATTCTGTCACCCGCCCGAATTCGTTAACCTCCGGTTCTTCTACGGAAAATGCATGCTTCTCCATCGATTGCCCCGTGGCGGTATCAATATAATCGTCGCCGGCAGCTTCTATAACAGATCCCACAGCATCAAAAACGTCACCCAGATCCATACCCTACCTCCTTCTACAGCGGCTTCCCGTCCACAAACCACCGGCCGTTGTGCAGGTAAACATAGAGCACTTCGCGCTCGGTGTAATCATCATCGTCCTCCACGTCAAAACCCCACTCGATATACGCGACATAGATCGTCACGCCCGGATCCGCCGGCTCGGGGCGGTTGTTCTCACGGATGGTGTAAGCCATTTTCGTGCTCTTTGGAAATTTTATGGTTCAATCCGGTTCAACTGCAGATCGTAATACCGCAGATCCTTGTAATATGCATCCGTGCCTGCCACATAACTCACCGTCAGATGATCCACCCACTCTGTGGTCTCTCCATACCACGATAGGAGAACGTCGGAGCGGGTGATCCGCCAACACTTGATTCCTTCTTCCGCATAGAACTTCGCCTCGGAAATCCCCGCTGTGACAAACCATTGAAGGAGGTCTTTTTCCATCGCTTCGAAGTCTGCATCACCCAATCGGAAAATGATCTTCAGATGACTCCGCCAGGTGGACTCACAGTAGGTCTCCAGCCCCTTAAGGTCCAGAGGATCCACCGTGTCAGACTTTTTCACCTTGGCAATGTAATCCTGCACCGCCTCGGAAGGAACAGGCGTATCGAGGTTATCGACGCTCAGATTGATTGGCAGCATATCCGACAGGAACAGATTCTCCTACCCGGCCAGGATCGGCAGGGATACATATTCCCCACGGCCCGGATAGATCTTTACGTATCGGACGGGCAGGTAGGTTTCCCAGCCGATCTTCAGATCGATCGTCCGAAATTTTCCCGGTGTGTCGTACTCATTTTCCGGAGTTGCCACATGGAGCGAACACCCCTTCAGTGAGTAGCACAGATGGTTCAGTATCTGCTCCTTCGTCTCCCTCGGCAGATCGCCCACAAAAAGGTCCGCACCGCCCTCATATCCTTCCCCACACAGGAGGAAAGGGATATTCCGGTCGTTCCGAAGGAAAGTCCCTTCCAACGCATAAAGACAATCGCAGTGATCAATGGAAACGGAAGCCGGGATCGCCACGACCTGCGGATCCACCAGCAGCTTCGCGTCAGGCTCATACTTCGCCAGGAGTTTCTCGAGATACTTGCGTCCCTGTTTGACATATTCCTGCCGGAATTCACTCACCCGTTCTTCCTGGGTCTGCTGTTTACATCCCCACACACAGGCAGCAATCGCCGCTAAAACAACAATCATCAATAATTTCTTCATCATTCGTTCTCCCCCGAATCTTTCGTAATAATTTCTCCCTAAGCTTATTTCTCAATAAGCCACATCACAACAACGAGCACGATCAGGAAAATAGCCCAAGCGACCGCAATGGGCCACTTCCTCCGCAGGAACCAGATATAAATCCTGCGAAGCAGGCCCGGCTTCGGTCTCTCCACCGTAACATCACTCCGGCGAGGCTGCCCGCACCGTTCGCACACTTCCCCCACGGTGTTAATCCCGCACTCCGGACATTTCCAGTACGGAATCCTCTTCCCGGAATCCGGATCGTCCAAAACCGTGCGGTCGCGGCGGTACTCGCCGCAGCATTTGCATACGGAACCGGTGTTCCGAACGCCGCAATGATACCATTCCGTCATCCGCCCGAATTCATTTACCTCCGGTTCCGCCATGGGAAGCTTATGTTCCTCCGCAGTCCCTTCCGAGAGAGGAGCATCCCCCTCCGGGCCGTCCATGGCCTCGCAAAATGATCCCACAGCATCAAAAACGTCACCTAAATCCATACATTTCACCCCCTTTCATTATTCATTATACCACCCGGTCCTACAGCGGCCGGATTAAAAGCATCTCTGCTTTCTCTCTTTCTTACAGGTCTCGATATTTCCGCAGCGGTAGCAAAGCTCATTGTCGCACATGCCGTCGTTCTCAAAGCAGGAAAGAATGTTGCCAACCGTCGTCTCGGCAATGTTTCCGAGGGCCTCCTCGGTCAGGAACGCCTGGTGCGACGTGACGATAACGTTGGGCATGGACAGAAGGCGGGCCAAAAGCTCATCGTTTAGGATGTGACCCGAACGGTCCTCAAAGAAGATATCCGCTTCCTCCTCGTAAACGTCGAGGCAGGCGGCACCGATCTTCCGAGCCTTGATCCCTTCCAGAAGCGCTTCCGCATCGATCAAGGCACCGCGGGAGGTGTTTAAGATGACAACGCCCTTCTTCATCCGTGCGATCGCGTCGGCAGAGATCATATGTCTCGTCTGCTCCGTCAGAGGGCAGTGCAGCGAGATGATATCGCTTCTCTCCAGCAGTTCCTCCAGCGGTACGTATTCAATGTCGCTATCTACCGCCGGAAATGCGTCATACGCGATCACATTCATGCCGAACCCCCGGCAAATTCCGAGGAAAATCCGGCCGATCTTGCCGGTACCGATGATCCCGGCCGTTTTTCCGTGGAGGTCAAAGCCGGTCAGACCATTTAACGAAAAATTAAAATCCCTCGTCCGGTTGTACGCCTTATGAATGCGCCGTACCGAGGTAAGCAGCAGGGCCGCAGCGTGCTCCGCCACCGCATAGGGCGAGTACGCGGGAACGTGCACCACATGGATCTTGCCGTACGCCTTCTCAACGTCCACGTTGTTGTAGCCCGCGCACCGAAGCGCAATCAGACGGACGCCGTACTCGTACAGCTTGTCGATTACCTTAGCATTCACGGTATCATTGACGAAAACGCACACCGCATCGAACCCTTTCGCGAGGTCCGCCGTGTCTTCCGTCAGCTTCGTCTCAAGGAACTTGAACTCCACCTTCGGATTCCCCTCCGCCACCTTTGTAAAGGATTGGATGTCGTATTCCTTCGCGTCGAAAAATGCAACCTTGATCATTTTATGCCCCCTTCTAAATTGTCTCGTACACCACTCCTAGTGCCTTCAGTTTCTCCCTCTTCTTCTGCACCTTCGCCTCCGGGAACCGCCGCCCGATGCAGTTCTCAAGCATCACCACGCGCGCCCCGGTCTTCACCGCTCCCCCGGCGGTGGCACCGACGCACCCGCACTCGTCCAACCCGCAGAGGACTACCTCATCATAATTCTGTTTTTTCATATGCTTGCGAAACCGCTTCGCCGTGTAGGTGTTGGAAAGGTTCTTCTCAAAATACAGTTCCGACACCACCGAAAGCCCGTCATACAACTTCGCCCCCTCGGACCCCCGGATGGAAAATCCGATGAACCACCGGTTGGTGGCAATGTTCGGAAGGATGTGCGCGATATAGATTACATCGTGCCCCTCACTTTGGAACAACTCAATCGCCCGGTTCACATTCCCGACCAGTTCTTTCGTGTCATATGAAAACATCGGTTTCCGCTGCTCCCACAGATAGTCGTTTTGCATATCAATGACCAGGAGGGCTTTCTTCATAGTCCGTCTGACTCCTTATCTTTCTTATCTTCTTTCGGCTTATTCCGCCGCTCGTATATGAGCACCATGTAAAGGAACTCCCAAAAAGTATAATCCAGCACACTCGACAAAGCAAGCCACTTGCAGGGCGAGATGAGCCCCGCAATCAGCAAGTGAATCCCGCCGAGAAACGGTATCCCCGAAACATGACGGTCCTCCCCTCTGGCCTGAATCTTCTTCGATTCGACGTTTGCCATAATGTTGATAAAGATATACAAAATTCCGATCCCGCCGAGAATCGCGGGAAATACCCACGGATGTTGTTTTACCCACATGATGTGCGCCCTTCCGTCCTTCTCTCTCTTTACTTCTTCCGGGTTCACCCCGCTGACGCATCAATCATCGAAAAATGCATCAATCGCTTCCATCTCGTCCACCCAGCCCAGGTCCCCCTTGCTGCCGCGCATGGTGCACCTGCAGTTCGGACAGGTTTTCTTCGGTTTCGCGACCGTATTTCCGCAGTTGGAGCACTCGTACTCGTCGCTGTGGAAGACGTGGGTGTGACAGATCCAGTGTGCTGATTTCTTCATGGTGATCACCTGTTGCCAAGCCATTCTACTTGTGTAGAATGCTGTTTGATTACGCCTTTGTTACCTTTTTGTTCGTTCCATACAGCTCTTTCGTTCTTCTATAATGTCAGAATACTGATTGATTAACTATTTTTCATTTGCAGTAAGCTTACCAAAAACATTTCTTCTGTGATAATCCAGAAATCTTCTATTTCCATCAGATAAATCAATCAACATGTTCTCATTCACATTCATAAAAATCCGATTTTCTTCACTCAAGTTGTCTGATATCAATATTTTTCCATCATTGTCAAAGGAAATCAGCCCCATATCAAACAGTTTGTCATGATTAGGGCACAATAGGAAACCATTATTGTGGTCAAGTTTCTCATTTGGCTCAGCCTCTGCCCAAGGCTTTATATGGCTTGCAATGAGCAATTTGGGATCTGTAACTCCACACAAGCAACACTTTCCATATTTCCTTATCAGGGTATCCCTAAAAACTCCTTGATTTACCCTGACCTTGACAAAGGCTTCTCTTTCAGCGCCATTTATGTTCAGATCGTTGATTTCTTGATCAATGGATTGAATAGTCCGAATTCTCTCCTCTTCCTGTTTCCCTTGATTTAATGAAGGTGTATAGTATTCAATGTTGATATCCTTCGGGGTCTTTCCTCTGTTGGTCCAGTTTTCCTCAGCAGCATCACACGGACCCATTTCATCTGTCCATCCAAATTGATTTTCAAAAATCTTGTTAAACACCATATTGTTGATGTCGCATCTCCGTATAAACAAAGATATCTCACCGATATTCTGAAACCTCTTATTCAGACTTTTTCCATGATCGGGAAGTCCTAATATCTCAGTCGCTCTAGAAAGTGTATCACTCCCATACATTCCAGGGAAAAAGTAAGGAAAGAACATTTGATAATATTTCAGAATCCACATATACACGGAATAGGAAGGTGTCTTCAAACGATTACAGAGTTCAGCATAGTCTTGAACCGTATTTAGTTTCCAATTTGAAATAACATCTACACACTCGACAAGTCTGTCTCGTACCTGTTCAGCATAGTTCACAGCTTCTTCTCTAGTTACTTCCAATGGATAAGCAGTTTTGGGGTTATATGTCCAAGTGTCTCCCATGGGGTAAATAATACCTGTATATTTCACTCTAGCTGTTGACCCAAAGGGCTTATACTCTTCTGAATGGTTAAGCAACCAACGCATAGAGTTGCCTTCGCCAAACATTTCGCTGAGTAACACCTCCCCGTCCATTACCGCTAATTTCTCCGGTGAGTACTTTTCCACAAATTCAGCTCGCTTGTCTTCTATATACTGCTGATATCGCTGAATCTCCTCTGATAAAGACATTTGATGAAACCAATCTGAACTTCCCACACCCATATTTCAAGTGCCTCCTGGACCCCAAACAATAGTAACTATACTTCTATTTCATAGTATATAATTCAAACGTACTTCGTGTCATCTGTCTATACCTGCTATTATACACGTTTTAAGGAAATAATAACAGTTTGTTTTCTCAACATTTACGTTTCCTCGGTTATACCTGACAATTCAACTTCAAAAGCAATTTCAATGCCCAAAGAGCCGCCACACCATGCATCCCTAAATTGTTAGAACATAAAAAAACAGCACTTGTGACAAGATATCTTGCATGCAAGGTGCTGTATTATATAGGACAACAAATTGCCCTTTCTGTTCATTGTCTCATATATAATTCCCTGTTATACTATTACCACAAAACTAAAGGGAGGCAACACATATGAGAACGATACATTCAAAACTGAAGCTAACAGTCCTTCTTTGTTGTATTCTCCTTCTATCTTATGTGGCTGCGAAGGTTTAGAGGATTTTGGCCGAAGTATGCCTTCCGACAATACCAATCAGGAAGATACTGTGACCGCACCCGTTCAGGTCACGCCCACAAGTGAGCCATCTTCTCCTACTGCCACACCGATACCTCCAACAGACATTCCTATTCCTGACGAACAAAAAGCACCGGAAAATCCTACGAATACACCGACAAGCAGCCCGACTCCTATTCCGACGGATACCCCGACACCGACGATAACACCGGCTCCAACCAATACGCCTACTCCAACTAACACTCCTGTCCCGACAAGCACTCCGACACCTGAGCCGACAAATACTCCTACTCCAAAACCCACAAGTACACCCACGCCAAAGCCTACAAATACACCAACTTCAACAGCAACGTTGGACTATACCTCGAACAACCTCGAAAAGGCTAAGGCAGGAAAAGAAGGCTATTTCGCATATGTAAGCGATGACAATGATACCGTCAAAGAATACCTGTTTATTGACTTTGATGAAGGGGTTGTCTGCATTGTCGACTATGATACCAAGCATCGAGATGAGAGTTTCGGTTTTGTCCTTAAACTTGTTAGCGGGAACCTGAACTCGGGTGTGAAGGCAAATGGATACACTGAAGCCGGTAATTTCAATTTCAACTTCAAATTCAAAAAGAAAAATGATCCTTCGAGAGTTGTTGGATCTAACGATGAAGGCTTTTATCTCGAGTATATTCCCACGAATTATGATAAAGCCTTTGACTTGATTGGAAATCTTGATGTTTATGACGTAAGCGACCCCAAGCATACAGCCCAAAACACACCTACTCCAACGTCATCAAGATCAAGTGGCGATTCCAGAGAAGTATATATTACTGCCATAGGGGAATGTTACCACTTTAAGGCTTCTTGTGTTCGAAACCCTATCCCGACAACTTTGGAAAATGCCAAGTCGATGGGATACCGACCATGTTCAAAGTGTGCAAAGTAAACCAATAACCACAAAACAAAATTCGGAGGCTCTAACCCATGAGTCGCAAACGCATATATGAAATAATAGAAAAATCCGAGGGAAACGATATCCCCAGCGCCATCTATGACTACTCCATGATAGTGGTGATAATCGCCAGTCTGGTTCCACTTGCCTTCAAGGTGGATACCCCCACTCTTAAGATTGTAGACAGGGTAACTGTATCGGTTTTCATTCTGGATTATTTACTGCGTTGGTTAACAGCAGACTATAAGTTCTCTGAAAGAAGCTGGAAATCATTTGCCCGATACCCGTTTTCCATGATGGCGATCATCGACCTGCTCTCCATACTACCGTCGCTTACAGTAATTAACAGTGGATTCAAGGTATTGCGCGTGCTTCGTATGATACGCGCATTGCGTGTACTCCGTGTCTTTAAAGCCATGCGATACTCCAAAAGCTTTGAAATTATCGGAAACGTCCTCCACGCGAGCAAGGACTCATTAATTGCCGTATGCTGCCTTGCGGGTGGCTATATCCTGGTTTCGGCTTTAATAATCTTCAATGTGGAACCGGACTCGTTCCGAAGATTCTTTGATGCAATGTATTGGGCAACCGTTTCGTTAACCACCGTTGGTTATGGAGACATCTATCCGGTTTCAACCATTGGAAGAGTAATCACAATGATTTCATCAATCTTCGGCATTGCAATTGTTGCTCTGCCTGCCGGCATTATCACAGCGGGTTATATGACAGAGATTGAGAAAATCAACCATAAGCAAGATACAGATTCTTCTTCCACTGAAGCCGTTACTTCTACGTCATTGGAGGATTAATCCCAGATGTGTATATATTTCTCACTGTGTTTTCTTACATCGTGCTGATATAAATCAGGTTGCACGATGAAATCATGATAAAAAGAACAAGCCGGGACTTGGGAAAAACCTTGCTATACTGTTAATATATCATGTGTTACATTATTATCTCTAACTATCAACACTATTCAGGATGTCGTTTCAATACTCCGATTACGAACTATGCTTTCACGAATAACTATTTCCGGAGGACCTGTATGCAGACCCAAATTATCCTTGACAAAACGGGAATTCATTACAAAAACGGTGGACATGAAGTAGGCTCTGGTCATATGACCCTCGATTTATTGGGAATCAATAAGTTCTATGCCTACCAGTCATCTCGGAAATATTTTTTCCTGTTTTGGGCTCTCTTCACCCTTGTTTTGATTGGTTTTTTGCAATATTGGGCCGCGCTGATAGCCCCGCCTCTTTTGCTATTTGCGCCTTCTAAGCATTTATATATACAATATGTGATGGACAAGAAGACCAATGATGAGTGGATTGCTTTTCTCAGCAATCTTCACAATCTTTGCACTGGCACACAACTTTGGATTGAAGGAAAAGCGACAGAGAATATAAACACAAAATATCATGCCGGTGCCTATCAAAGCGTTAATCGAGAACATCTTGATATTGCCTATATCGACCAAAAAGGAATAACCGGACTGGGATTGAATGCCACATTTAGTGTTCCAACTTTTCGCCTATATACCTGGTCACTTATAATCCTGTTTGTCCCGAACGGAATCATTATTCAACGAGATAACGTACTAATAACCTACTCCTATGATGAATTACAGTTAGAATCCTCTACGACCCATTTTATAGAAGATAACCCTGTGGCCCCAGATGCCGAGGTCATCGACTATACATGGAGGTATATAAACCGCGATGGTTCTCCTGATGGACGTTTCAAGAATAATAAACGACTGCCCGTTTGTATCAACGGCAAATTCACTGTCCATGCACCGGAACTAGACTTTACCTTTCAAACATCTGGAAAAGAAGTCGCTGCTAGGATTGTGGAATCACTCGCATCCCGAGCAGAATATATTGCACGGTTCGTAAAGAATCCATAATAACGGGAAAAGCGCCAGCAATAAGCTGGCGCTCATATTTAGTTACACTCTTCGTACAAGTTCACTTATCGTTCCGCTGACAATCAATCATTTGCTAGACTCGCCTTGTATAGGAACGCACTATCTTCCAAATAAGGAAAAACATCTTTCGGTGCTTTTGACTACTTCAACAATTCAATTACATTATTGGGGATCATCTTTTTAAATAACTACTTTTTTCAAATCAAAAAGAAAGTTCTTGATTTTATTGGAAAAAAACACATTTCGGCCGTAACAAATACCATCTATTCCGCTCTTCATATACTGCTCTGTGCGGCACAAAAATGCCTCTTTTTCTTTAATTTCCCCTCCTGCCACAACGACAGGGATCAGGGAGTCTTTAACAATTTCAGAAAGAGTTTCAGAATCACATTTAGCCGAGATTTTTACGATATCTGCCCCAAGTTCTGTTGCAATCCTAATAGCATGCCGTATATCCTGCGGAGTACTGATATCTTTGTTGTTATTGTCTCTGATGTACATCATTGCCAGAAGAGGAATTTGGTAAGTCCTACAATCCGAACTAACTTTTGAGAAGTCTTCGAGCATTTCTTTCTCATAATCATTTCCAAGATTGACGTGCACCGAGACCGCATCTGCACCCAACGAAATAGCCTCTTTAACGCTACAAACAAGGACTTTTTTTACTTCGTTATACAATTCTGTGCTAGCAGACATGTGAACTATTAATCCCACATCATTCAAAACGGGCAAGTGACACACCATCCCCTTGTGAACGATTATAGCAGTAGCACCACCATTAATAATTTCTCCTGCTGTATGCAGAAAATCAGATAAAGGTCCTATATCATCTGTAGTAACGCCATGATCCATTGGAACAATTAGATATCTGTTATTTGCTGACAACCTTCGCAATCTAATTTGCTTTCCGTTCATTTATTCACTCACCTATCGAGGCCAAGTAATTCTAATCAATTACTTTGACTATCTCATTCAACTTTCTGCGTGTTTTTTTATGTATAGACACACTCTTGTCCCTATAACCAAATGCAACCATTACAGCAATTCTATCTCTTTTAGTATCCAAAACTCCTTTTTTTTCTAGCACAGATTCCACTTTCCCAGGAAAAAATCCCTCAATAGGACATGAATCAATACCTATCTGTATAGCAGCCAGCATCATATAACCCATAGCTATATAGGCTTGTTTTTTTGCCCAATCTAAACGAGTTCTGTCATCATAAACATCCAATTTATCTTTCTGAAAAGCGGAGAAAGAATCAATGAATTTCTTGCGCGCCTCTTCATCCAACTTTTTTATATCCCTGTTTATATGATAAAAGTATTCCGATTCGGGTGCCAAATCCTTTTTCACCGTAAAAATCACGAAATGGCTCGCTGTCCTAAGCTGGTTTTGGGCGCCTGTAGCAAACTCAGATATTTCTTCTCGCAAATCCTTGTTCTGAACGACCAGAATATTCCAAGGTTCCAAACCGAATGAACTAGGGCTGTACTGTGCGGTCTTTAGCAAAAATTCGAAGTCTTCCTGAGGTATTTTTTTCTCAACATTGAAAACTTTTATTGCTTTCCTATACACTGCTCTTTTCAGGATGTTATTTTTCGTAGCAACATTTCTTTTCATAAAAACATGCCTTTCATATAGTGTTATTTTTTCTTTCCAAGTCGCGACCAGGCCGAATCAAATCTTTTCGTAAAGACTTCTATTGTCTCTTTATCCTGCGTCCAAAAGCACAACGCATTATCGTCCTTGTTGTTGTCCATTTTTGTCGGATTATCAACAATTAACAACATATCTGACTGATCAAATATTTGATAAGATATATAAAAATCAAAGTCATTGTCCGGATTAATTGCCGCAAATTTATTCTTCTTATGACTAGCAGAATTACTTTCGCATGTCGAAATATGCTTTTGAAGTTCCGCAGAAACCTGCTTAGGCAATACCCTATAATATTGGAATCCCACTTCCGAACCAGAATCCTTCGACAGCATATCTTCCAGTTTAGTAAGATATCGCTTGGAAGCAGATTTCCGATCCGCATCACACAGAATGTCCTGTTTTGCCATGCCAACAACGCGGACGTATTTTGACTTTTTTACCAAAGAAGTTGCAAAATCCGAGATGGCTTCAACATCTATTTTAATCAGCGGGTTAGACATGGTTTTCATAACTTCTGTTCTAAACTCGTCTTCACTGTCGATTCGAAAAAGAACAAGCGCCATGAAGCCATAACAGGACAGTGCAACTAACAAAATAACGCCACTTCGTATCGACTCAATTTCCTTTCCTACATCAGTAATTAGGCTTGTAACCAGAAATCCAATTATGGCACCAATTATTGCTGATACCAAGGAATTGCCAAGAAATCGTTTGGTCCTATTACTGTTCATTAGCCTCCCCCCTTTTGTCTTCAACAATCTCTATTCTGCTTCCATTCGGATCTACAATAAAAAAATATTTGATTCCTGTTCGCCCCATGGTTATCGTTGAACCTCTTTCGACACAGTCTTGAAGCGAATCATACGCTTCGCGGATACTTTCAACAGCCAGAGAAAAATGTTCGTACCCAATAATATCACTATGTTTGCTTAATCTTGAAGGTTCATATACATATTGGCTAAATGTTTTGTAGCAAAAGAGTTCCAGTATGATTTCACGATTTTTCAGGTGCTCAATCAAAACATTATCATCGCTATAAGTATAATACTCACGAAAACCCAGCCGCTGATAAAACGCCATAGATTGTTCCATATTTTTAACATTAAGGCTTATGTGATGCACTGTATACTTAATCGGGGGGGGTGTCATTTTACAGCAATGACCTCTATTTCAACGCAGCATCCATCCTTAACAAAACCACCAACTTGCACCATAGTACTTGCCGGTTTTGAAACAGAAAAGAACTCATCCCGGACAGCCGAGACACTCGAAGCCTTACGAATGTCTTTAACAAATATTTGCGCTTTCACTACATCATCAAAGGTCATTCCGCTATCAGAGAGTATTTCTCCAATATGGCCAAAAATAAATCTTGTTTGACCTTCGTAATCCTCTGGAAAGACAACGGCACCAGTGTTATCCTGTGCCAATTGGCCTGTAACAAAAAGCATTTTGGCGGTCCCTAAATCGACTAGTATTCCGTTAGAATACGCTTTTGACGGTTGTTTCATAGACAACGGGTTGATTTTGCTTGTTAACATAATGATCTCCTTTGAAAGATTTTTCTTTTATACCTCTCATTGCATTCGCAATTTGGTGTCGAATTCTGTTATTTGATAGTCAAAAGATACTTAAGGATTTCTCTCAAAGAATAACGAAATTTTCGTTATAAAAAAACCGGCGATCTTCGTAAGCATCCTTTTTAGTGATCCTGTAACCATTTTTAGCATTATCTCACAAATACAGCTAAAATGCAAGTCGACTTTCATATATTTGCAGTGTTTTCAATGGTCACATTCCACAATCAACATCAAAAAGTTTATTATACTATCCTCGATGTTATGAAAAAAGAGCCATGTCATTTTTCTCCTAATGTAGTATTATGAGTGTTCCTGCATATCTTATTATCTGCCCTAATCCTCTCTGAAAATCCATCATTTAGCTGTTTCCCTTTTATCCGCAAAACCTCTTGCAAGAAGTCGCGCGATTGTTTACTGTTTGTAACAAATAGTACCACCGTCCGTAAAACTTGTAGATATTATCCTTTTTGTGTCTCCATCTCGTTTCAATAATACACAAAAGGGCGCTCCCGGTCTCCCGGGATCGCCCTTTGCCCACAGCTGTAATTGTTCATTCCACCTCAAACTCAAGCTTCCCCTCCTCGCATTTTCCGTCGGTCTCCACGATAATGTAGACCTTTCCTTCGCCGGGGCTGCCGAGGGTGCCCTCCACGGTCTCTCCCGCCTGCAGGGTGAACCATTCCTCCTTGGTTCCGGCGTTGTCGTAGTACACCGTGATGCTGCCCGATTTGAGGCTCCCGGAGTAGCGGATGGCGCTGTCCCCATCGGTGGACTTCACCTTGAAGACCATCGTCCCCTTGAAGGTGCTGAAGCTCATTGAGGCGGAGTCGGAGTCATTGGAGTGCACCAGCACCGTCGCCGAAAAATGTGTGCTGTACGGACTGCCGCACGCCGTAAACAGCACCGCCGCTGCCAAAACCAATGCCATCAGGATCATTTTCCGAATCTGTTTCATTGCCTGCCGTCCTCCCTGTCTAAGCTGTCTTCAGAGTACAACAATCCGGCCGCCGGGAACAGTGACGCCGGTCATAAATCGATATGACTGCGGTCACATATGGGAGCATCATAACTCTTGATAAGTGAGGCAATCCATAGTAAAATGAAGGATGAGTTTATTAGTTGTAACCGACTCAAACTAATCAGAAAGGAAAGACGAGGATACGGCTTATGAAAAAGAAAGTGTTAAAACGTACGGCAGCAGTGATCTTATCGGCGCTGCTTGTCATCAACTGCTTCACCGGCGCGGCATTGGCTGATGAGATAACGGAAACAGTTTCCGCAGGATTTGGCGAAGGACAAAGCCAACATGTTACCGTCAAGGCGGATGTAAAAGTGAACAGCTCGAGTCGCGCAGTTGATGTAAGTGCGTTCACGCACGATGGTGTCGAAGACAAAACTGCGTCCGCAACAGTTGTTGGTAATGTTACCCTAACTTACATAACCGACGGCTATTGGAACACATGGGCAGTATATACAGAATCAGGCTTCGGTAAAGCAACTGCAGCAATTACCGGAAATGTTTCTGCAAAGGGTAATGCAGCAATAGGTCTTGGAACGTATGGAAAAAAAAGCTTGGGTGGCGAAATAGCAACGACTAAAGTTTCGGGTAATGTTTCCGTGGAAAGCAAAATGTTTGCATACGGAATCGACTCCCAGTGCGGAATCGTTGATGTAGGAGGGAACGTCACGGCAACGGTCCAGGAAGATGCCGGCTTCGCCATTGGCGTATCAAGTTTCTACGATGAGAGCATTAAAGTAGGAGGAAATGTAACCGCCGAATGTGATAATCAGACCGCGGGTGTGATTGCCCAAACAAGAGATGTGACAACTCTTGATGTAGCTGGTGGTGTGTCCGCCACCGGAGAAGCTGTCAATGGCTTGAGTCTCCAAACATTGGAATTCCGTGACTACGATACCGATAAAACCGTTATAAATCCCGAGACCGGCAGAAACAAAGGCGGCAAACTGTCCGTAACCGTTGGCAAAGGCATCACCGCTGTCTCAACCGGAACCAACCCTGATACCCACCCATCGAGTCAGGGCATAAAATTTGGCAATTTCGGGGAAACCCTGTCGGTCGATGTTACCGGCGATGTTACGGTAAGATCGCCGATCAGACGTGCAGTGGGTATCACAACGCTCCGGGAAGAGTATGCAGATGAAGTCTTCTTACCGTTTGTTCCAGGCAAAAGCGAAATATTGGTGCACGGGAACGTATTTTCCGATGGCATCGGTATCGGATTAGATACTTTGGGCGAGGATACGGACATCAACATTCTCGTTGAAAATGAAATTCAGGCGGAAACTGCCGGTGTATTAATTCGCAAGAGCCGCTATGCCAAGGAAAACATAACCACCATGCCGAAGCTTACCGTATGGAAGATTCAGGTGAACGACAAGGGAAATGTTGTAGAAGCACAAGCGACTACCCGCGACCTGCCTGATGTCGGCGGTGTTCCGGAGGCTGACAACACCTTGGCTAGCGATTTTGAAAAGCAGATCATGTACATCGTAAACGTCGAAAAGCCCGACGAGGGCGGCTCAATTAAAGCCGTAGACAAAGACGGTAAGTCCCTTTCCCAGAGCTATGATTTCGACGTTGCACACGAGGGCGACAAGATTATTCTGGCTGCAGATCTTGACGAGGGATATGAGATTGCTGCCGCCTACAACGGAGTCGACGAAAAGAAGGAGCTTTCCAAGGATGAAGATGGCAACTACTATATCATCGTGCCCAAGGGCGGCGGAATATACTTAAGTGTTGAACTTAAGAAGATTGAGTATACCGTCAAGTTCACAGACGAAGACGGAACCGAGCTTCAGAGCACCAGCGTACCTTACGGCGACAAGCCTTCCTACGCTGGCGAGACTCCGACTAAAGCGGCTGATAATCAGTACACCTATACCTTTGCCGGCTGGGATCCCGAGATCACCGCTGTGACCAAGGACGCGACCTACAAGGCGACGTACGAAAGCAAAACGAAAGAGTATATCGTCAAGTTCGTAAACGAGGACGGAGCCGAGCTTCAGAGCAGCAGCGTACCTTACGGCGAGAAGCCTTCCTTTGCGGGCGATACTCCGACCAAGGCGGCTGATACGCAGTACACCTACACCTTCGCAGGCTGGACTCCGGAGATTACCGCTGTGACCAAGGACGCGACCTACACTGCGACGTATACGAAGGAAGCAAGAAAATATACGATCAAGTTCACCGATGAAGACGGAACCGTACTTCAAAGTAGCGATGTTGCCTACGGCGAGAAGCCGGAATTCAAGGGTGATACCCCTACCAAGGCTGCAACCGCAGAGTTCACATACACCTTTGCGGGATGGACCACGGAAATCTCTACTGTTACCGGGGAAGCGACCTACAAGGCCAAGTACACGGAGAGCAAGAACAGCTACACGATCATCTGGCAGCAGGACGACGGAACCGAGATTGACAGAACCACCGTCGAGTACGGCCAGACCCCGACTCACGCTGAGCCGACCAAGGCTGCAACCGCA
Organism: Lachnospiraceae bacterium; assembly: GCA_017962105.1. Classification (GTDB taxonomy): domain Bacteria; phylum Bacillota; class Clostridia; order Lachnospirales; family Lachnospiraceae; genus ISDg. The sequence continues at coordinate 91,670 of JAGCVY010000086.1, forward strand.
CAGTACACCTACATCTTCGCAGGATGGACTCCGGAGATCACGGCTGTCACCGGTGACGCGACCTACAAGGCGGCCTACACCACAGAGACAAACAAGTACACCGTAACCTTCAAAAACGCAGACGGAACGATTCTCCAGACCGTGACGGTTGCCTACGGGGAAACACCCGAATATACCGGAGAGGCTCCGACCAAACCGGAGGATGATGAGAACATTTATACATTTGCCGGATGGGATCAGGAGATTTCCGCGGTAACGGGCGAGACCGTATTGATCGCGGTATTCACTGCTACACCGAAGACCCCGGTTCCCGCTCCTGCTACGGATCCTGTCCCGTCTCCCGCTCCTGAGCCTGCGCAGTCTCCGACAACCGCAGACAACGGCCCTGTGCTTTGGATCGTTCTCCTGTTCGCAGGACTTTCCGGGTTCGGCGCGATTGTGGTTTACATCAGGAAACGTGCGAGAGCGAAGTAATTGAGCAGTAACGCTTGAACAAAATTACAGTTAAACGCAAAAGAATGGCGGATGCCCCGATCATGAGGCATCCGCCGTATTTGTATTCATATGATCACCCAACATGCCCGCTTGTCCTATGTGGAATGTCTGAGGAATCTTTCGCAAGAAACTGTGAATCGCATTGCCATTTTCCGGCAAATGTGGTGATATTTGCTTAGAACACTTTGGAGGCAATCATGAAGTCCCTGTTTTCCAAACATCACGGCCTTATCGCCGCTATCCTGTTGACGCTTTTCACCGGATACACCCTTTTGGATGTATTCGTGATTCCTCATGAGTACGGCGACGCCATCGTGACGCCCACAACCGCGGTGACAACAGATGCGAATTCCAACCGTTCCGACACCGATCCTTCCGATCCGTCGGGCAATTTCGGAAATTCCAACAACTCAGACGATTCAGGCAATTCGGGCAATTCTGACTTGTCGGAACCCGTCATCACCGACACTTCCTACCGCGACAACAACATTTCCATAACCATTACCGAGTACCGCGTCTGCGACACCAACGTCTATGTGGCAGACGTGACCGTCTCCTCGCCCGAGTACCTGTACGCTGCCTTTGCGAAGGACAAATACGGCAGGAACATCAAGGAGTCGACCTCGACCACCGCAGAACGCACGAACGCAATTCTGGCCATCAACGGCGACTTCTACGGGGCGCGGAACAACGGCTACGTGATCCGCAACGGCGCCCTCTACCGCAAATCCTCGTCGAACAATGAGGACCTCGCGATCTACAAGGACGGCCACATGGAGATCTTTTACGAATCCAAGATTTCCGCACAGGAGCTCCTGGACGACGGCGCCGTGCAGGTCTGGTCCTTCGGTCCCGGTCTTTTGGAAAATGGAGAGATCACCGTATCAGCCCGCGAAGAGGTGGGCCGTGCCATGGCCTCCAACCCCCGCACGGCGATCGCCCAGGTCGGCGAGAACCATTACCTCTTCGTCGTGAGCGACGGCCGCACCAGTGAAAATGACGGCCTCACGCTGTACGAGCTCGCCGAGTTCCTGCAAAGCCTCGGCGCCGAGACCGCATAGAACCTCGACGGCGGCGGTTCCTCCACCATGGTTTTCCTCGGGGAAGTCATCAACAATCCGACCACCAACGGCCGGAACACCAGCGAAAGGAGCGTGAGCGACATTGTCTGCATCGGTTATCGCAACTAATGAAACCAAGGCCGGCGCAGCCGGGCTTCGGACGCACTACACTTCGATCGCCCGAAACTACGTGTTGATCGCCCTCGGGCTCGCCCTGTTCGGTGCGATCTACGAGCATTTCAGCTTCGGGGTGTACTCCTACTACATGATCTACGCATTTGCCGTACCGCTGGTGCTCGGCGCTCTTCCGGCGCTTCTCTTCTCCTGCGCGAAACGACCTCCTTACATCTGCGGCGCCGCCAGAAAGCTCTGGCGCGACGGCATCGCCGTCCTGACCGTGGGCTCCCTCTTCACCGGCGTCATCCAAATCTACGGCACCGACAGCGGATGGTCCCTCGTCTACGGCATCATCGGCGTGTCGCTTCTGCTGCTGGCCTGCGCGGTTGAACTGCTAAGGGAGCGGATCTCCACCCCATTTGCCAGTGGTCACCCTCAAGATTGAATATGTTGTGGTTTGGCCCCGCAAAGATTTCCGACCACGCCGCAAAAAGAACAGGCCCCGCAAGGCCTGTTCCTTTGATTGTTATTTACTTGTTGTTTACTTGTTCTTTCTGAGTCGGTTCAGAGTTTCCGTCTTACCGGCGCACTCTCTGCCGCCACTCAAGGAATCCCACTGCTGCCGCGCCGGAAAGAATCATCAGCGCAACCAGCACCGGGAGAACGATCGTATCCGAGGTGTTCGGACCGTCCGTCTGCTCCGTAGGCTGCTCCTGCTTAGGATTGTCCGGTTCCTCCGGTGCAGGCTCGGGTTCCTCGGGTTCGTCGGGCTTGGTCTCCTCGGGCTCGTCCGGTTTCGTCTCTTCCGGCTCCTCCGGTTTGGTTTCTTCCGGCTCGTCCGGCTTCGTCTCTTCCGGCTCCTCAGGCTTGGTTTCCTCGGGCTCTTCCGGCTTGGTCTCCTCAGGCTCCTCGGGCTTGGTCTCCTCGGGTTCGTCCGGTTTGGTCTCCTCGGGCTCCTCCGGCTTGGTCTCTTCCGGCTCCTCCGGCTTCGTCTCCTCGGGATCCTCCGGCTTCGTCTCTTCCGGTTCCTCCGGCTTGGTCTCCTCCACGGCCTTGATGGTCAGGGTCGTCTCGATGGTTTTATTTTCCTCAAACGTGGGTGCCACCGTGTAGTCGCCGGGCTCATACTTCTCCAAAGTCTCTGCCGAGATGGTGAGTACGGTGCTGCCCTTCACTGCCGTATAGTCCTGATCTCTGACAAGGACATCGCCGCCAAATGCAAGGCTGTCGAAGTAGTTGATGCAGTTCTCGTCATCGATGCTTCTCTTGACGGTAAATACCGCCGGTTCGCCGCTGCCCTTCGTCCAGGAGGTCTGCGGATCGACAAACCAGTAGGTTGCCTCCTCTTCATCGTCATCGGAGTCCGCGGTAAAGCTCAGATAAACGCCACCGGCCCACGGAACCTCGATGAAGTATCCCTCCTCGTCTTTCTCCAGTTCGATTCTGGTATCGACTCCGTTTCGGATGACGACATTGGAAAGTTCCTTTCCTTCCGCCGGCTGAACGTCCACGCGAAGGAAGGTGTCCTGCTTTGCAACAAGAAGCGTATCTCCCGAAGGTGTTTTCTTGGTCTCAAGTCCGGTTCCGGTGACGACCAGCGTTCCGAGCTTGTTGTCCTCTGTCTTGATGATATAACGGATGGTCTCTTCGAGCGACTCTACCGAATTGCCATCGAAATCGGACGTAATCTGGTTATTCTCGTTCGGAACTATCGCCCATGTCGTGATGTTAAAGCGATTGACTGTCTCTTTGTTTGCCACTAGAATCGGGGTGAGTCCCGAAATGACCTCCTGCACAAGGATGTCGACTGCAGGCCCACGGTCAGCCGGAGCGGGATTGATACCGCCGCCACTGCGATTATCGAACACAGGGTCAAAACCAACAGCAGCATCATCCTCGTCTTCCATGTCGCCGGTCCACTCTTCGAATTCATTACTTCCAAGGCTTATTCCGGTTACTGACGTAGCCAGATTCCCGCTGATATTGATCGCAACGCAGCCGTCCCCGTCACCGCTGATCCCAGCGTCGATTCCATGTTCCGCAAGCACATCGCCGTCGATGTTCAGGACTGCTTCACCGTTGTTTTTGTCAAATCCTTCAGAGGGATATTGTTTTCTTTCAATCGTAACGGCTGTTCCTTCTTCCGCGTGCACGTCGCCGTTGATGGTAATGTCAATCTTGCCTGCGCCATTACCGATTATCACACCGTCTCCGTAATACCGGGCATCCTCTTCCTCGTCGTTTTCATCGGTTGTCTCGTCCCCATCGGTTGTCTCGTCCCCATCGGTCTCGACAATGGTGGAGGAAACGCTGAGGCCGCCGTTGATCAGGATTGAGGTAGTACCGGCCGTGTTGATTGCCGAAATACCCTGTGCCTTGTTGAAATGTGTGTATCCGGTCCAGTCGTCCACATAGGTTTCCGGACCGGCTACAGTTACATCACCGTCGACCTTGATCGTGAAGTCGCCGCCGTTATTGTTCGCCTGGACACCATAGAGTCCGGCCTTGACCGCTCCGGTCGACACCTTAGCGTAGTTCGCGGATTTCGTGGTGATTTCCGCCTGTTCCCATTCCACCCAGCCAAAGACTTCGTCAAATTCCTGATAATTGGCGATATCTTCTTCACTGTAATCCTTATACAGAGGATTATCTTTAGGATACCAGAGGTACTTCTCCCACTCAATACCATCCGCCGTATCGACGGGAACCAACACAAAATAGCCGGTCTCATCAATCCGCATCTTTTCCCACCAGTTTTCATGGGGATCATCCGGATTGATTTGAATGTCATTGCCGTTCTCGTAACGCAGGCCCCTGTATTCTTCGTCGCTTGAACCCACAGAGATGCCGGTCTCACCGGCCGTCACGGTTCCGTCCACTGTCACCGTGGCACCCTGTTCCGCGTCAGTTCCTTCTGTCGTTACGCTCACTCCGTAACCGTTGTCTCCGGCTTGCACGGCTTTACTGTTCACGATAAGGGTTCCGCCGTCCGCAGTGGCAAAAATCCCGCCATCTCCACCTTCTACAGTCTTTACATTGACGGTCAGAGTTCCACCGGAACTGTAACAACTGCCGTCTTCCACATTGCCGTAATCATAACGGGAATCCGTGTCCACGATGACCCCGAAGATACCTGCGACAATATCGTCTGCATCAATCGTAACCGTACTGCCGGCATGCCCTGCGGTTGCCGACACACCGTTGGCACACCCTCTGCCCGTCACATTGCCGACCTTCATTTTTACAGAGGATTTATCCCCTTCTGCGACCGCACGGATGTTTGACGAATTGCCTGCGCCGTATACATCACCGGCGGTGAGTTTGATCGACGACCCCGCAATCGTCTGGAGGAAGATCGCGTCTCCTTTGGTGGATGTGATCCTGCCTGCATTTTCAATCGTTTTATCGGTTCCGACATTGATGGTCGCTTGTCCGTTCACGTTGTTATGGACATATACCGCCTCTTCGGTGGATGTCAGGGTTCCCCCGATCGTTACGTCAGCTTTACATACCGGTTCATCATTCTCAAAGCCGCCGAGGACAAGGTCTAAGCCCTCTCCGCCTTCCGTTTTCACGGAACCTGAGACATTCACTTTTACGGATGATTCTTCGTCTGTCTGGGCCGCGATACCGCATCCGCGTTTTGCATGAATATCGCCGTCCACAACCAAATCCATCGTGGATGATTCATTCAACTTAGCATAGACACCTGCACCTTGAGAGTTGATGGATTCTGTACTCAGATTCAGTTTGGACTTGTCGTCCATCAGGACAACTGCGCCGGATCCTCCCTGATGTTCAACAGACAACACACCGGTTTTCATTTTCACGGACCCGCCGCCCTTTTTATCCTCAAATCGAAGGACAAGAGCGCCGAGCTTACCATACTCCTCAGGAAATGGATAATCCGCCGGGAGTATCAGATCTCCGAGGGGAGTATTTTCCGCACTGTGGGAGTCATCCTCCTCGCCACCGGAAAAGCTCTGGTAATACGGATCCGTACTGTCAGGTTCATCCGCCAACGCCGGAGATACCATCATGACCAACAGGCATACTGTCTGCAGTATGCATAATCCTTTACGAAAAGATTTCCACGGTCTTCTTTTCATGCTGGTACAACCTCACTTTCACCTTTATTCACTTAACACTTTCAATGATAAGCCGCAGCTTATGCTCAATGGAGCAAGTATAGCACATCCGCAACACGTTTTCAAGGCGGGGAAGGGGAGTTTATGCAAGGGGGATAACAGTGGGTTTATATGTCTTCCCATCAATGTAATTATGTGTTTGTTCTGTTTATTCTATATACAACACAACTTAAACGATAAAAGCGACGGCCAAATAAGGAAAGACGCGTCCAATAACGCGTCTTCCCCAGTGACAAACATTTTATATGATTGTATTGATTGATATAGGGTTACTCAGGAATTAAGTGAAATATAAATACCCAAAGCTATTCTTTCTTAGAAATCGGAATATATGCACACCCAAAACGCCCTTTCCCTTTATTTGCTTTTGATACATACTCGTTCCAATCAATAACGTATGCTGTTCCCCAAGAAGCTATACGTAGATATATTCTTGTTCTGTCAGGACTCTCATACACTGCAGTTACCACGAAATAGTGGCTTCCAACAGTATCATATTTCACTAACTGACCATTTTTTTCTTCATATATGACAAGTTCCTCATCCTCAGAGTGGAATGCCATAATAACCGGGATACCCTCATTAAGCATGTTCTTTACATTGAGCAGAGTCAACTCAGGGGTGAAATCTTCACCAAGACCCGTGTTTAGTATTCCCGCCGAAGAAACAGTGAAAGAGTCGCTTAAGTTTTGCTCCAGAAAATGGACGACACTGGGCCACCCGTCACCGTCAGCCATATACCGAACTAGCCAATCAAAATTGTCATTTTCTTCACTTAAATACTGTAATATCAAATGTTTAATATGTTCATGCGATGCTGTTCTACCATTCTCTTCAAGATACAAATAAACATTAATTGCAGATTCTAGTCCACATATACCGCCTTCGAGTGTCTTTAATCTCATATTTATGAGTTCGTCAACGCTGTCCGCACATAAGAATTCTTCCCAAAACAAATGATTTCCAAACGAATTATTCATCTCAATTTCTACGCGTCTTTCGATTATTCCTCGTAACTGTTCTTGAAAATCCTCATCCTTTGTTATAGTGCTTTGACTCGCTCCATACATTAGATTTCCTTCGGGATCGCGTGCCTGTACAAAATGATCTGAAAGACCAGCTGTGTAATCAAGATTCTTGAAAGACGGAGAATATTCCCATACTGCAACTAGTTTGAATGTAAAAACATTATTCTCGATATACGTATTTCCCTCCGAGTCAGTAATCAGTTTATATGATATTTGATCCCCAAGGGAAATGTTCCCTAAAACATCCCGAATTATATCCTTTCCAGTATAAATCTTTTCCCCTGTTGTAAAACCGTTATCGCCCTCAAATGCAAGTTTCCATCCTTTGAATCTGATATTTACATCTGGGTCAGAAGGCAAATCAAATCCAAGCAGATCGTTTCCTGACGAATACCGTCTTATCGAAGGGAAGGAATCATTTTCATCAAAGTAAAAATATACTTTTATATCCAATTGTAAGGGGTGCTTTTCTTTATGATTGCATACTGTACATTTATCACGCACTTCACCGTCCTTGCTGAGCGTGGGGATTGACAATATTTCTTCCGGTTCCCAAACATGTTCTTCTAATCCTTCACAAGGCACCCTCTTCTTTTCTCCACAGGAGGAACAACGGAAGTTTTCCCACTTGCTGCACGGATACTGTTCAGTATTATATCCTTGAGATACCCATTTGTGTCCGTTTGGAGTAATGTAACCATTTCCGTCCTTTTGCCCAAGATTGCAACGAATACATTTGGTAACATATGTCCCTTTTTCAGTGCAAGTCGGCTCTTGAATAACTACTGTTTGGAAATCATGCCCCAATGCCTTACCCTCGACAAGTCCACACACAGAACATATTTTGTCCTCTGTGCATGTCGGCATCGCATTATTCCAGTTGTGACCACCAGGTATTTCTTGCCTTGCTGCGACATATCGACAAGAATCGCGGTCGCAAGAGTATTCACGCATTCCAGGCGTGATACAAGTAGGCTCATCTGTCGATTTCCATGTGCAGATATGCCCCAGTTCAGGACGCTCAACAATCAATGTGTCTGTACATTTACTACAATGATATTTAATATAACCAGGAGTAGTACATGTTGGTTCGGTTTCATCATCTAAAATCCAATTGTGATCACCATTTGCCTGAATCTCAGAAAAATCAGCCGTTTTCTGACAATGTTCACACTCAAATTTCTTCCCGCTTAAGTCGTCAAGAGAGGAAGCACCCACTCTATTTCTACCACTCATGGATTTCTCATAGATACCACGTGAATTGCTGCTACTAACGCCTACAGCTGTAAGGATGGTTTTCCACTTATGTCCAAGTGCTTCCTGTGCAATATAGTGACACTTGTCACATATTTTTGCCTCAGTACAGGTCGCTTCTTTGGAATAGACATGCCCCGTAGCCTTTTGTGCTTCATATTCGCAATCCAGACAATATTTTCCTTTGGTACAGATTTCCTCATCTGGATTCCATCTATGACCCTTGGCCTGTTCGCCATCATCTCCGCATACTGTACACTTTTGACCTCTTGTACACGTTGCCTTGTCGATATCCCACTTATGGTTCCCTGTCGGTGTGATGTATCCATTACCATTCTGTGTCACATCTCCACAGCGAGAACACTTAGTCACATATGTGCCGCGCGTACCGCAGGTAGGCTGTTCAATTGTCTCCTGCTTATAGTTGTGACCGAGTTTATCAATTTTCTCAGTTTTGGTTTGAGAACAACCCGTACATGTATAGAGCTTATATCCGTCAGATGTACATGTAGGATTCGTTGTGCTTGTATATTTCCACGTATGTTCTCCGGTAGCCGAAATATACCCGTTACCGTTCTGTGCCCCGGCACCGCAACGAGTACACTTTGTTACGTAGATTCCCTGCTCCCCACAAGTCGGCTGCTGAGTCGTTTCCGTCTTGTAATTATGGCCGAGCGCCTTTTCCCCGACTGCACCACAAGTCTTGCACTTTTTGTCAGCGGTACATGTCGCAGAAGTACGATCCCAGGAATGACCCTTGGCGTTCTCTCCTGTAGTATTACATCTCGTACATACTTTAGCCTCTGTACAGGTTGCAGCGGTGCGGTTCCAATTGTGACCGAGCGGCGACTGACCGACTGTACCACAGGTATTACACTTCTTCGCTACAGTACATGTTGCAGCAGTCCGATCCCAGCTGTGACCCTTCGCAGATTCCGCTACAGTCCCGCACCTCGTACAAGACTTGGCATCGGTACAGGTTGCAGCGGTGCGGTTCCAATTGTGACCTAACGCTGCCTGTCCGCCTGCACCACACCGAGTACACTTTTGGCCTGCTGTACAGGTCGCTGCGCTGCGATCCCAATTGTGGCCTAATGCGTTTTGTGCAACAGTACCACATCTTGTACACTTCTTAGGCGCTGTACAGGTTGCCTCGCTTCGATCCCAGTTGTGACCGAGCGCATTGAGGGTGTCACTTTTCGTTTGGCCACAAACAGAACACTTATAATTCTTAGCGCCATTTGCTGTACATGTGGCGTTTGTTGTTCCGGTCAGGACCCAGTTATGCTTGCCGGTTGGCGTAATGTAGCCATTACCATTTTGCGCTCCTGCACCACATCTGGTACATTTCGTAACATAGGTACCCTGAGCGCCACATGTCGGATTTAGTGTTGTTACCTGCTGATAATTATGCCCCAGCGCCTTTTCTCCGACTGCACCACAGGTCTTACACTTCTTGTCAGCGGTACATGTCGCAGAGGTACGATCCCAGGAATGACCCTTGGCATTCTCTCCTGTGGTATTACATCTCGTACATACTTTAGCCTCTGTACAGGTTGCGGCAGTACGGTTCCAATTGTGACCGAGGGGCGACTGACCCACTGTGCCACATCTTGTACACTTTTTCGCCATTGTACAAGTCGCAGAGGTTCGATCCCAACTGTGACCCTTTGCAGATTCCGCTACCGTTCCGCACCTCGTACAAGACTTGGCGTCGGTACAGGTTGCTGCACTGCGATTCCAATTATGGCCTAATGCCGCCTGTCCGCCTGCGCCGCACCGTGTACACTTTTGGCCTGCTGTACAGGTTGCTGCAGAGCGATCCCAACTGTGACCTAATGCGTTTTGTGCAACTGTACCGCATCTTGTACATTTCTTGGGTGCCGTACAGGTTGCCTCGCTCCGATCCCAGTTATGACCGAGCGCATTAAGGGTGTCACTTTTCGTTTGGCCACAAACAGAACACTTATAGTTCTTAGCACCATTTGCTGTACATGTAGCGTTTGTTGTTCCGGTCAGGACCCAATTATGCTTTCCTGTAGCGGAAATATAACCGTTACCATTTTGCGAACCGGCACCACAACGCGAACATTTGGTTACATAGGCACCCGACGTTCCACATGTCGGCTGTTTCGTTGTCACGGTTGTCCAGTTGTGACCAAGTGCATCAACCGACAACGTCGGCGAGTTGTAATACTGCGCGTTACATTTAGTACACCTGTACTGCTTTGTTCCCTTAGCAGTACAGGTCGGATTCTTTGTGTTTACCCATGCGTAGGTATGATTGCAAGCTGCCTGCTGCTTAAGGATGCTTTTGCTCGTACTTGATGAACTCGCAAAGCCTTCTTCGCAATCACAATGTGCGTCATCTGAACAATCCGCACAATCGATAAGGTCGCACTCGTCATGCTCCCCACATTCTGTGTGATCTCCGTCACACTGCTCCAATACATCGTGATCGTGATGCTCGTGGTCTTCACACTCAAAACCCGAACAATCCACGGCGGATGCTTCTGCTGTCAATGGCAACAAATAACCGAATACCATCATGATAGCCAGCATTACACCCAAAAACTGTTTTGCTTTCCGCATCACTTTCCTACCCCTTATATAATATATTTCCCGTCAAAGGACGGAATGGTTCATTGTAGCATAAAACGAATAAAACTGTCTATAGGATTTGGCGTTATAATACATGTTTTTGTGTATACAAAACGCCCTAAATGGAAGATCAGCTGTCTGCTGATAACACAGTAGGCAGCTGACACAATGAACATTTTTATATATCTATTACCATGTTGATATAACAGGTAATCATAAAAAAGAACAGGCCCCTTGAGGCCTGTTCTCTGTATTGCTGATTATAAACCGCTACGCTTACTCGTTAGCGGCTCTTAAGTCGATCTGGATATTCATCTTATAGCTGGGATTGATATCGTTCGGCCATACAAGTTCAATGTGACGGGCACCGAAGCAGGTGGTCCAATCGTCTGCCTCACGTTTGTCGCTGGTAGGACCCCAGCACTCAAAAGTGCCGTCGTCCTTGGTCATTCCCCATTCCGCGTTGAGGAAGCCGTAAACCTTCTCATACACTGCTTTCGCTGTGGTTTCGTTCGTAAAATAAATCGTGATGTCCGCCCAGCTGCCATCATCTAACGCGAATGTGCTGTCATCCTTGGTCATGGAACGGATTGAGATAAGGCTTGCACACTCCTTCGAACCCCCCTTGCCGGAGGTCCAGAAATACTCACCGATGTGGGTGTATTCCTTTTCAATCTTGACGGAGGCCGGAGCAAAGTCAAATCTGTCTGCGTAGTTTTCCATCGTATCGCTTGCGGCGATCGTGCGGATAGCCTGAATGTTGGCTGCGATTTCATCAGCCGACTTTCCGCTGTAATCCGTAAATACCGTAGCACTCTTGACTGCAGGAATCTTCTCGGCTGTCGTCTGGGTCGTTCCTTCCGTGCCTGTCGGTGTCATATCCTCAGTGGTTCCCGCCGGCTTCTTATCGCCGGTCTCCTGCGTCGTATTGGTTGTGTCGTCCTTCTTCGATGAGCCATCGTCATCGCTTGCGCCGCACGCGGTGAAGCAGAACATCGTCAGAACAGCCAACAGCAGCAAAAACATACTTGTTTTCTTCATGGTATATTACCCCCTGCTTTCTTTTACACTTCCTTGTTCGCATCGGCAGCAGAACGCTGCTTGGTGATAATATAGCATGGTTTTTTGAAATTGTCAACCTTATTTACTGTTTGAGTAAATCTTAATTGCGCAAGCGGGCAGTTGTTCCAGCTCGCCAAAACAAAAGAGCGCCTCCGGTCTCCCGGAAGCGCCCGTCAACTCATTGTTTCCTTACGGCTCCCCTTCTTCGCCGCCCGGAACCGTCAGCATGATCGGCTGCTGCGGCTCACCCGCCTTGCCGGTAACGCCGGTGGTGATCATCCAGAACGTGTCACCCTCGGTGCCGTACTTGTAGCTGCCGGCATGCTCGTAACCGAGCATAAAGACGCCGGATTTCACAGGCACCCAGCTGCCGTTCTCCGCGCGGACGCGGGCATTTTTCACCTCCATGGTCCGCACCTCGCCCGCGGTCGCGGGTCCGAAATTCTCGAGGAAAATGGCGTTGTCCCCCGTGAAGGCCACGTTCTTTACGCCCAGATCGTACTTGCTGATCATGGTCCACTCCCCGGTCGACAAATCCTTGATCCACTGCGCGATCGTGGTGTTGCCGGTCTCCTCGTTCGTGCCGCACTCCAGCTTCATGCGGTACCATTTTCCGGCCTCCCAGGGGCACGCCGTGATGCAGTGGACGCCCTCGCCCTCGCCACCGAATCTCATGTTGTCGTCCGGCCCGGGATACAGCCGCGTTGCCGAAATGGTCGTCTTGTTGCCGCTCTCATCCTCGCAGTAAATGTCC